>JBAZCS010000006.1:0-41609 GCA_041654855.1 Bacilli bacterium | reverse complement strand
AAGCCTTTAACTTCATTTTCGAGCTTGAAGAATACGCCACCAAAAAAGAAGAAACTAACAAAGAAGAAAAAACCGCCACAGTTGGAGTGCCAGATCTTGGCGCTTCCGCTCGTGCGGTTGCTCACTTCCAAAACGTCACCGGCCTTTTAAAACTTGAAGAACCAAAAGCAGCCCACAACTTAAAAATGATTAACCTTGAAAAGACCGCAACCGGTCACGCCGTCAGAAGTGTTGCCGGCAGCAAAAAACTTTTAACTCCGGAAGGGCTACAACGCCGAGCGCTTAACATTGTTAAAATGTGCTTCACCGTCTACGACTTGGCTTTTGAAACCGAAAACGACAAGCTTATTTTTGACTGGTTCTACAACTACATTCTCGGCGTTTATTGTGACCGGGTGCAAACGCTACAAGGTGGGCGGCTTTCAATTGCTGACTATCACGCAGTGAGTGACCTTGCCGCTGACGCCTTGTCAACGTGCTTTATGCTCGAGCAACAACTCGGGGGACGACCAGCGCAAATTAACCCGATTAAAGCACTTTATCAAGACGAAGCTTTACCGTTTTAAATCAAGAAAGAAAGAAGGAAATAAAAATGGCTTACAAATGGAAACCAAGCAAGAGCGCCGCACGAGCCTTTGCACAAAAAATGAACGAAATTGACGACTATTGCGCCGCGCATGGAATAAGCAGCAGCGCAACTAATGACAGTTACTACTTCACGATTAACGGCCAAGATTACCGCGTATCAAATCATAGCGTCGAAGCCAGCCACCGCAACAGTGGCGGCAAGTATCACGAAAACGGGCGCGAAAAAGAAACAATTTATATTCACGCTTCAAAAACAAGACTTATTGAAATTCATACAGCGCTACTTGCCGGGCGTAAACTTGACGGCAACGGAAATTAAAGAAAGGAGCAACAACAATGCAAAAGCAAAAGTATTTAGTGTTAGTCGGTTTTGACTGCCGTAGTCGAGCAATGACAGTCACAAGCAATGTAAAAGTCGATAGCGAAAATAATATTTACTTCGACTTAAGCTATGACTTAGAAAAAGCGCTCGTCTTCGTTGATAACGGCCAAGCGCTCAAGAACGTTAAATCGTCACTCAACTACAACGAAGAATACAAAGTTATTCAAGTATTACTCAACTAGCAAAATAAGCGACCCAGGCAATTCGTAAAACTGCCCAAAATAAACAAGAAAAGGAACTAAAGAAAATGACTGAAAAAATGAAACTTATCACCGAAACTTATTACAACGACTTACTAGACCTAACGCAACGCTTATCACTAGACGGAAGCGGTGAAATTGATGGCCAAGATTATATCGCTTTAACTTATGTTTTAGAAGCCATTGAAGAAGCTAAAGAAATACAAAAAAGATTAGACGAACAAAGAAACATAAGCAGTTACGCTCGCAAAATTGCCGCCTTCGTTTACGCTACCGCCGTGTTAGAGCAAGACGAAAACAATTGGATAGTTTACCAAAGCGAAATTGACGAACGCTTTGAAGAATTGCCGGAAGGATGGGCGGATGACGAAGACTTTATCGGAGAAATCGAACTTGCACTCAATGAATATCCCGGTTTAGAAAATAACGAATTCTTTGTTGAACGGGACGACAACAACGAATTATACTTCGACTTGTGCTTGTGGACTGATTATATAGCTTCCGACTACAACGCCGAATAATGAGTTATACTAATATCAAGAAAGAGAGCAACGATAATATGGCAAGAAAGAAAATCATCCGCCGCGTTCACGCTAACAAGTGGCAAGCGGACAAGGCGAAGCGAGAGAATGATAATGAACGACTACTTCGCACAACTAAAAGCCTAACATTTAGGCTCAACATAAAGCAAGACGCCGATATACTCGAATTCTTCGCGAACCTTGAAAACAAAACTGACTTCTTCCGTGAACTTATTCGTAAAGAGATAACGACACAGCAAGAAAATCAAGAATAAGGCCGAAAAGAAGCAAGCGGACAACAAAAAAAGACTGGGACAACCTTCTTCCCGGTCTTTTTCTTTTTTGTGTCTTAAATCGCCTAAAACAAAATCACGACAAAAACACAACAACTTTACGACAACGTAAATTCGGACTTAATATATTAGTCCGATTTAGTCCGGTCATGAATTAGGAGCTTGGGCGCAGCTCTTGTTTACTCCGGTTTTGCTTCGTGGGGATAACTTGCTGACTTGTCAATGTTGCATTTTTATTATAATTTTGTCGCTTTTTTTCAATAAGCATAGATGGGAGAAAATGTCAACACTAAATCAAAGGACAAAGCGGACAAAAAGCGGACAGGGGTTGTCCGCTTTTATTAAAAGACAAAAAAGACAAAAAAAGGGGCGAATTTCTCCGCCCCCTTTCGTTTATTTTGCTACTGGATAATTTTCGTCCAAGTCCGTTTTAAACTTGGCAACAATTCGATCAACATGACGGCGATTATAATTGACCGCTAAAGCTATATCGTCAATAGCGCGTCTTTCAATGAAATACATAACAAAGATTATTTTATATTTGTCGGTATAAGATTCAAGTATCGTATTAAGTTTGGTAACCGCGGCGCTTTTAATCGCCTTAACATTTTCCATGTAAGTTGTTAAAACTCTTACTTTGATATTTGCTTTTTGGGCTTTCCGCTGATTTGTGACGCCGCCAAGCGCACTATACTTTTTGTAATCTTCATTCGCAACGAGCATTTGGGTTTCGGCTTGCATATAACGAAGCTCAGCGTGAAGCAGCGTCTTACGTATCCTTTCCGCTATATTTGTGTCTTCAGTTTTTGTCACTGTTAATTCTTCGTTATTCATGCTCCGCTCCCTTCTCTTCTCTTTTGATTTTGTTAACAACAATGAGCTGTTGGCCGTAAATGTAATGAAGGAATTTCCCCCGCCGTTCAATGCCATTAAGCTGACCAACAATAGCAACTGTATCACCGCGGCCAATATTGGGATCATTAACTTGCTTCATTCGTTTGCCGGTGAAGACGACTTGAAAACGATTTTCCCGAAACTTTTTGCCATAAGTCATGGTTTGTTCAACGACAACAACCGAAACTTTATCACGGCCGCTCGGCAATTTCGTTCGATTTGGTTCTTCGGCAACAATACCCGTGATAATAACTTTTGTCATTTATTATTCCTTGACGTCTTGAAAGGGAAGGTCTTCCCCTTCGACCCCTTCAAAAGGGTTTTTGCAAAGGCGGGCGGAGCCGTAGTCGCCGTCGTACCAAGCGACGTAGAACCCGCCGTACCAGCGGGTATCGAAGAAGTTTCTATAATAACCGAACTTGTCGTTATAATCTTCCGCTGTTTCCATTCCCATTTTTTTGAATAACTCGAACAGTGGGTCATCGTTATTTTCAAGACTAAATAATGTATAACCACTGAAAAGTTGTTCAATACCTAAAAACTCGCCAATGCCTTTGCCCGTGTTTTGATAACCCGTGTAGCGTTCCGTATTCCAGTTGTAATCTTCTCCTTTTGTTTCTTTGGTCTTCTTGGTAAAGAGCCATAAGATTTGAAGATAAAGCACGGTTTTCCAATTCAGCATTTCGCCGCCCGCCCATTTGATAAACTCTTCAAAGCGAAGATAACTCATTTGGTTAAAATTTGGTGCTACTCCGCTAATACTCCGGACTTTGCCGTCAATTAAAGCATTCTTGTATTTTGAAATACGTTGCGGTGTCAATTCAATAAACCCCGAAAGTTTTTCAAGCGAAATTGCTAACACTTCACTAACCCAATCAACATAAATTGTAGGAAAATTAACGAACACATTACCATTTTCGTCAGTTATTTCCGTTGTGATAATCGGTGGTAGTCCATTCGTAACTTTAATGTCGTTGAAATTCCCGTCGTGTTCAAATCTATAAACAATCGGGTCTTTTTCCATTTTCTGTGTAAGTAATAAATCTAACTTGTTAGTTAGAGCTTCGATTTTTTCGTTTAACGCCTTAAGCGTTAGTGGTTGTTTACTGTTGTTCATTTTGAGTTCCCCTTCTTTTTGCGGCCGCGTGTATGCGCCGTCTTTCGTTTTTAATTCGTTCAATTTGTTTGGTGCGATCATTCTTGACTTTCCAGCATGTCGTTTTTTCAATGAATAACCTTGCTTCTTTTTCGTTTGCCTCAAGTTCATGAAGTCGTTTGCTTTCGTCGTCCGTAAATCTAAAGTTGTCCATGGTCGTTACTCCGAAATACGATGAATTCAACCGCTTTGCCTTTTGTGGCGTGATAACGTTCGAAAATGTTTTGTTCGTCTTGATTAAAGAAAGCTTTTTCATACGTCGTAATTGGCACTAAAACTTGCGTGCCGTTAATTTCTAATACCGCTAGTTCTTTGCCCTCTTGAATGACACCGACTAGTCCGCAAAAGTAGTCAATTAGCTCGTTGTATCTTGGTTTCGTTTGTTTCATTTCCGTTTTCTCCTTTCCCGTAAATACTTTCGATAGTCCAATGATAAATTGCCTTGTATATGCAGAAGACTTTCGAAACGTTCATAAAGTCCTAGCCCGTCAATAAAACCATTTGGACTAAAAAAGAATTCAATTTCCATTAAAATATCGGTTTTATCTTCTTGACTTAAATGTTTAAGAGATCCGTTACCGCCCATTATTCTTCGTCCTCCGTTTCTTCTTCAGCTTCGTCATCTTCTTCGTCTTCGTCTTCAAAGATTTTTACTTCATGGTCGTAAAGTTCTTCGTCATCATCAAGACTGACGCCGTATTTAGATGGTTCGATCGCTTCGAGCAATTCATAGATATTTTCTTCAAGCGTTTGCTTGCCGTATAACTTGGTGATTTCATGAACGACTGTTGAATTAAATAACGGAGTATAGTCCGGGTCTTTGGGTGCTTGTTTTAAGACTTGAAACTTGTCCGCTACGATTTTGATTTCGATAATATCTACGCCAGTAACTTTGTCTATGCCGGGGATATTAGTGGCGTGACATTCAAGAAAGACAACCGCACCTTTTCTTGCGACAACATTCAGCGCTAAAGCATTTTTATCAAAGGCGATTACGTCAAGATAAATGTCTTGTTTCTTTGAATTGGTTTTCCCAAAACGTTCGTCAACGCGGATACGCGCTTCCGTAATTAGTGCGCCATTCTTGGTTTTCTTGAAACGTGGTTGGTCGGTTATCATACCAACAAAGAACAGAAGGTTTACAGTATTCCAAGATTTCATACTATTTCACGAAACTTTCTTTGAATTCTCGCGCTTTTGAATCTTCGTCAATGGGGTGAAGTTGCGCCGATAACAATTTTCCTTGGCCGTCTTGACTAATTTTGAACTTTACCGCTAAAGCATTGTCGCGATAATGTTTTAACCGTTTAACAAGCTTATTGTGATATTCAATTGCCTCTTCAACTGTTGCAAGGCGGAAGTTGTTGTTTTTCTTGATAATGATTTTCTCTACTTCGTGGCTTGCATTGATAATGTCAATATCTTTGTAAAGTTGTGGGCAATTTGAGTAATTGCCTTTTTGTTTCCGGAACTCGTATTGATCGGGAAACATATTTGCGATTTCTTCAACGTTTAGCGATTTGCCAAAAGACGTCGCTAATTTGATACTGTCGTATAGTCGCCATAAATGGGGGGTTAATTTTTGCATGTCATTAAATCTCACTTTCGTTATTTTTGTTTGAGGTTGCCGCCTCTATTTCATTAAGTATCCGAACTGTTCCATAAACTTTTCTAGTGCGTATTCTTCCGTAAACTTATCGAGTTCATCATAAATTGCTTCTACTTCCTCTTTAACAGATCCTTCAAAGCCTTCGTTAATTGCTAGCGCTCGTTCGATAAGCGGTTCAAAGAAGTAATCGTAATCAAGAATCATTTCGTGTGCTTTTATGTAAAGGTTGTCCGGAATGTCAAGATGCGGTGATTTCCCGGGTGTTTTTTCTTTAAGGGGGTTATACGCTGTCTTTCCATCCGTAGTAAGAATTACTGCACGTTCGATTATTGCGATTATTGTTTGTTTGATCGTAGCGTCGTTGATTACCACTTCTTCGAACTCGTTATTTGGAAGTAAAGCTTCGTCCAGCGTTTGTTTGAATACTTTCTTAAAATACGGGACTTTTTTAATGATCTTCTCGCCGCTGCGGTCTTCGTATATTTGCGCAAAGCGTTCAACGGCGACGAGCATTATATTGTTGCCATAAGTCTTTAAGCCTTCTTGTAAAATAAGGGTGATTTCATGTCTTACATTTTTATCACTAATATCATTTGTCACATAACCACATTGCATTAGCTTTTGTTGTAATACTTTAATCATTTTTTAAGTGTCCTTTCATTAAATTAAATTGCTCTTTCACTCTCTCATTCGGTCGGTCACTTTTGAACGAATGAATGAAATGAATGAGTTTATATTCCTATACCTAAACCTAAACCTAAGACTAAACCTAAACCTACGCCGTTTTTTGTCAGCGTTTGGGTGTCATTTGGTTGCCGTTTGGGTGCCAAAATGTCCGACATTATGGCACCCACTCGCCGTCATTTTTTTGATTAAGTGGCCGCCACGGAACATTACCGCTATCGTCGAATTCGTCAAGTAACATTTCGCCGGACTTTGTATAGCTTTTGTTTGGTTTTATCTCTAATTGCCGTGCAAATTCCACGTAGTTTGTTACTTTGTATCTTTCCGTGCGTATCGTGTTGTGCATGAGCCAGTGCTTCACCACAACTAAACCGCGACGTTCCGCGAAGCCAATTATGAAGCCTCTATCGAATAGCTCATTTATCGCATTTTTTTTAGCATTGATTAAAATTGCTAATTTATTTGCGTTATCGCAAAAACCATCATCGTCAGCATTCATTAAAATTTGCATGTATAAAGCTTGCGCCGATACGCTCATTCCAGTAAATGCGTCGCTACCAACTATGTCATTTGCGATCATTCGTTTACTCGCCATATTCTTCCTTTCTAAGGGGCGAGCTTAGTAACCCGCCCCCATATTTTTACTAGCCTTTTAGGCCGCTTAATAAATCGGTTTCTTCTTCGTTAACTTCGCCAGTTTCGGCGTCGAAACTTGAAGGTAAATCGTCTTCCGCTGGTAGTGCTTCTTCCTCGAAGTCGTCCGGTAGATCGATAGTATTTGATACGTTGGTTTTACCGGCGGCAATTGGCGTTTTTTCATATTCGTCTTCAGTCGTTGTGTTATAAGAACCGACAACGGCCGAGATATAATTATCTTCCGTATTAGCACTGTTGAAGAGCATTTTCACGGCGCGGCGAATGACGGTGCGTTTTGCCATTTCTTGTGGGAATTCTTTTTGAACGCTATTATTCGGGTTGGTCGATTTCTTCCAGTTAGCTTCGATTTCCTTCTTAGTCATGACGGTATAACGTTTGCTGCCGTCGGGAAGAGTTGCCACGGCATAAGCCCCGACAATTGGTTTGTCGCGATTAACGAACTTGGTCGTGTGTTTAATCACGACTTCTTCGTCGTTAACAATACCGGTTTCGAATTCGTCGTCTTGATAGACCACAACCGCTTTAATATCTTTAACAAGTCCCGTTCGATATGCTACGGCGACGTCGCCAAAGTAAGACCGGAACATTTTTAGTTCGTTGCCATATTTGATGAAGTAGCATTGATTCTTGTCGATTTCCAAGCCTTGAAGCGCCATGTGGGACAACGCTTGGCCGACGGAATTTGGCGTAACACCGCGGAAAGCGGAGTTTTGTGAGATAGTAAGATAAGCAAGTTTTAATTGATTTCCTAAGGCGTAATTTTGTGGGAATTTTAATTGTTCTTGCCCAACGAGTAGTGCAAAGTTTTTTAAAATACTATCGGCAATAGTTGAATCGCCAATAGCGGCAGCTACTTCCGCTTTATTAAGTGGTGATAATGCAGCGCTTGTTGGTTTTGTGTTTTGTGGATAGCTCATTTCTTCCTCCTATTTTAATTCCGCGGATAAACCGGCTTTAATAGCGGCGTCACGGATCTTGTTAATCGCCTTCTCGTCATAACCTTTTACGGTGAGCGTAAAGGCTTTTGGTTTTGGCGGTTCATTAACCTTTTTGCTAAGTGCATAGTCGTCAACTAACGCCTTTAACTTGCTGTCACCCTCACTTAATAGTTTTTCAAACTCTTTAAGTTGGGTTTCGAATTGCCCGGTGTAAAGTTTTACAATTGAAATTCGTGCTTGTTTTATTAAATCTAACTTCTTACGAATTTCCGTCCGGTCGGCCTTAACTGCTTTGTTTGTTTCGTCGTCTTCGATTTTTTCAATAAGAGTTTTACCTTCGATATAATCAATGACAACTTTTTTGTTTTCTTCAAAGTCTTTAATCACAATGACTTTTTCGTCAGTGAGAATAGGCGAGAGAGAAAACGTTTTTGTTGTTTGTTCTTCCATTTTCTTTTTCCTTTCTTAAAATGTAATTTCTACTTTTGGAAGTCTTTTTTTTAACACATTGTTTTCCCAGAAGTGCGTTTCTAATTTTTCGAGATTTTCAATATCTTGCGCTACTTCGGAACGTTCAATGTGGTAATAACGCGTTTCAGTTCGTAACAACTTTTTGCCTTCTTCATGGAAATAATCGAAGAAACGTAATTTTGCTACAACGATCGCGAAGTCGAAGTCATTCATCACCATTAAGTAGTGCATGACTTGAATGAAATAGTTTTGTGGTAATTGTCCTTGCCAATCTTGGTCGTCCGCACGGTTTCTAATGTCACGCGTCTTAACTTCGAGAATTCCTTTGCGTCCGGTTGCGGTTTCAAGCAGCCGTCCGTCAAGCGTTGCCGTTAGATATGGCTTATCAATACGGCGAAACATTTCGAAACTACGTGGTGCAATAACCTTGAATTGTGGATGGTCGAGTGCGAATTGTTTTCTAATAAGTGGTTCGCTTAATATCCCGTATTGCATAGCTTCGTTCGGTGCGGTTTCTACTTTGATATTTTTTTCGGCCGGTGCGACAATGCTTTTATATAGTTCGAGTTTACTCTTCCAAGGGTTGACCCCTAAAATAGCACTTGCACTGCTTCCGCCCATTCCGCGCGATCCCAACCATTCTTCTCTTGAGCCAAAGGTTTGACGAGTATATAATTTTTTCTCTTTACCCATTTCCTTTTGCGATAGCGAGTAGTCGTAATTGTTCTTCAATTGTAGTCCCTTCCCGTTTCCAGTAACTTTTCGCGGTAATGACGTATGGGCGGCCTAGAACTGCGCCGCTATGTTTTTCTCGACACTCTTTCATAATGCGGTTTGCCATTGATTTCTTTATTCCTTTTAATGCCCGCACGTCTTCGCCCGTATAGTTGACTTTTAATAAATAGGGTTCTAATTGCTCAATTGTCACGCTTTCTTTCCTCCTTTCATTTAATTTTTGGGTTTGTTGTCAATTTGATGACAAGTGTCAGTAAAAAAAATTGAACTTCCGAAAAGTTTTAAAAGATTAACGGTTTCACTTTCCGAGAAATCACGAACGCCGTTTACCTTATTATAGATAGACGCGCGTGAACATCCGATTTCTTCCGCTAACTTTGCATGAGAGAACTTGTTTGTAAACATTGCTCTTCGTAACTTCGTTCGATCAATAAGTTTCATTACTTCCCCTTGTTTTCAATTTGATAACACCATTGTAAATTACTGTTGCTAATTTGTCAACAAAAATGGAAAATGTATTATATTTGTGGACACGATGGCAAAATTGTTTTAAAATTAGGTTATCTTAAGGAAGGAGGTAAAATGAATAAATTAAAGAGGTTGCGAGAACGCGCCGAACTAACATTAAGAAAGTTAGAAGATTATGTTGATATTTCTTACACGGTTCTTCATAAATTAGAAAAAGGTGAAAGACCGTTTAGAGAACTGCATATTCTTAAACTAGCGGACTTCTTCGACGTAAGGAGCGATTATCTACTCGGATACTCAAAAAGTGGAATTGGCATATACTTTGAAAGCTCGGAAGATGACGAAGATCACGTCTTCATTAGCGAAGAAGAATATTACCAAATATTAAGTAAGCACAATATTGAGGAAACTATTATTATCAAAGATAGTTCTTCCGAACTCGTGATAAACTTGCCCGAACATATTATTAAAGAATATAGCGGGCGTCATAAACTCTTTAGATCCGCGCGCATTGCTAAAGAAAAAGCGGGTATTGACCTAACAGTGCGTAACGAAATTATTAAGGAAATTGACCGCATGGACATTCACGAACTTGAAAAGCTATTAAAGTTTATTAAAGAATACTTCAAATAAACAAAAAGAAAGAACCGCTAACTCGGCAAAGTTACTACGCGGTTCTCCGGCTGTGAGATTTAATGACAAAATCTTTGCATACAACCATTGTCATTTTAGCACAAAATCTCACGAAAAAGAAAAAATAAAAAGGAGATTAAACAAGCAAAATGGCAATTGTAAAAGACAATAAAAGAAAAACATTTTACATAAATTATAAATACAAGCTGCCAAATGGCACTTGGAAGAACGTAAATATTCGTAATAAAGACTGGGTTCTTTCAGTCGGTATTCGTTATATGAAGTCCATTGAATACGACGAAATCGAAAAAGATAAAGAAAAAAGAAAAGTAGCGTATTCGGGCGGCGACAGCATAACACTAACGGAATTAACCGAATTCTTTTATCAAGTTAGAAAAAGTGAAAATATTGATAACAATACTATTTATAATTATCAATTATCATATAAAAACTACTTCTTCCCGATTATAAGTCCCGCGTTACAATGCGAGAAAGCTTTTACCATGCACAACATTGATCGCTTTCGTATTAACTTAACTTCACAAGGGTTAACGGCACGCACAGTTAATAATAAATTAACAGCGGTTCGTAAACTCTTAGAGTTCGCTAAAAAACGCCGTTTCGTTAATCGTGACTTGGCGGATGAATTACTCGACCTTCTCGAACCACTCAAAGAAAATAGAAAAGAAAAAAATAACAAAAATTTCTTTGTTAACGGCGAAGAAGACGTGCGGAAGTTTATCGCTGCCTTTGATAGCGAAGAAGGTGACGCGGAATGGAAAATTCCCGTGTTAACAATGTTTTATGGCGCGCTCCGGGTTGGTGAATGGCAAGCTATTAAAAGAAACAAATTAAACTTTGAAAATAATACAATTTTAATCGACGCACAAATTGATAGCTTCGGCCAGTTTAAACAAAGCACAAAGACCGGCACGGAACGAACGATCCATTTACCGGAAGCGTTTATGCGAGAGCTTGAAAACTATATAAATGAACGCGCTATTAACAATGACGAGTTTATTTTCATTAGCGTTAATAATAAACATATCGGACGCAATACAATTCGTCGAGTAGTAAATAAACATATTAAAATCGCGGACATTCCGCATATCACGCTGCACGGCTTGCGGCACTCTTTCGCAACGCGTATGTTCGATAAAAATTACGATATTCGGGAAGTGCAAGCTCATTTAGGCCACGCCTCAATGAATACGACAATGGAATACTACATTCACTATACACAAAGTAAAGAAAAGAAAGATTTAAGCAACTTATTATGAAACTACTTGAACTTTTCGGTGGAATAGGAGCGCCCCGCAAAGCGCTTCAAAACGTCGGTGTTGACGTTAAGTCAATTGATTATGTTGAGATTTTACCTTATGCAGTGCAAGCATACAACGCTATGTTTGATAACAATTATAAGCCACAAGATATAACAAAGTGGAATCTAAACGTTGATTTATTAGCGCACGGATCTCCTTGTGTTGATTTTTCGAGCGCTGGCCGAAACGATATAAATACTGGGCGCAGCATACTTTATCAAAGAACACTTGAAATTATTGAGAGTGAGCTTAAACCACGTCCTAAATATGTTCTTTGGGAAAATGTTCCTGGACTATTAAGGGCAAAACATATCGAACATTTTAACCACTATTTAGCGACAATGGAACGTTTGGGTTATAAAAATGAGTGGGCGATTTTGAATTCGCTTGACTTTGGACTTCCGCAAAGTCGTAATCGTATTTACTGCGTAAGCATTAGGAAAGATATTAACAAACGCTTTGACTTTTTAAAACTTGTTAAAGTTCCTATGCGGCCGCTTATTGAGTTTATCGACAAAGACCCCGTCTTCATGGAAACAAACGAATTTACAGTTACACAACCTTCAATGATTAAGTCAATAGAGAATGGCAAAACAAAAATTGCTGTCACCTATGTAAATACGATAACAACCGTGCAAATGCGGTGGAATACAACCGTAGTTTTTAAAGATTACAAAAACTTTTATACATATCCACGCAAAAGCGATAACAAGCTTATCAATGGTTTTCATAATCGAGCGTGGAAGCTTGAAAACTTTGTTGGGACTATTCCCGCAAGTGCTGTGCCACAAATAGGAAAAATGGAAAATTGGAATCTAATGTTTCGTTATCTTACGCCGCGAGAATGTTTTCGGCTTCAAGGTTTTACTGACGAAGATTACGACAACATTATTGCTCGTGGCATCAAGAAAACAGATCTTTATGTCTTGGCCGGTAATTCAATTCCCGTGCCAGTCTTGGAAGCTATCTTTAGACAATTGTTAGATATACCAAACGAAGTCGAAAACACTAATGAAGAAATAGATAATAGTTACTTGTTAGACGAGTTAAGAACGGAGGAAGAATAATGAAATATTTGTTAGCAAGAAACAAAGAAAAAGGGTTGTATTTATTTACCAGCAATGATCTAAAGTTTGTTGTCGCAAACATTGAAGACGACAACGGCATTGGAAAACCGGTAAATAGTTGGCATTGGGGACAATACTACAAAACTCTTGAAGAAGGTTATAAAGCCTTATTTGGCGGTAAATAAAATGAAAGAAGCTAATTACTTTTTTGACCGAACAAAGGTTATTTGTGACGCTTGCGGAAAAGAACGCAATTTTAAAAGAACTGAGTTTAAATCAATTAACAAAGAATTAACGGAATGTGGCTGGAGAATTAAGCAAGTAAACGGCGAATGGTTAGATTATTGTTGCGATAAATGCGAAGCGAAAAAAGGCACGAAAGCAACACTATTAGGAGGGTATGGAAGACCACATTTAAAGACGGATGAATGCCCTTGTTGCGGCGGACAACTTATATGTCAATTTTCGGGAAAAAAGGAACTTTCCTATTTTGTTGAATTGCTTCCGGAAGAAGAACAACCAAAGTGAATTACATATTAAAAACGAAAGAAAATGGGCGCATTGTATATTACCGCATACAAGGTAATGAGCGCTACAAGTTGTCAACCCAAGCATTGATAGAATGGGTAAAATTGGGACTACCAATAAAGGAGGAAAAACAAGATGAATCTAACAATAAATGAACAACAAGTTACTGTTGAAATCGTTGATTATTTAGGTAATAACGACGGAACGTTTCACGCTGACACTAATACTATTCGCATACTAAAAAACGCAAGCGATATAAAAGCGGTTGCTATTCACGAACTTACACACGCTTACATTTGGTATTATGGTTTCGGCGGAGGAGTAAATTTAGAAGAAGAGCTTATTTGTAACTTCTTTGAACGATATGGCGAACGAATTATAAATGACGCTAATAAAATAGTTGAAAGTATGGTAAACTAAAATTATGAAAAAAGAAAAATGGCTTAAAGCATTAAATATCTCAAACTGGGTATTCTTATTTATTGCAATGCTCGGTTTTGTAGCTGGTTTTCTAAATGATCCCGACAATTTAGGTTATCGAATTATCTTTATCGTTGGTATTGCCGGCTTTGTCGTTACACTTATCCCTACGATTATTATTAAAAAACGTGGTTTGGGTAGCAAAAAAACAGACAATTAGTGGTAAATAGTGTTACATAGTATTGCGATATAAAGTGAAAATGTATGATTATATGCACTTATTGTTAGATAGTGCTACACTTAACCTAATTCCCGTCACCTGCTCCATGCATACATAAAGTACCCTAGATTAACTCGCAAATTTGCAGAAAGATCTAGGGGTTTTTATTTACTCATGACGTCATCATTTTCTTATTAAAAATACATCATTTTACTTCCGTATTTAGAACAAATGTGATATTCTAATCCCTAATTAAGTCCCCTATAAAATATAAAAATCTTAATTCAAACATGTAAAATACATTAAAGGAGTTATTTATGCATAATTTAGAAAAAAATCGTTTAAACGACGAAAAAAAATACGTCGTCATCGTTGACCGCTTACTCAAAAGAGGCGTCTCCCAACAAGATATCGCCGATATCACCCTTGGTCTTCAAACCAAATACTTACCGTTTTTGACTATCGATGTGTGTTTAGACCACGTCAAACGTGTGTTGATGAAGCGTGAAGTTCAAAACGCCATCTTAACGGGGCTTGAACTCGACATTTTAGCTGAGCAAGGTAAACTTAGTGAACCACTCTCAACGATCATTTTAAGTGACTATGGTCTTTACGGAATTGATGAAATTCTTGCTTTATCAATCGTCAATGTTTATGGTTCAATAGGTTCAACCAACTTTGGCTTTGTTGACAAAACAAAACCAGGCATTATTGGCGAACTTGACAAAAAAGTTGAAGGCAAAAAAACGTGCAACACCTTTTTAGATGACATCGTAGGCGCTATTGCCGCCGCTGCAGCAAGTAGCATTGCCCACAAGTATGCTGATGTCGATAGCAAACCAGAAAACTTCTAAAATCAAGTTATTCCTAATTAATAAAAAAGTCCGCCGAAGCGGACTATTTTTTTTATTAAATGATAATAAGGATGATCCCGGCCACGATGAAGAGGGCTGAGATAACAATGTCCGGTAAGTAATAACCACCTTTAATGCGACGAGCGGTTTGTTTCTTTTCAACATACTCATGCGCACTAAGACCCGTTCCACCATCCTTTTGGTTCATACTCTGACGAATTTTCGAGAATGAATAAGAAACAAGGTCGAATGTTCCGGCGTTTGAAATCAACTTTAAGCAAAACATGAAGAGGGTGACAGCGCCAGGAATAAAGGTGGCATTACTAAATCCCCAAGTCGTATAATCGTTTCCAATAATGAGAATGAGTGTTCCAAAAAGGAGATTAAAAATTAGCAACCCTAGCCACTTAATGAATCGTTTCTTTTGCCGTTCTTGCATTTTACTCGCTTACTTTAGCTTTATTAGCCTTTTTATCAATCGCAGCGATTTCTTTATTATACTTTTCAATTTCAGCACTGTTGGCTAAAACAAAGTGCCCCGGAACGATTTCTTGAAGGGTTGGTTTTTCTTCACGATAGTCATGATCAGTAAAAGGGTTGTAAATTAGCCGTTGACGACTCTTTTCACTAAGTGGATCTGGTTTTGGAATCGCACTTAAAAGGGCTTTTGTATATGGGTGAAGCGGATGTTTAAAGAGTTCTTCACTCGTCGTTAATTCAACAATTTCACCATAATACATAACCGCAATCCGGTCACAGAAGTATTTAACAACACTTAAGTCATGGGCAATAAACAGAATCGTTAAGCCATATTCTTCACGAAGATCATTGAGTAAGTTAATAATTTGCGCCCGAATCGACACGTCAAGCGCACTAATTGGTTCGTCAGCAATCATCAGCTCAGGATTCATAATGAGCGCCCGTGCAATGCCAATCCGTTGCCGTTGTCCGCCACTAAATTCGTGGGGGTAACGTGACGCGTAATCCGCAATGAGTCCGACTTTTTCTAAAACTTCAACGACTTTTTTAGAGTTTTCGGCTTTATCTTTTAAGCCTTGAATTTGTAAACCTTCTTGAATAATGTCTTCGACCGTCATCCGCGGATTAAGCGAATCACTCGGATCTTGGAAGATCATTTGCATTTTAGTCATGACTTCTGGATTCAGGTGTTTTAGATCATATTTGATTTGTTTAATACGTGCTTTTTGTTCCTTGACAATGGCGTCAAGTTCTTGCTTAACCGCATTAATCTTTTCTTGATAATTGGCACGGATATTGGCGACGACAGATTCAAGATTTTCACGTTCTTCATTTTGAACATCTTTAATCTCATCTTTCATTTGTTTCGTCAGTTTTTTAATGTCATTTTTGGCATTAAGTGTCTTCCACTTAATTTCTTTTTCATTCCAACGGGTTCCTGCATTAATACGGTGCCCCTTAAAATAAACACTACCACTCGTGACATTATATAAACGGATAATCGAACGACCAGTTGTGGTCTTACCGCAGCCTGATTCACCAACTAAGCCGAATACCTCACCTTTTTTAACATCAAAGGAAATATCATGGACCGCTTTATTGCGGAATTTATTCTGTCCAGAGCCAGAGGTAAAGAATTGTTTAAGGTGACTCACTCGTAAGATAACATCTTTATCGACTAAGTCTTGACGGTAAGTAACGCCCTCTTTTTTTACCGGAATGGGGGCGCCACGTAATTTTTCAGGAGCTGGGGTTGGTTTGACGTCAGTCGTTTCAACTACTTTTTCAACTTGCTTACTCATCTTTCTTTCCCCCTTTCTTTAAGGAATTTTTAATACGCGAAGCGACAATATTTGGCATTTCGGCCTTTGGGGCCCGTGGATCAAGTAACCAAGTCTTCGCATAATGGGTTTCACTTACTTTGAAATAAGGTGGTTCTTCTTTAAAATCAATCGCCATTGCATAGCGTGAGCGTGGGGCGAAAGCATCGCCTTTTGGTGGATAAACCATGTTTGGTGGCGTGCCAGGAATGGCTTCAAGTCGTTCACGACTATCAACATCAGGAATACTTGAAAGAAGGGCCCAAGTATAAGGGTGACGTGGGTCATAGAAAAGTTCATTCACTAAACCATATTCAACAATCTTACCCGCATACATCACAGCGACCCGATCTGCCATGTTTGCGACGACACCGAGGTCATGGGTAATAAAGATAACCGATAAGTTACGTTCCCGTTTTAGCCGGTTAATGAGTTCAAGAATTTGGGCTTGAATGGTCACGTCAAGGGCGGTTGTAGGTTCGTCACAAATTAAAACATCCGGATTTTGAATCAGAGCAATGGCGATAACAATCCGTTGCCGCATACCACCCGAAAACTCGAATGGATATTGTCGGAAACGACGAGCTGGTTGCGGAATACCGACTTCTTCCATTACCTTTAAAGCTTGTTTTTTAGCTTCAGCACGCGTGATTCGTACGTTATTAATGTATTCCGTCTTTACTTTTTCAATTTGTGCTTCGATTGCTTTTCTTTCTTCAGCATCAGATGTTGCTTTCAGTTTGGCAGTTAAGGCACTTAGTTCAGCGTCACGTTTATCGGTTAAGTCTTTTTTAAACTTGAGGGTTTCTATTTTTGCGGCTTTTTTGGCAGCGACCAATTCAAGCGCGAGCGCTTTAATAATCGGCTTGCTATCGGCATGTATTGATTTAACAAAAGCGCGTTTTTCAGCACGTTTTGCCTTAATACCGGCCCGAACTTTGTTAATAGCGGCCTTTTTTTCTTCTTTTGAGAGGGCCGTATTTTTACGAATGGCACTCATTTCTTGACGGGCATTAAAAATAAAATCAATGACATCGTTTTCTTTTTCGCTAATCAAAATTTCATCTTGAACCCGACGATTATTTAAGGCAATGAGTTGCGGGGAGATTAAATCATTATATTTTTGCTTCACTTTATCCGCATTAATAATAATCGCTTCCGTTAATTGACGGCCGACCTTCATAATGGGGTTTAAGCTGCTTAAAGGATCTTGGAAAATCATCCCAATCTTCTTACCACGTAAGCGGTGGAAATCTTCCTCACTAATGCGGGTTAAATCTTCCCCTTCATACATGATGGAGCCTTTTTCGATACGACCATTTCGAGGCAAAATGCCCATGATGGTTTTCGCGGAAACACTTTTACCAGAACCGGATTCACCGACAATGGCAAGGACTTCCCCACGATAGAGTTCAAAGCTCACCCCACGCACGGCATGAAGTCGACCGTGATCAGTGGCGAAAGAAATCGCTAAATCTTCGACTTTAATGACAATTTCTTTATTGTTCATACTACTCGACTCCTTTCAGTGATGGGTTAAAGGCATCACGAAGTCCGTTACCAAAGAGGTTAAATGAAATCATCAATAATGAAATCACAATCGCTCCTGAGGTGACTAAATACGGATGGCTGAAGATATATTGTTGCGACTCACTTAACGAGACCCCGAGACTTGGTAAGCCTTGAAGTCCTAAACCAAGATAACTAATCGTCGCTTCCGCAAAGATAATACCTGGAATCATTAAGACAGAACTGGTGAAGATCGGTCCAACGGAGTTAGGTAAGATATGTCTAAAGATAAGCCGACTATCTTTCGCACCAAGGGTACGACTTGCGAGAACATATTCACGACGTTTATAGCGATAGAATTGACTACGGGTTGTTGCCGCCGTACCAATCCAACCAGTCATAACCATGGCCAGAAGGAAAACGGGGAAACTATTACCTAAGTGGAGAATAATAAGCGTTAAGACGACAATCGTTGGGATTCCCCCTAGGATTTCCGTAATCCGTTCCATAAGCATATCGATTCCACCACCGTAGTAGCCGGAAATCGAACCCCAGATAAGACCAATAATGATATTAATACTCGCTGCTAAGAGACCAAGTAAAAGCGAAATACCTAAACCAAAGAACACTTTTTTGAAGTAATCTTGGCCAAATTGATTCGTCCCAAACATAAAACTTGGCATTGCGTTGCGACCTAAAATACGGTAGTAGACAACTTGACAATCAAAGTCAAGAATTGGACGCGGACCGTTCGTTAACACACTAAAACCATAGATATCAACGACCGGTGATTTATGGTCAACCGCGTCTTTATCAAACGCAGCCATAATCATGTTGCCATAAGCTTCCATATCAGTGACACTGGATTTGCTGAAGTTTGATGGGAAATCAGGGAATTCAATATATCCTTCCCGTTTATAATTTTCTAATTTATCTAACCCTAAAACCATATCCCGTTTGCCAAAGGCGGCTTCATACGGGTCATAAGTAAAGTTTGCACGGGTGATTTTGCCATTAACTAAACTTGTTGTGCCGGCACCGTTAATAATATTCCATGTGTAGGCAATAAGTTCTGCAACCCCATTTCGAACTAAGACGTTATTACCATCCACAAAATTATGAGGGACGAACGTAACATCTTCAGTGTCATTGGGGTTGGAGACGATTACTTGATTCATGTGAAGTGCAGCCCGGTGATTAACGCCTTGACTGGTCACATGAAAACGTAAG
The DNA here is from genome assembly GCA_041654855.1 of Bacilli bacterium. Classification (GTDB taxonomy): domain Bacteria; phylum Bacillota_I; class Bacilli_A; order RFN20; family CAG-826; genus UBA1361. The sequence goes on along the minus strand of JBAZCS010000006.1, from coordinate 22,431 downwards.
CGAAGACTGACCACATCACTCGTCGCTTCAACCGGTTTCTCCGCTAGGATTAAAGCGGTGATATCCGCGAGTGAGCGGCTCGTAAAGGTTGAAGAGAAATCAAATAAAGTAACGGTTTTAATTTCGGCCGCACCAGGGAAGGTGACATCTGCATAAAAGGCATAGTTTGGTGCTACTTCTAAAGCAGCGTTCGCACTAAGGTCAATCGTTAAATCATAGGTATTGGCAAGATCAACCGTGATTGGCGAAGAACGATAACCAATATCACGGTTCGTATTGGTGGAGGTTAAGAAAACACTACCGTCACGCCCATAAATAGAGGCGGATGTAATCGTCGATTCATACATTTCAATATCACCAACAATGGCGGTACGAACATAGTTAACAGGTAGTGGACCTTCCGGGTCATTCATATCAACAACAACCCCTTTGATTTTTTCTTTACCATTAAATATCGCCGTATTTTGAAAACCATTGATGCGTGGTGGTAAGAAACGGAGTTCATTTTGTGAAGAGTTAATATCATTTGGGTTAAAGATGGGAACGAAAATTGCCAATATCATTAAGAATCCAATAATATATGTCGCCGCGACACTTGATTTATTTTTAGTAAAGCGGCGCATGGCGTCTTTAAAAAACGTCGTTGGTTTTGTTTCAAATTTTAAATCATGAATAGCTTTATCTTGTTGGACAAAAACAAAGTCCTTTTTGTCAACTTCAGGAACGATAAAATCTTTATTTTCTTTGTTACTCATTATTTACGTGCCCCCATTCTAATCCGTGGGTCAACAATACCATATGATAAGTCGACTAATAAGGTGGCAAAAAGACCAATCATCGTATAAACGGCCATGTCTACCATGACCACGTTATAGTCTTTTTGACTAATGGCCGTCACAAATAAACGACCGATACCGGGAATTCCGTATAAATTTTCAAGGATCATCGATCCCGATAAGATACCAATAAATTGACCAATAATCATTGGGACAATTGGCACCATGGAATTACGCAGAGCGTGACGGATAACCGTTTGCCGTTTTGTTAAGCCTTTCGTCCGGGCCAACAAAAGAAATTCACTCGACATAATTTCGGTTAATTCAGCCCGTGTATATCGGGCAAATCCTGCAATCGTACCAAAACTTAAAGCACTAATCGGGATAATATAACCAAGAAATTTCGTGGTTGAATCCAGTTGAACACTTGGCCATTGCGTTGGTAGCCAGCCAAGGCCATAAGAAAGCGTAATCATCAAAAAGGTAATCACTACGAAAGAAGGTATGGAAATGAATATCATCACTCCGGTGGAGATAATGTGGTCAGCTGGTCGATTCTTTTGAAGTGCCGCAACGATTCCTAAAATGAAACCAACTGGAACAGATGTAAATAAGGCAATAATATTTAGCCTCATCGTGACGGGTAGTTGTTCAAGAATAATATCCATTGCCGAAGCATTGATTTTTATTTGCGTAGATACCCCCCAGTTCCATTCTAAAAAGATGTTACGTAACCAATTAACGTATTGTTGCATAACAGGGACAATTCGGTAGTAATGATAGACACCATTATCGTTAACGATGTAATCTGCAATATTACCGATGTTATGATTCAATTTCACCATATAGCCTAAGCGAACTTGGTCATTAAAAAATGCAAGTTGAACTTGGACTTGACCCGGTGGCGGATCGATTTTTAATAATTTCATCAAGATAAAAGTCAGAGATAAAATTATGAATGCGGTGAGAAAGATTAAACCAATACGTTTTAAAACATATTTCCACATATCTCATAATTCCTTTCGTTTGTAGTGATTATAGACAAACATTGCCAGCGAATGCTGGCAATGTTCAAAGCGAGATTATTATATCAAACTTTACGAGTTTGTGCGTTGAATTTTATTAAGCGCTTGGCGCCCAGAATTCAAGGAGACTATCAACTGCTTCAGGGAATCCAGCACCAAAGGTTTTGGTGTAATGAATGACGATATCCATATAGACAGCGCCTTCTGGTTCGATAATGGTTTCAATTAAGACAGACCATTCACCATCAGCTTGTTCAACAGTGACAACTGGTTCGGCCGCTTCAAGGACGTTGAATTCTTCATCATAGAAGATAACGCTTGCGCCGAGAACTTCAACGATGAAGTTCGGATCTTCAGCATAGTAGGCACCGAGGATTTCGATATCAACGGAACCATCTTCACCAAACACCCAGTTTCCTTCTTCATCAATTGTTGTTCCAGGACCGAAGTCTAAAACTTCAAATTCTGGGGTTGGCACGCCGTCTTTAAGAACGGTTAAGCCACCAGCAGCGGTTTGGAGAGCGTCGAATGAGTAGTGTTCGCCTTTAAACGTAATGTCAGCACTTGGTAAGGTGGTATCCATACCCCATGAGAGGGTGAATCCAGATTTATTCGTGCTACTAACGGTGTCAAGGAAGCTAATTGGGTCAAGCGTGTTACCACTAATTGAGCCAAAGGCTAAGTCGAATTCACCGGCCATTGGGGCGTAGTAGGCATCCATCCAGTTGGTGGTTGCGTATGGTTGAACATCAAGTAAGAAGCCGGTGTCAGCACCGTTAAATGCTGTTTCCATGAATCTTTCGAGTGTTTTACCTTCGGCATCAACTTGGGATTGGGTTTGCATAATCAAGCGAAGGGTAATGGTTTCTGGTTTAACGAACTTACCTTTACGGTCAACAGTCCGTTTGTAGACGCCGGCTTCAACGAGTTCGTCCATGGCTTCACGGAAGAAATCTTGAGCGACGGATAAGGAGTAACCATTGGTGGCTGGTGAACGATGTGCCACAACAGCTTTACCTTCATCAGTTCCACGCCATGATTCACCTTCTTCTGGGTTAATCATGTAGGCATCACTGAAGAATGCAGGGGCTGGACGTGATCCAGTTTCTAATGCGATGGCATTACGATCTAAGGAGTAATATAAACCTTCAAGGAAGTTACGGTTTGACATAACTGGTTTTAATTCCCATTCGCTACCTGGGGAGATGGCTCCTTGGGCACCGAATAATTCGTCCCAACGGGTTGGGTCAGCGGCGTTAACTTGGAGTTTCCAAACGGTATCGCCTAAGGTTTGACGGGCACGTGGGTCGGTTTTGTATTGTTGTAATTTAGCACTTGGCACGCCAGCGCTATCTAATTTACCGGCTAAGAATTCTTCAAAGGCAACGTTATTGCTTTCGAGAATGGTGTATTTGTAACCAGCAAGTTTATAGTTATCGGCTTCAATCCAAAGTGGATTCTTTTTGAAGACGACTTCTTTATTCGTTTCAACTGATTCTAATAAGTAGGTTCCAAGTGAGAGGATCTTGTCTTGGGCATTATCCATCGTTCCGTAGTTGGCTGCACCACCGATAGCGGTAATGAAGTCTTCTGGGATTGGGGTGAATAATGAGCTTGAGAGGTTGTACATGGCATAGAACGGGGTCTTTGCAGTGTTGAATTCAAATTCAATTGCTTGTTCTTCTTCATTTAATTGAATGCCAACATTAGCCCAGTTTTTAGCTTCAGATGCTAAGTATTCATTGACACCTTTGAAACCACTTGTTTGTGATCCGAGGTCGGTTGATCTAAACCATTTTTGATTAAGCATGAGTTTGAATGGGGTAAGGTAGTCAGCAAGTTCAACAGCCCGACCTTTAAATCCTTGTAAGGCTGGTAAGGTTGAAAGTGTATTGTACTTTAAGTCACCACCAACATTGACTTTAACCCGCCATTTGGTTGCAAGGCCACCCACTAAGTTAAGTGGTTGTGGTCTATCTTCCGTTGCAAGTTGTGGATACCATTCATATCCAGTCTTGTCTTCGGTGAAGCGGGTTGACCAATAACTTGAGGACACGAATGCGTGTAAGTCACCGGTAACACTGTCTTTACCATCGAGGTAGTTAATTGTGCTTGGATAGTTGCTATTCCAAGTGTGATAGTACATATTGTGGGCAGGAGTAATACCTGGCGCAGTTAATGGGCCAGTCACTTCTGCTTCGCCAACACCATAACCATATCCTGGTACGAAGGTGTCGCTCGGAATCACAAGCCGTGAGTTATAGAGGACATAACCACTATTATCACGATATGGAATCCCACCTAAGAAATTGTCAACTGTATACTTTTCCAATAATCCTAGGATTTCTTTTCGGTCATCAGCGCTTGAGGCAGCGAAGTTTTTCACGCCATTAGCTAAGTTCGTTGTTGGGGCAACTTCAGAAAAATCGCCGGTCCAGTCTTCTACAAGTACTTTGACTGGGCGAACTTTATCTGTACCACAGCTTGCGAGTGCGATAAGCCCTAGTAACGATACGACCGCTAGTTTTTTTGCTTTCATAAAACTTTTCTCCTTTCTTTTCTAGTTTTATAGGTTAATTATACATAGTATGTTTCCAATGCCAATAAATGTGATGAAAATATTTTCATGATAACGCTTACAATTGTTTTCATCAGTTTTTATGGCTGTTTATTTTGTTTTTACTATAGTAAGGCATTATCCGCTATATAAAAAGGGCCGTCACCGGCCCGATTATGATGGTTCTTTAAGCGTCGCCTTGAACATTTGTCGCTTCATCCGCCTGATGTGGCTTAAGTTGATTTAACTCCTCTTCTCTCATCACTAAGACTTGCGTAATAAAGATCCTTGTTTCTTCAGGAAGTCCTTGGGTTTTAAGAATTTCCTTAAGCTCATTAATAATATATAAGAGGATGCGTTCCTTTTTATGATTAACTAGCCCGTGATAAAGGAAAAAATGATAGCGTGCGCCAAGCGGCATTAAAACCACTAATACTAAAAGACCAATAAGTTCGGCTTGAAGCATGACATTCGCTGACGGATCAAGATTCATAAATAAGGTATAAGCACCGATGAAAAACGCACTATATAGGATAAGGGCAAATAGGGTAATCAAAAATTGAATCTTCCTTAATTTTTTAATCGTAGGTTCACCTTTGAAGAGAGCATCAATTAAGGTGTCGACGCTCGTATTAGGGCGGTGTTCGACAAACATCGTTAGATAAATATTGAACATGCTGCGATTGACAAGATAGATTAATCCGGCGACTAAATATATTTGATTCATTAACACAATGGCACTATTGTAATTAGCAATCAAGGCAAAGAAATCATCATAGAGCACATTAATGGCTTCCGGACTATTCGCATTTTGAAAAACAACGATCAAATCAAAAATTCCTTCATAAACAGCGGGATCAAAAAAGTATAGAAATAAGGCCATGATAATGGTAATCAGCGCCCCACCAACAATCAGATATAGGAAAAATAGGAGGGCGGTCTTCCAACTAAATAGTAAGCGGACCCGACCCGTCTTATATGTATTTGCAAATAAGAAATAAAGCGATTTAGGCGTTGGCGTTTGCGCTAATCCTGATTCGACTCGACCGGTATACTCAACAAATGTAACCACTAAAGGAATCAGAATCATAATAAAAATCAAAATGCCGAAAAATGAATAATCTGTGTAATTTAAATAAACACTCGTTGCGCCCAAAGCTAAAAAGGTTAAAGTCAACATTAGATAGTTTTGAAGCCGTAACGGTTTAGTAAAAAACGCTTTTAACACCGATAAGAACGTTACATTTTTTTCGGCCATTTTCTTCCTCGATTCCGTCGTAAATTAAGGGCATCAATCTCATGGACCCTTTTCTTTAATTCTTCGCTATTTAATGGGCGAATATTTCTACTTTCTATTTTAAGAATAAGTTTCATAAAATCACGTGTATCAATAATGTAGTTTTGGGGATCATTTACTTCCAAGTCGGTGATTTTTGTATCTTTGCTGACAAGTGTAACGGCGATAAACGTCGTTTGGTCTAAAGCTGTTCTTAACGATAGTCTTTGGACGAGTTCACGATTTTTGTACACCGGACTATCAATCATGATTTCTTCCCCTTTTTTGGTTCGAAGAATCCATTTGGAATCTTGACTTTTCCCGCTTAGCGTCCCTTTAAAAACAAAATCGCTCACTAAATAAATATATTTGTCCCCAAAAATTAAGTGATCAATAAAAATAGAATCATTCAAACCAACACTTATTTCCAGTTGATTAATCAAATAAAAATCATAATAGACCGCCGTTTTACGAATAATCGGATAAAAATAGCGGAGTAGAGCAAACCTTTGGAGTAACTTCTTGCGGAGATAAAGAAAGAAAACAACAAGCAAACATATAAAACTAATAAGCGCAAGCGCTAAAAGTACATATTCGGTTACTCCAAAAGCTAAAAACATAGTTATTCGGCTATTTCAAGTGCCACCCGCACCATTTTTTCAAGACCAAGTTGCCGTTCTTCAACCGTTGCAATCCGTGAATGATCCGTGAAACTATCGGTGACTGTGAGTAAGCATAATGCCTTTTTCTTTAATTTTGCGGCGGTGGTGTAAAGGGCATAGGATTCCATCTCGACTCCTAAAACGCCAAGACGTGCCCATTTTTTCCAACTTTCGCGGTCGTCATCATAAAAAACGTCTGCACTTAAGATATTGCCAACATGGACATCAATCTTTTTACTTTTAGCTTCATCACGGGCCTTTACTGCTAAATCAAAATTTCCAGTTGCACTTAAGGTGCCACCAAGTAAGTTAAATTGACCAGCCCAGTTTGAATCGGTACTACTGCCAATCGCCACAATGACGTCAAATAATTTGATTTCAGGTTGATAGGATCCGCATGTACCAATGCGGATAATGGTTTCTACGCCATATCCTGTATAAAGTTCATGACTATAAATACCAATCGATGGATGGCCCATGCCACTTGCCATGACTGAGACCTTTTTTCCGTTGTAATATCCTGTAAAGCCCCAAATATTCCGAACATCAGTTACTTTTTCAACATTGGTTAAAAAGGTGTTCGCAATCCATTCGGCTCGTTTTGGATCGCCAGGCATTAAGACTGTTTTTGCAAAAGCACCATCTTTTGCATTAATGTGTGGTGTTCCCATAATTAAATTCTCCTTTTTTAATGTGTCTATTATATCATTAAGTCCCAGCGCATGAAAGTCGCGAGCGGCTCAATCATAAATAATAATATTGGCTAAGGCGGCATCTAACATGCGTTCGATTTCGGTTTTAGTTACTTTTCGGGAAAGAACCGGTAAAGTATGGCGCTTAAACCAGCCAACTTCGGTAATTTCGTGGTCGAAAAATCCATTTAAACTAACAAGCTTCGCTTTAAAAACAATGACATATTCGGGAACTAAGGTTGGTTCTTTTAAAGGGGTCCGATTTAATAAGGCTACGACTCCCTCTATTTTGATATCGGCACCTGCTTCCTCTTTTGACTCGCGGATAGCGGCTTCGGTTGGTGAATCATATAGATCGGCCCACCCTCCCGGAAAGGAAAAGCCCCCGTCTTGCTTTTCACGAACCATCAAAAATTCATCCTGCTCATTAAAAATAATTGTTCGCACACTCACATTCGGCGTTGGATAAACATCCCGTTCAAAATAATTGTTTCGGTCTAAACGAATCGCTTCCATATCCTCGAGCATGCTTAAGGTAAGCGACTGAATTTCTTGATAATTACGAATTGCATAAGGATCGGTGGAATACAAAAGACCGATCTTTGTGATGGCTTGTAGTTTGACTAGAAAATTAAATAATGTATTTGAATTCATAAAAAAATTATAACATAGGCGCTTTTAAGAAACACTCTACGGAGGCAAGGAACCGATTTATTATTGTATAATAAAGTAAATAAGGGAGAATTTTATGTATAAATGGCAAAAATATAAAGAACTAACGGCCGTGACCACTACCCGTGAGGGTGGTTATTCTAAAGCCGGCTATCATAGCGCAAATCTCGCCCTTCATGTTGGCGATGACCTCGAAACCGTCAGACGTAATCGGCGAAAAACATTCGGTTCACCACTTCTAAACTTAGATGAGAAAAATTGTGTCTTTGTTGCGCAATACCATAGTGATATTACGCGAAAAGTATCTTTTTCAGAAGCCGGAAAGGGGTTTGAAACCTTTGAAAGTGGTATTCCTGCCGATGCCCTCTATACAAAAGAAAAAGGGTTAACGTTAGGTATTTATCATGCCGACTGTGTCCCGCTTTTTGTCTATGTTCCAAACCACCAACTCATTGGAATTATCCATGCTGGTGAAAAAGGGAGTCTTGCAAATATCTCCGGTAAATTTATGACCCAAATAATGAATAATGAAGCGGTCAAAGCTGAGGAAATTTTCATCCATCTCGGACCCGCTTTATCATTTGCCCATCGGTTGATTAGTAAGGAGCGTGCCGAAACACTCGCCGCCCTCGGGGGTGATATCCAAAAAGCCGTCAAAGGTACCCATCCCCAATATTTTTTAGATTTACCACTGCTCAATATCTTACAACTAAGAAGAGTCGGTATTCCTTTTGAAAACATTACCTTTAGTGAAGAATGCACTTATGAAAATAACGACCGTTATTTCTCCTATGCGAAAGAAAAAATAACGGGTCGTAATATGTCTTTTATACGTCTTAATCGCTAATTATTTATGATTAAATTTTGCCCAAACGGGGGCGGGCACTAATTTTGAAACATCAATGCCGCCAGCAACCATCTCTTTAATTGTGCTACTAGAGATAAACATAAATTCATGTTTGGCCATAAAGAAAATCGATTCAATTTGCTTATCAATGAAACGGTTGGCATTATTAATTTGAAATTCATATTCAAAGTCGGTGGCAGCCCGCAACCCACGGATCATCGCCTTGGCACCGATTTTTTGGGCATAGTGTACGGTTAATCCTGAGGTTGAATCAACCGAAACTTGCGGATAATCTTTTAAGGAGTCGCGAATCATTGATACGCGTTCATCAACCGAAAAAGTAAATCTCTTATTCGGGTTGACGGCGACAAGAACAACAATTTTATCAAAAATTAAAAGGGCACGTTTAATAATATCGATATGCCCATTTGTGATGGGATCGAAACTACCTGGATAGATGGCAATGATGTTCATTTTATACCTCGAATGATGGCAACATGTGTGAGACCATATTTATACTTTTTTATTTTAACATCATTTAAAGGTATCACCAATTCTTTATCCGTTTCGACGGCGATAATATACGCATCTTTTAGAATATTGGCCGCTAAAATTTCCTGAATAATTGTATGAATATTGTAGGCATAAGGCGGATCCAAAAAAATAATATCAATGGACCTTTCGCCAATCTCGCTTAGGACGTGTTCGTAACTTTTCGTCAACACCACCGTCTCTTCTTCGATAAAGGCGATATTGTGCTTTAATATAGCGCTCACTTCTTCATTATTCTCACAAAATATGGCCCGTTTTGCACCACGTGATAAGGCTTCAATCCCGAGCGCACCTGTGCCGGCAAATAGATCTAGGATAACTTTACCCTCAAGTTCCTGATTGAGGGCCGAAAAAAGAGCCTCTTTGACTCGATCTTTCGTCGCCCGTGTTATCTCGTTATGGAGCGTTAAAAGTTTACGATGGCGGTACTTGCCCGCAATGACACGCGCATCTAGAGACATTTGCACGCCTTTATATTACAAAACTCTTGAAAGAGTTGTTTGTTCACTTTTGCATAAATCTTGTTAACTACTTTATATTGATTTTGATACGCCATTACCACGGGATGGAGATCGAGATTATACTTTATGATTGAGAGTTCTCCACGCATTTTTTTAACATCAGGATGTTCCACCTCATCATGGGCTAATCGCTCATTAAGGTTTGATTGCAAGGTGGCATACTGTTCTGCTAAACGTTTCACGTCCTCATTTCCGTTCATGGCATATTCAAGGTCATTAAGCAAAACAACATCAGGATCTTCTTCAAGACTTCTCCGTAATTCAAGCACTAAATCATAAATCTCTTTATTCATGCGACCATTATACTAAAAATAGACATAAATCAGACATCAAAAGTTTCACTATTTCTGCCTTTGTGTTAGAATAACACCGGAAATATTATGTTAAAAATTTACAAAGACAGTGATTTAGTCCTCAGAACACGGGCCGCCCGCGTTGAAATCCCGCTTAGCGAAGCAGACGAGGCGCTTGCCTTAGCCATGTTTCAACATATCAAGGAAAGTCAAGATCCTGAATTAGCGGAGAAATATGGTCTACGCGCCGGAGTTGGTCTTGCCGCCCCACAAGTCGGCGTGAGTAAACAAATCATTGTTGTCCATTTTATGATTGATGAAGATGATAACTACCTCACCTACGTGCTAGCGAATCCGCAGATTATTAGTTCGTCGGTCCGCCGAACCTATCTTGAAGGCGGAGAAGGCTGCCTTTCAGTTGATGAAAGCTATCCTGGTCATGTGTACCGTTACCACAAAATTAAAGTTAAAGCCTATGACATTTTGAATAAAAAAGACATTGAAATTAACGTTTTTGGCTATCCTGCCATCGTTCTACAACATGAAATCGACCATTTAAACGGGGTCTTATTCTACGACCGGATTGATCCTGCAAATAAAGATAAATTTCCAGATGCGATTTCCCTTTAATCGAGGGTTATACATTTACTTTTAAGCCAGTTTTTGGCATAATGCTTTCAGATACGTTTTATATATATTTATAATTCTAGGAGATGACTATGGCAACCAATTCTAAATTTCAAATGCCAATTTCTATTTATGCCCTTGGTGGTTTAGGTGAAGTTGGTAAAAACATGTACATCGTTGAAAACGAAAAATCTTTACTTATTTTCGATGCGGGTGTACTTTTTCCCGAACAAGATTTACCAGGGATCGACTATGTAATCCCCGATTTCTCATACTTACGTGACAATGCGCGTAAAATCAAGGCGCTTTTTATTACACACGGACATGAAGACCATATTGGATCCATTCCGTTTTTAATTCAAGTTGTGCATATCCCTGTCATTTATGCCCCGCCACTCGCGGCGGCACTCATTCGTTATAAGTTACAAATGATGCGCATTAAAACACCCATTAACATTGTGGAATATGATGAAAACACGGTCGTTGATATTGACAATTTAAAAGTGAGTTTCTTTGCGGTGACCCACTCTATTCCTGATTGCTACGGCTATTGTGTCGACACTGAACATGGTCGCATCGTCAGTACCGGTGACTTCAAAATCGATTTAACACCGATTGGTAAAAATATTGACTTAGGACGGATTGCCGCCCTCGGGAATGAAGGCGTTGATCTTCTCCTTAGTGATTCAACTAATAGTGAAAGAGAAGGTTATACACCCAGTGAACGTACCGTCATTAGTGCCATTAACGAGATCTTTGCTAACGCCCAAGGCCGCTTAATTATTTCTACCTTTTCAAGTAACATTAGTCGCATTCAACAAATCGTTGAAGCTACTGTCAACTATAAACGTAAAATTATTATTATTGGCCGTTCAATGGAACGCGTCGTGGCTGCCTCTCGTGAGCTTGGCTATATCAAAATTCCTGATGCAAGTATCATTGATGTCACCAAAGCCTCAACCATTAAACCCGAAGAAACTGTCGTCTTATGTACTGGATCCCAAGGTGAGCCGCTGGCCGCCCTTTCGCGGATTGCCGATGGAACCCACAAAGAAATTAGTATTATTCCAGGGGATACCGTCGTCTTCTCAAGTTCACCGATTCCCGGTAATAGTGTGGGCATTGACCGCATTGTTAACCAATTAACCCGCCTTGGTGCGGATGTCTTAACCAATTCCATTTTACGCAATATCCATAGTTCAGGTCACCCTTCACAAGAAGAATTAAAACTGATGCTACGGCTTGTTCGTCCAAAATTCTTCATGCCCATGCACGGCGAATATCGGATGCTTAAACTACACGCTGAACTCGCCGCCAAAGTGGGTGTCCCAATTGAAAACTCGTTTGTACTCAAAAATGGTGAAACCTTAGAGCTTCGAAATGGTAAAGTAACACGTGGTCGCTCCTTCCCAGTTGCCGATATTTATCTTGATGGCAACTCAACCGAAGGGATGAGTCGTGCCGTCTTAACCGATCGCCGCCAACTGAATCAAGATGGCATGGTGACGGTCTTAATTGCCGTTGATCCAAAAAACAACAAGCTTCTTGTCCCAGTTGAACTCTATAGTCGCGGTTTTATTAACTGGAGCGTCTCAAATCTCCTTCCATCAGCGGAAAAACATATTAATGATTTACTTAATAAGCATTACAGCGAAAAAACAACCACCTTTGGTGAAGTTAAAAACATTGTTCGTGAAGAACTTGAACCATACTTCTATGCGAAGACTGGTCGGAAACCAATGATCATCCCGGTCATTATGAGTAAGGGCATTTAAGATGTTTATTCTGGCTTCTAAATCTCCACGTCGTGCCGAATTAACGAAGATGTTAGTGAAAGACTTTTCAATCATCGTGCCCGATATTGATGAAAATATTTTAGTGAGTATCCCAAGTGATACCGCAAAAATAATTTCAAAGTATAAAGCCTATAAAATCTTTGCCGACCATCCAAACGATACGGTCCTCGCCTGTGATACTATTGTCGTGATCGAAGGCGAACTTTTAGGCAAACCAAAAGATGAAAAAGACGCCTATCGCATGCTCCGAAAATTAAGCGGTAAAAAACACCATGTCATAAGCGGTTTCACGCTTTTAAGTCCGCGTATGGAAATAAACAAGAATGTCGTCACTGAAGTCTTTTTTAATGACTTGTCAGATGACGTGATCGCCGCCTATATAAAAACCGGCTCACCTTTTGATAAAGCCGGCGCCTATGGGATTCAAGACAAGGAATTTAATCTCGTACGGGAAATTAAAGGCAGTTATTATAATGTCATGGGCCTACCCGTTGAAGAACTAGGGAAGTTTATCAAATAAAGCAGCGACTTCTTTGGCGACGAGTAACACGAATTTATCTTGCATCACAATCACACGGTCAACCCCGTGTTTTTTTAATGCGGTGACATCAACAAGTTTTGGGTCTTTTACAGTCACCGTTAAGCGTGAACCGCGGGCCGCTAATTGGATGATATTACCTTCCCCGCCAAGTAAGTTAATCAATTTTGATTGATCGTAAGTTGCAAGTGCGGGGCCGGTCTTTTTAAGCCGTGGAACAAGTAAAAATAAGGCAATTAGAATGATAATAATAAAGAATATGGTGAACGCAATAAAGAGTCCATAATCGCGTAAAAAGTCATTAAAAGTCATTAAAAGCCTCCGAGGAATGTTTCATTTAAGATTTGGGTATAAGGACGATCACTGCGATGCATCATCTTTACTTTTTTATTGCTGAGTGAAACCTTAATGGTAAAAGGCGCATCACTTAGTTTCTTTGTTAAACTATCATAACCGAAAAAGGTAAAGGCATTACGACCATGAAATGTCAGTGTATCCTTATCACCGATAATGAGCGGATTCACTAACGGGCGATAAACCGTATTCGCAATCGGAGCGATTTTAGTGTATTCGAGTAGCGGAAGGTCACGATTAATGATCGCGCCACCAAGAGATTTATTATAGCCACTACTACCTAGTTGGGTCGCCACAAGCACCCCATTACCGCGCGATATTTCCAAGCGATCACGATTGAGGAAAACATCAAGGACTAAGGTATGGTGGACATTTTCAATTCGCACTTCATTAACTGCATAAAAATTGCGCTTTTTATTATTTTGAATAATTTCAGCTTTAACGAGTCGGTAGGAATTATAATTTGCGCTATTGGTCAAGATGGCTTGAAATACGGATTCAATATCTTCAACCCTAAAATCGGCAAAAAACCCGAGCGAACCAGTGTGAATGCCGATGAAATGAATATTTTTAAGGGCCCGAAGATGGTGATGAACCGCTTTTAAAAAAGTGCCATCGCCTCCAATTGAAAAAATATATTCAGGATTTTCTTCGTCATAAACAAACCCAAAATGCGCTGCTCTTTGCTTCAGCGTCTCACTAACCTCTTCACTCGTGCGATCTTCGCGCACAAATACTTTATATCTTATTGCCATAACTTTATAAATGTTCGTTTATATTGTATCATATTGGTAGACTGAGGTAACAACGATGGCAACAAGTATTGAAATTGAAGCAAAAGCACTCTTAACCCGCGAAGATTATGAAAAAATATTAAACTATTTTTCGCTTGATGTTTCCGACGGGTTTATTCAAAAAAATTATTATATTGATACAGAAAATCGTGATTTAAGAAAACTCGGGTTGAGTTTAAGAATTCGCAAGTTAAATGGGTACGTAATGACCCTAAAACTACCAATGGCCGAAGGACTCCTTGAGAAATCACAAAATTTATTGCGTGATCAATTTGATTTATTCCAACAAAACCAAGTCTTTCCAGAAGGAGATATTAGTGATTTTATTGAAAGTCTTTACATTAAACCTCAAGATTTAAAAATTATTGCCAGCTTATCAACCCTACGGATTGAAAAGCAATATGAAGATTTAACTTTAGCCATTGATGAGAATCGCTATGGCGACAATCAAGACTACGAAATCGAGATGGAAGCCACTTCCCTTAAACGGGCTAAAGCGCTTCTTGAAAAAATCTGTCAAGAAGTCGGTATTCCCTATCGCGAAAACTTTGAAAGCAAACAAAAAAGAGCAATGAATGCTCTTTCTCAAAAAACTAAATAATTGAAGGCCTACTCAATTTCGCATTCATCCCCTTCACACGTTTCGTTCGTGTGGAGTGGTTTTGCCATGAGTTCTTCTTCCATTTGGGCCCGCCGTTCACGGGGAATAAACGTCATAATTTCTTCACTATTGTAGCCCACTTGAATCCGATGGGTATCCACCATGATTGGCCGTTTTAAAACTGAGGGGTTCTCTTTAATAAATTTAACAACTTCACTCATGGTTAGGTTATTAATATCAATGTCTTTTTCTTTGATCACTTTGCTTCGGGTCGAAATAATATCATCAGTTCCGTTTTCCGACTTATATAAAATTTCTTTTAATTCTGCTTCACTCAGTGAGGCGGAAAAAATATTATGTTCTTCATAAGGAATTTGTTGTTCGTCAAACCATTGTTTAACTTTTCGACACGAAGAACAACTTGGTGACGTATAAATTTTAATCATGTGTTTCCTCCTTGTTTTCGCGTCTTAAATATATCTCATTTATAGTGTAAATGCAATACCCTACAGCAAATTTGTTATTAATTTTAATTGTCCCCCCGTTTGTTGACTATCTACCCTTTTTAGATTATAATTTGTTAGGAATTAATCATTATGCGCGTATTAAGTGGAATTAAGCCAACTGGCAAACTAACGTTAGGTAATTATATCGGAGCCTTAAAAAACTTCGCTAAGTTTCAAGATGAAAACGAAGTCTTTATTTTTATTGCCGATTTACATGCTTTAACCTTGCCCATTGATCCAAATGAACTTCGAAAAAATATCAAATTAGTGACGGCTTTTTATCTGGCCGCCGGGCTTGATCCTAAAAAAGTCACTATCTTCAAACAAAGTGATGTCAGCGCCCACGCTGAACTCAATGCGATTCTTCAAAACTTTTTATACATGGGTGAATTATCACGGATGACACAATTTAAAGAAAAAAGTCAAAACATGGATAATAATGCGATTGGACTCGGGCTTTTCACCTACCCTGTCTTAATGGCAAGTGATATTTTACTATATGAAGCCAACAAAGTGCCGGTCGGCGAAGATCAAATCCAACATATTGAAATTACCCGCGATTTAGTCATTCGCTTTAATAATCGCTTTGGAAAAGTGCTTGTCATGCCGGAACCGGAAATTGCTAAAGTCGGAAAACGCATCATGTCTCTTTCCGAACCCACTAAAAAAATGAGTAAAAGCGCCAGCGATAAAGGCGATATCTTCTTAACGGATGAGATTGCGGTGATTCGTAAAAAAATCATGAGTGCCGTCACTGATTCAGGATCATCCATTGAAGTGGATATCGAGAATAAACCCGGCATTACCAATTTATTAACCATTTATGCTGCCTTAAGTGATCAAACACTCGAAGAAACTGCCGCGATGTTTAAAGATTTCCGCTATGGAGATTTTAAAAAAACAGTTGCGGACCAAGTGATTGCCGTCATTGAACCCTTTCAAAAAAGAGTCCATGACATTATTGCCACTGGTGAAGTTGACCGTGTCCTTGAGGATGGGGCCGCACGGGCGCGTGTGATCGCCAACCAAACGCTTTTAAAAGTCAAAAAGGCGGTTGGTCTCCAATGAGTCATCAAAAATATTTAATTGCCCTCGATCTCGATGGCACCCTTTTAAATGATGAAAAGAAAATTACGCCCCGGACACGCGATTATATTAATCAGCTAAGCGATGATGGGCATCACGTAATTATTGCGACCGGACGTCCATTGAGAGCAGCTTATGCCTTTCAACAAGAACTTGGTATTAACGCCCCAATTGTTTCGTATAATGGCGCACTCACTTCTTTTCCGAATAATGACCACTTCCCGAAACGGAAGCGAACCTTTGATCGTCATGTCATCTCAGAGATCGTAGCAAGTATTGGCGAGGATCTATTAGGTAATTTGATGGTTGAAACCGAAGAACATGTCTACCTTTTGCGACATGATGAAGAATTAAACACCTTCTTCTGGAACGACCGCGGCACGATCCATTACGGTGACCCCTTTACCAAATTAAAAGAGGATCCACTTACACTTATTTTCTTATTCAACCAACTCGATGATGCCTTAAAAGCGAGTATCACCGCCAAAGTCGAAAAATTCCCCGGATACTATATTCGCTTTTGGCATTTATCAGGATACGCCGAATTATATCAAGGCGAATCAACCAAAAAAGAGGGACTTGAACACATTGTCAATCATCTTCAATTCCCACTCGAACGGGTGATTGCCGCTGGCGATGCTGAAAATGACAAAGAAATGCTCGCTTGGGCACCACTTAGTATTTGGATGAAAAATGGCGTTCCTAGTGTTCAAAAATATGCAAAAATGACCACCACTGAAGATAACAACAATGATGGTCTTGTTAGTGCATTAAAAGCAATTATTAAATAAGAATCTTTTTAAGGTCTTCATGGATAAGCGCGAGCAATTGCTCGGCTTTTTCTTTTCCTGAGGCAAGAATACCAAAGTATATTTTACATTTCGGTTCAGTGCCACTCGGCCTAACCGAGATCGTAGTCCCACCTTCTAATAGGTAGCGTAAAACATTACTTGAAGGAAGGGTTAAGGTTGTTTTGACGCCATTTTCAAAGGCTTCACCGGTTAAATAATCTTCATATCTCATCACCTCAAGGTTTCCAATTGATCGCGGCGGATTATTTCTTAAAGCAGTAAGCATTTGATGCATTTGTGCTTGACCCTCAGCGCCAGGGAACGCAAGTGAACGGGTCACATCCATGTGATAACCATAGGTTTGATAAAGGTCTTCTAAAACGACATCAAGACTTCGGCCTCGTAAATGATAATAAAGGGCCATTTCTGAATAAAGCACAAGCGCTTGAATCGCATCCTTATCACGAACAAATGGGGCAGCGAGTAACCCATAACTTTCTTCATAGCCAAAGAAGAAATGGTCTTCATTTTTAGCATCATCCTCGGCAATTTGGCGGCCAATGAACTTAAATCCAGTAAGGAATTCTTTTACATTTAAGCCGTAGTGTCTAGCAATCTTCCCGCCGAGCGCGCCTGTAACAATTGTTGAATACAAGAATTTGCCTTTAATATCCTCGCCTTGTTCGATCTTTGTTTTGCAAAGATAATCAAGCAGTAAGGCCGCGCTTTCATCACCTGTTAAGTAATCATAGTCTCCCGTTTTATTGCGAACCACAAGGCCAAGACGGTCGGCATCGGGGTCGGTTGCAATAATAATATGGGCACCATGAGCGCGGGCAAATTTGATGGCTTCAATGTAGGCATCTTTTTCTTCAGGATTGGGGTTTTTGGTGTGGCTAAAATTTGGGTCCGGCTTCATTTGATCAACAACCGGTATGACATCATAACCAATAACGTTAAGCGCCCGCATCCCAAGTTTACGACCGGCCCCATGTTGCGGCGTAAAGACGATTCGGAAGCCATTCTTATTTTGGTCACGTCGAAGTTGTAGTTTTAATACCTTTGAGAAGTATGTTTCTTCAACATCGTCGCTCAGTAATGCATAGTGATTTTCTACTTCTCCCAGTTTAATATCCAGAAAAGAAGGAAGTTTACTCATCTCTTCAAGTAAGGCATCAACTTTATCAGGGGTCATTTGGGCGCCGGTATCATCATAAACTTTAAACCCATTATAATTCTTTGGATTATGAGAAGCGGTAATCATAATGCCACCAACCGTTTTTAAGTGGCGCACTGCGTAGCTAAGAAGTGGCGTCGGTTTTAATTCATCAAATAAAAAGGTCTTAATACCCACACTTCGTAACGCGCGTGAGGTTTCTTCGGTAAATTCTTTATTCATATGACGGTTATCGTGGGCAATCACCACGCCCCGCGTTTTTGCATCAGGATAGTGTTTTAAAAGATAAAACCCAAAGCCCAGAGCCGCACGGCGAATCGTAAAAATATTTAGTCGATTCGTCCCCGCGCCTAAAATGCCCCGCATGCCTGCCGTTCCAAACTCTACATCTTGGTAGAAGGCATCCGTTTTGGATTTTTGGCTCATCGTTTTAAGTTCACGGACAAGTTTTTTCGGCATCTCCGGATGTTTCAGCCACGTTTCATGTAATTGATCAATATTTCGCATAACTATCCTCCTATTAATGTCATTAATTCTTTTGTGTTATCGGCAATAAATGTTTTCTCATTTAAATAATCAAGTGGGAATTCTAGATTCATAAAGGTTAAGGCATAAGCATTAAGCGCAAACGGATAGCCGTCACCCTTCTTACCGTATTTTTGATCACCCAAAATAGGATGACCAAGGTTTTGAAAATGAACCCGAATTTGATGTTGGCGCCCCGTTAAAAGTATCGCTTCAAGGTAGGTCTTATCTTTTCCATACTTTAGGACTTGATAACGCGTTGAAGCCACATGACCTTTTGGGTCTACTTTTACGATTCCGTTTTCTTTAATGAGCGGGAAATTAATTATCCCAACATCAGGTTTCACTATACCATAAACGACCAATCGGTAGGCGCGACGGACCATTGATTCATTCGTAAAAGCGTTTGCAAGCACTTGATGTGTCACTTGTTTCTTACTGAAGACTACCACACCGTCCGTGTCTTGATCAATACGGGCCACGGGCGAAGGAATGTAGCCTCTGGCAGTTGGATCAAATTCTCCCTTTCGAAATAAATAGGTTAATACCATATTGGCAAGTGTTTCTATTTTTTCATTTTGTGTTGAATGAACGAGGAGCCCACTTTTTTTATGCGTGACTAAAATTTGATCATCTTCATAGAGAACATCAAAGTCTTTCTCAACTTCTGCAAAAGCATAAGGCGTTAAAAACTCTGACGCTTGAGCCTCTGTTAAAAAGATTGTGACACTGTCATCAATCTCTAAAATATAGTCTTCCTTGATGCGAGCATTATTTACTTTTACATCCTTAGTACGTAATAATTTATAGATGAGACTCAGCGGTGCCGCCGGCATCATTTTTTTTAAGAACTTGTCTATGCGCTGCCCAGCATCGAGTGAAGTGACCATAAATGTCTTTTTTTCCATGTGTTTATTTTACCATTTTATCGGTGTCCATATGTTAAGATATAGAAAGAATTGGAGGCAAAATGTTTAAAGAAGCTGGCGTCAATCCACCTGCTGGAATGTTCTCTTGGGGACATCTCATTTTACTCACTTTTTTTGGTGTTCTCGCCATGGGCTTTTACCATTTTAGTCGTTCCTGGACACGCAAGAAAACCGTGCACTTTTTTAAAATCTTCTCACTCGTCTTATTTGCCCTTGAAATCTTTAAAATTGTTTGGAATGTCTCAACCTACGGGATTAATATCATTGCCCTCAATCGCTTCATTCCGCTTTATTATTGTTCTATCTTTCTTTATGCCTTCATCCTTCTTAGTTGGGGTCGCGGTAAAATTGCCCATGCAAGTTTAGTATGGATGACTTATGGTGGTTTAATTGCCGGGGTTGCTTTCCTTCTTTATCCATCTAGTTCGTTACTTGAATACCCGTTTTACCACTTTTTATCGATTCATTCGATCTTCTTCCATATGTCACTTGTACTTATTAGTCTGATGATTTTAAGAGGCAACTTCTATGAGCCAAATAAGAAGGACTTTATGCCTTTTGTCTATTTTTCACTACTTTTTATGGGTCTTGCTTTTATCATAAACAAACTTGTTGGTACGAACTTGATGTTTCTTGGAACCCCAATTGCGATCGCCCCTTTTATTTGGTTAAACAATCAGTCCCCCGTTTTATTTGAATTTGTTATGTTTTATGCCCAACTATTTTTACCTTTCCTCTTTTCTCATTGGACATTTCTTTTCCTCACAAGATATACCGCGATTAAAATCTATAAAAACACAACCGAAACATCATACAAATCGTGACAATTATTTGATTAGTTGCTATAATTAACCCCGGTCATGGAGAAATACCCAAGTGGCTGAAGGGGCTGGCTTGGAAAGCTAGTAGACGTGTAACAGCGTGCGAGGGTTCAAATCCCTCTTTCTCCGCCATATAAGAAGCATAGGTTTGATACAATACGTATCAGGCCTTTTTTTCATGAATCAATAAATGATACAATAACTACAAAGAACATAAAGTACAAGAAAAGGGTATCAGTTCAATATTCTAATTTACACTAAGTACATGTTTTTGGTATCAGTTCAGAAATTCCAAAATAAAAATGGCTAAATTAAGGCGTAATTCAAGGGTGTGTAATTGTACCGAAATAGGTTAAGCAACCCATTGACATTAAATAAGATTTATGAAAATAAGGGCTTTTTTAATGATTGTTACGTTTTCCTATCCATTAACAGTAAAAAGTCTAGAAAAAGTAGTGCCCCGAATATTTATTATCATTTATCGGTAGATATATGCCGAATATATGTATAATATATCTATGGAAAATCAAAAAGAACTCGTGATTATTACCGGCGCCGCCGGCCATCTTGGTCAAACAATGATCCATGCTTTCGGTGAGAATTACGATCTTTTACTTGTGGATATTGATCTACGTAAACTTGAAAAGTTAAATGAATTAAATCATAAACGATTCAGTATATTAAAGGTTGACATCACGAGCACGATCGACCTTGCTAAGTTATCTTCGTATATCAAAGCCCGCGGCGGTTTTAAATACCTTATCCACCTAGCCCGTGTCGGACCAGAGGTTTTGGATATTGCTAGTATTTACAAAGTAAACCTCATCGGAACGCGGAACCTATTTAATTATTTATATCCACTTATTCGACCTAAAGGGGTCATGATCAACATTGGTGCTTCCTCTTCTTTCCTAACACCAATTCCTCAAATGGTTTTCTCCTTGTTGAGTGACCCCTTTAACCAAAAGTTTTTAGATAACATTACGCCCTTGACCCCAACACCAAAAGACGCTTATTGGTGGTCAAGATATGCCGCTGCTTGTCTTTTTAAAAATGATACGATGAAGTGGCAATTAAAAGAAGCTAGAATCGTATCCATTTTTCCGGACATCGTCGAAAAATCATCTTTAAATTTGGATCCTTGTGAAATTAAAACTTCCTCAACTGTGTCAAAGGAGATTTTTAAAGAGGATGGAACCAAACTTGTTGAACTTATACGATACATTATTTGTGAAGACAATCTTCACATGAGTGGCATTAATGTCATCATTAACGAAGACGGACAAATTTCGTATTTTAACGACTTAAAATAGATTAATCAACTCATTATTTCCTCACTTAAATAATGGTATAATCCGTATTAGGTAGAATATGAAAATTTTTATTATTGGCATCACCGGACTTCTTGGCAGCGAAACTGCCCGCTGTTTATTTCGCGATGGTCACGAAATCTCCGGTTTATCACTCGCTTCAATTCCGTTGGACTTTGAGCTTCCGCCACAAATCCAAATCCATATTAAGGATTACCTTACGATTTCTACTGAAGAATTTAAGGCACTTGTTACCGGTTTTGACGCCCTCATCTTTGCAGCTGGTATTGATGAAAGAATAAAAACACCGCCACCGGCTTATGAAATATTTAACAAATATAATGTTGATCCCCTCCGTAAATTAATTCCCGTAGCGAAGGATGTTGGGGTTAAACATCTGGTTGTGTTTGGCTCCTACTTCACGCACTTTAATGAAATAAGACCTAAACTTGAACTTGCAAAACATCATCCGTATATTAAGAGTCGTCAATTACAAAAAGAACTGGTATTAAGTTTTAGTGATGAAAACTTTGATGTTTCACTCTTAGAACTCCCTTATATTTTTGGCACTCAAAAAGGTCGTAAACCCGTTTGGACATTCTTAATTAAGATGCTTTTAAAAATGAAGGGCTTTACCTACTACCCCGCTGGCGGCAGTGCTATGGTCACCGTCAAGCAGGTCGGAGAAGCTGCAAAAGGGGCC
>JBAZCS010000005.1:0-46914 GCA_041654855.1 Bacilli bacterium | reverse complement strand
CGAATCTTTTTAACTGGAACAATCATTTTTCACAAATATCCTTAATAATTTGTTCCACTATTTTTTGTTTATTAGCAGCGGAGTTTTTTGCAATTCGTTTTGTAATCTCTTCTTTTTTTACATCAAACTCCCGTGTAATAACACCAATTTCTTGATTCGTCTTTTTAACCATTTCATTTGATTGCTTAGCGATATCTTGCGCATTCTTTGTCCGCATGTTCGCTAATTCCTCATTTGTGTTCGTAAGCAAAAGGGCATTCTCTTCACGGGTTTTATGTAAAAGTGCTTTCGCATCTTTTTCCGCTTGAACGATTTTTTCTAGTACGCTCATAAGCCTCCTTTCCCTAAGGGTGCACACGCTTTTTAAAAACGCGTATAACTAATACCTCGCGTAATATTTTACCATGTTTACATTATAAATGTAATGGTAAGCAGCCTTAAAGCAGTTCAAAACATTGAATTATTACTCTTTTTATAAGAAAAGCACCCATTTTTTTATTTAATAAGATATTTATTATTATAGTTTCGCTAACTTTTCAAAATACGCTCGGTCTAATATATAGATAATGCGTTGACCTTTTAAGTTTATATAGCCATTTTCTTTAAAATAACGAAGCTTGCGACTTAATGTTTCTCTTTTCATACCAAGAAGTGAAGCCCAATCACCTTTACTGTAAGGAAGATTTATCATATTAAATTTACCAGAAAGATTTAAAAGAGAAAGCGCAATTCTTTCATCAACTGGTAATAGATTTGTACTTTCAATAACCGCTTCTGCTTTTTCAAGTCTACCACTTAATTCTTGCATAACACTAAACATTGTTGTCGGATACTTAAGCATGTGTTCTCTTAATGCTTTCGCGCTAATGACGCACAGGTGACAATCTTCCATCGATGTCGCGTAATCTTGGGCCGCTTCATTACTAAAAAGTGCTCGTTCACCCATAAAGTCTCCAGGATTTAATACTCTTATTACTTGTTCATTACCTTCTTTATTAACCCGCGATAATTTCACTTTCCCTTGATGAACAACATAAAGAGCGTGTTCTTTATCGCCGGCGCTATATATAAAATCACCTTTTTTAACTTTTTCTACTTTGATAAGATCAACAATGCGTGCTTTTTCTTCATCAGTGAGATTTTTAAAAATAGGGACCTTGCTTAAACATGATTCGTATTGTTTATTTTCGTTTTTCATTTTTTCTTTTCCCCTTATATGTTAGCAAACGCATCGCATTAATAATTACGACAAGCACTGAAACTTCATGCACAAGCATACCAAGGGCTAAGTCTACAACTTTAAAAATAACACCAAGCACTAAGATAATAACTGTTAGAAGGGCAATAAATATATTAGTCTTCATGTTGAATACAGTTTTTCTACTTATATTTATAGCGTGATCTAGTTTATTTAAATCATCCGATAAGAGAATAACATCCGCCGTTTCAATTGCGACATTCGTGCCATTAAGGCCCATTGCGACACTGACATCAGCACTCGCTAATGCGGGGGCATCATTAACTCCGTCTCCTACCATCATCAGTGGGCCATCACTTTCCTTTAGCTCTTCGACGAGCGCTACTTTGTCTGCTGGTAAAAGTTCTGCGTAATAGCGGTCAAGGCCAATTTCATTAGCGATATAAGATGCCGCGTTATGATGATCACCGGTTAACATAATAACTTTTTTAATACCACTTCTTTTTAAGTCTGTAACTAATGCTTTTGTTTCGTCTCGTACTTTATCAAAAAGCGAAAACACCGCAATTAACCATTTTTTGCACGCTAAAAACACTAAAGTATAACCTTTTTCTTTAGCGGAACGAATATCTTCTTCTTGGTTTGTAATATCAATATTATGGTCAAGTAGTATTTTCTCGTTTCCTAAGAAATATGTTTCGCCTTCATACACAAAACTTAAGCCGTGTCCGGTAATAATGTTTGTTGATTCCGGAGCCTCTTCAATTCGTCCAATCTTCTCTTCACTATATTTTATTATTGCATTAGCAAGCGGGTGTTCACTATATTTCTCCCCAATTTGTGATAAGCGTAACACTTCTTTTTCATCTTCGGTAAATAGCATTAAATCGATAACTTCGGGTTTTCCTTTCGTTAAGGTTCCGGTTTTATCAAAGGCAATGCTTTTTGTTTTCCCAATCTTTTCCATAATATCGCCACCTTTAATAACGATATTATGTTTCGCACTATTACCAATACCAGCGACAATGGAAACAGGAACACTTATAACAAGCGCCCCGGGACAAGCAATGACAAGTAAAGTTAAACCAATTTTAATATCCCAAAATAATAATCCAATAATAATCGCTAATAAAATAATGCCAGGCGTATACCATCTTGCAAACTTTTCCATGAACTTTTGCGTTTTTGCTTTTTTATCTTGGGCTTCTTCGACCATTGATAAAATACGGGCAAAGGTCGTATCTTCCCCAACGTTTTTTGCTTCCACGATTAAATATCCGTTTTCTAATACACTTCCTGATATTACTTCGTCGCCTATCGTTTTAGAAACCGGAATCGATTCGCCACTTATCGCCGCGGTATTAACGGATGCACTTCCTTCAATAACCGTGCCATCAACCGCTATTTTTTCACCGGGTTTAATAATTACTTTCATTCCTACTTCAACGAAATCAGGATCAACCTCTATTTCGTTATTATCTTTAATAATACGGACACTAGTGGGAGCAAGTTTTAAAATGCTTTGAATGGAGTGACGCGTTTTCTCTAACGTTTTTGTTTCTAAAAAGTCGCCGAGAATAAATAAAAAGGTCACCGCTGCAGCTTCCCAAAATTCACCAATTATTAAAGCACCAATAGCCGCAATGCTTACTAACAAATCAATACTTATTATTTTATAGCGTAAAGCTTGGACGGCTTTTATAAATATTGTATGGCCAGCAATGATCGTCGTTATAATCATAACAACCGCTGTTATAAGGTGATAATGTCCTAAACTAAGAAAATTAGGGTCTACTTTTAGTGTTTCTTTTAATATGAAACTAGCGACAACAAAGATTGTTGAAAGAACAAGGATTATGTTTTTGCGTTTCATTATTTGCTACTTTTTACAACATATCCTAAATTAGTGATTACATTTTGAATTTCTTCAAGGGTAATAAGGTTTTCATCGAACGCAACCTTAACTTTTGAAGAGTTAAACATTACTTCAGCGGAACTTATTCCATTTTGACGCATGAGCGCACGATTTATTTTTTCAATACAACTTGGGCAACTAATCGGCTCTAATTGCAATGTCTTCTTAATCATATATTTTTCCTCCTATCATAATTTTATATAGAAAAAAGTCGACTTTCTTTGACCTTGATCAAATTTAAGCGACTTTCTTTTATTAATTTACGATTAGCGTTGGAAGACGAAGTTGAAAGCATCTTCTTCTTCAAGCGGACGGCTCATGTAATAACCTTGTCCGTATTGACATCCTAATTCTTTTAAGATGTCATATTGTTCTTTTGTTTCAATTCCTTCTGCAAGAGAGTTTAGTTCAAACTTCCGACAAATATTAATAACTTCGGGCACCGTTGAATAACGAAGGGACTCGCTATTTAATGGTTCAATAAATGTGCGGTCCATTTTAATCGTATCAAAGTTTAATTGTTCAATCCGGGAAAGCGAAGAGAAACCAACCCCAAAGTCATCAATCGCCGTTTTAATACCGTGATCACTAAGTTCGGATAACGCCGCGTTTAACTGTTCATAATTCGTAGAAAAGATTGATTCGGTTACTTCAATCGTTAATAAGCTCGTCGGAATACCCGCACTTTCAATACGTAATAATAAATCATCAGTAAAATGTGAATCTAATAATTGTAAGGCGGAAACGTTAATTGCAATTGGAATATTTTTAATGCCGGCGCCGAGTAATTTTTTAATGAAATTAATCGCTAAGTCAATAATCTTCTTCCCAAATGCAACAATGATGCGATTCTTTTCCACAATCGGAATAAATTCAAGGGGCGCAACCGGACCATATTTTGGACTTGTATACCGGGCTAGGGCTTCAAAACTACTAATTTTACCCGTTTTTAAATTAATAACTGGTTGATAAACAAGACGTAAGTTTCCGTGTCCTGGGGAAAAAGAAAGACTAATTAATTCTTTTTTAAGTGTTTCTTCACGTTGGACTAATTTTTCCATTTCGTCATCATAAATATTAAACGTAATTAAAGAGTTATCATCTTTCGTATATTCACTGGCGATGCGCGCTCTAATTAAACATGTTTCGGCTAACATAGAAGTGCGGGAGAGATGACTTACTCCGACATTACACCGTATTTGTTCACGGAAAACCGTGCGGGCAATAACGTTTATAATATCACGGAAAATTTCATTAATTTCTTCTTCTTTCATCCGATATTTAGAATAGTAAACATAAATATCTTCTTCGGCATAATAAAGTGTCCGCCGCCCCGTTTCTAATGTTTTTAATTTATTAACGAGCGAGGCGGTAAGTAATTCAACGTATTGATAACCGTGCGTACGATATAACCGTTGCGTATCTTTTAAGTTAACTAAAATAATAGTGCCTTGGAAGTTTTTATTATCTAATTTTGTTTGAATCTTCTTCGCTAAAAACTCCCGGTTTGGTAAGTTTAATTTATGGTTAAAGTCATTAAAGTATTGCAGTTGTTTTTCTAACTTTTTACTTTTGGAAATATCAGCAATAATTCCTTCAAGGGCAATAACGTTACCAAGGTGATCATAAATCGGTAGTCCTCTTTCATACACCCACTTGGTCGTGCCGTCTTTGGTCGCTATTTCATATTCAGCTTCCATTATCCCTTTATTGGCAATGACTTTGTTCCACTCATCACGGAGAAACTTTCGATATTTTTTCAAAATAACACTGTTATAGGCAATGATTTTATTGCCAATGAATTCATCAGGTTTATATCCCGTTAAATCCGTTGAGCCTTGGGAAACAAATTCCATAGTCCAGTTTTCGTCATTCTTGCATCGATATGCAAGTCCTGGTAAGTTTTGAATAATTGTCGAGCGGTTTCTTCCACTCTCTTCAAGGGCCCCCCGTAAAGTGTTACAGGCTTCAATGTTTCTAATCATCAGTAAACGTACATAGTCTCCATTTTCTGAAGCGGGTTCGGGAATAAGCGCCATATATTCACTAATCCAGGCAATCGAACCATCCTTACGAATAATGCGTTTTTCAATGTTGAAATGATTTTCGTTCATTTCTTTCATGAGTTTAATTGCTTCATCTTGAATAATTTGATCGTCAGGATGCGTTAAGCCATTCCAACCAACTTCGCAATATTCTTCCACTGTATAACCAATAATGTTTAAAAACGCATCATTGAAAGTAGCTTTTGATAAGTCATCATTGGGAACAATTGCAATCCCGACTGGTGAACTATCAAAAACTGATTCAACAAGCCGCATTCTCGCTAAGGTAGAAACCTTGTATTTTTTAAACTCTAAAAGTTTTCGTTTAAAGGCATCGCTATCTAAGCAGCTACTGCACCAGAAGTTAGTACTTGTATCGCCAGGAAGAGAAAAAGCCGGATGTTTATCATCGAGAATATAAACCATCCGTAAGTCTTCATGCCGCGCTCTAAAGAGAGCAAAGTCACGAGTTTTCTTGTCTTTTTTGTCGCCCATGTCAT
Organism: Bacilli bacterium; assembly: GCA_041654855.1. Taxonomy (GTDB): domain Bacteria; phylum Bacillota_I; class Bacilli_A; order RFN20; family CAG-826; genus UBA1361. The sequence continues at coordinate 41,256 of JBAZCS010000005.1, read as the reverse complement.
AAATAACCCCTCGCAAGAGTGGGTTATTGATTATGACGACGCTTGCTTCTTCTGGCGAAGCGACAAGGAGTTCATACTCCCCTTTTACTAGCGATTTAACTTTTTTGATGTTCTCGCTATCACTACTAACTAATAAAATTTGCTCTAAATACATATTCTTGGTTCCGTAGGCCTTTATTATAACATGTTTAAGTTAATGTTAACCTACATATTTAGCATTTTTGCAAAATAACAGAGTATTCTTATTCCTATGGAATAAGTTTATTTCAACTTTCATTATAAAACAAGTGTCGTTGCCTAAGTCCGTTTAACGAGTTTCATCCAAATCTAACCAACGAAATTTAGACCCGTTTTAGACCGTTTTTCAACTTGATAGATAAATTTACCACCTTATCAGTTATCATGTGATGTGGACCAAATATGAGCTATTTATGATGGTTTTATACATAGTATAAAGAACTTATATAATTTTCTTATTATATCATAGGCAATAACTGAAAAGACCTACCAGTTCGGTAGATCTATTGAGTTTTATTTCCGTTAGACGAATCTAGACAATTCCCGTTAGTTGAGTTCAAACGACTACATATTCCTATTTTTGGTCCCCTTTAGGTATGACAACACTATTGTATTATACGTGAGTATTCACTAATTTTATTATTTTCTATAACATAAAAATTAGTACAAGTTATCAAAAACAAGCGCGAAAATCCAGTGAAATTTAAAATTCTACTATTAACTATAAATTCAAAATCACTAGGATTATTAAATAAAGCACCTTCGTCAATACATAAACACAATTCATAACGACAATATTTTTTAATTCGTTTGTTTCTTTTAATTTCTTTTTTGTTAATCATCTCTATTACGGCATCTCTTATTTCGTCCATAGATCCCCCATAATATGTTAATAATTCCCCCTCATCATCTATGTAGGCACTAATAACCTTTTTTACATCCGGTGTTTTACCGGTATCTAATGCTTTTTCATATTTTATAGCATTAATTACATTTGAAGGAAGAATAGTCGCTACTTCTAGCGCAATCGTATCATCTAAACTTGTAAAATCGAAATCATCATCTTTGTCATGCCAAATGTAATTCGAATATGATTCATCGAACGATTTTCAAATAGTCCTAATAGCTAACTCTTCCATAATAGCACTGCTATAGTTAAATCTCTTCATATTTCACATTAACCTCATTAGGAATAGTCTATACTCTTCTATTTGTAATTCTTCATCGTTCATATTTCATTACCTCTTACACTTTGGACAGACATAATGTAAAGCCCCTCGACCTTTAAAATGATCTGACCTTTGTTCCCAAGTGTTTCCGCATAATTTACAATGATATTTAGAATTTAATCTTGAACCATTGTATTCTAACACTTCAATTGTTTGTGTGAATCCAGCTATTTTTTCTTTATATTCTTCAAATCTTTTTTGTGCTATTTCTTCTTCTGGTAATACTGGCTTTTCTATTTTTTGAATTTCAATTTTGGGCTTATTAGTTCTTTTTTCTGCTTGAGCAATTAATTTTTGTTCTCTATGAATTAATTCTATTTCTTCTGGATTGATAATTCCACTAACAATCAATCTTCCATTCTCTTCAGAGGCTTCTCCGGCAATTGTATCATTCCACAATCTAACGATATTATATTTTGTTGTAAACTGAAGTCCTTTAAGTATTCTTGATACTTTATACATTTCAGTACTATCAACATAAGTTCTTGATTTTGTAACTGGAAGATTTGTGTTTGCAACAACCAATGCATTATTATTTTTATCACCAAGTAACTTTTTTTCGTAATTAGCAAAAATTTTTGGGCATTCATATTTAAGTAAACTAGGTAGATTTTTATAAACATATTTATCAACCATTGAATATGCAAAATATGGAGTTATTGTTCCATCAAGTGGGTTCAAATATAAATGATTATAAAAATCAATATCTACTATACTTCCATGAATTCTTCCATCTCCTCCAATACTCTTGATTTCTTTTGATACATTCTTTTGGAATTCATCAAATTGTGATAAAAACATCTTAATAGATTTTGAATATGGAACTAAGTTTTCATAAAAATAATCCAATGTATGTTCGCCAGCATTCTTTATAGCACCACCATTTAATATTTGCATAGTGCCTTTAGGAGAAGTCATTATAAACATATACGTTCCTTCTCTTTTCAGCATATACAATTTATCAAATTGCCTATTGAATGTTAGTCCTTCACCTATGCCTCTATAAAAGTTTTTATAATCATTTTTTGTTATTTCATAAATACCGTCTTTATAATCAGAAAACCAGTCATAATCCATACTAACTGATAAGTGTTTCATCTGAACATTTTTACCTTTATATCCAATCTGATTGTCAGAATAAATTCTCTTTATCCCATCATCAAAGAAATAGTTTCTATGACTATGGCCACTAACATAAACAAATCCTTTTGTATAGTCATTCATTGACCAGTCTTTCATTGGCATATGTGTAAAGATAATTACATTCTTATCATATAAAGAATTTACAACCTTTAAATATAATGATTCAAATTTGTTACTTTCTTCAATTTCCTGCACTCTAGTCAATGTATCTCTATAAATACCAAAATTTGCATTAAATTCTTCATTTTTGCCAGCAAAACCTAATCCACCAAAAATAATTAGACTTGCCCCGCGCATTTTCTTTCGTAGGTCATCACCATTAATGTTCTCTAATTCTTGTGTTGTTATTTCTTTCCAACCATCATCTAAATAGAAAATATTGTTATGGACTAAATACATCTTATTCTCATTAATAACTTCTTTATATTTATCAATTATGGTATTCAAAGAGCAATCTTTAAAAGGCCATAATTCATGATTACCTAAAGTTAAGAAAATTGTTCCTCGAGAATTAGATTGTCTTAAATTTCTAATGAATGATTCAAATATTTCAAAATCACTAGCGATATCTCCTCCAATAAGTTTTATTGGCGAGTCATCCTCTCCTATATCTTTAGTGACAATTTTAGTGACATAATCTAAATCATCACTGCTCTCGCATCTCCAAGCGGCAAATCTATGAAGCATATGAACATCAGTAACGTATGAAACCAATCCAGAATAGTCTTCATCATTACTTCTTTGTGTCATTAATTCGTTTGTTGTAGCAAGTTCATATTTTTGAGTTTCTTCAAATTCTACTATTTCAAATCTATTAGATGGAATTAGTTCAAAAACTAAACCAAGGTTCTTTGCAACATCGCTTCTAACCCTTAATCCTTCCAACTTTAAATTATTAATGCCTGATATATTTTCAATTCCATCGCACATTATTAAATTTGCTTCTGATAAATCATTATTCAAATAATGAGCAAAATCACAAAATAACTTAAACTCTTCTCCGTGAGATAAAACAAGGTTTTCATCTTTATCAAACCAACCTTGAACTACATAAAAAATACCATCTCTATAATGCTTTTTCACCTTATATAAGAAATAAGTATTTGGCTTAGGCAGTTTTGTGTTTTCGTTTGTCTTATATTTTAAAATATCATTGACATCAATAGGAGCAGATTCAAGATCTACATTTGACAAATCTCCATCTAGTTCTTTTACAAAATCGTCAAATGATACAAAATATCTTTCAATTCTAAGTGAAACAAATCTTTCCTCTCCTTTAAAATACAAATAATTGACTTCATATAATTGATAAGTTTTAGAAAATGAACCTCGTTTTTTGACAACAAAATTGCCATCTCTAAGTAATTGGATTTTATCTCTAATCTTTTTCTTATGCTTATTTCTAGTACTATCTGTCCAGCAACCCCCATCAAAATCTATTAGCACTTCTTTAGCTGTGTCTACACCATAATAAAATGCAATATCCTCAACATCCACACCTCTGAAGGAACCATTTTTTCTTCTAAATTCCACAACATAATCTTTTATTGAATCCCCAAACTTTTGAATGATTAATGAAAAGAATATTCTTCCTGCTCCAAAAGATGTAAAATACTTATATTTTTTTACCAAAGTATCATATGAATCAATTCCTTCGATTTTTGATATCCATTTTCTTATTTTTATTCCATTTTCAACATTTACTTGATTGTTCTCTTTTCTTTCTTTCAAAACGGATTCAAAAGTATCTTGAGTAATATCATAATCAATAAAAGATTCAAAATTTAGTCTTTCAACGTCGATATTATATTTTTTGATTTCATCATTTGTAAATTCATATCCATAATAACAAGAGGAATCATAAATATTACCTTTTACATACTTAAAGAAAGTATCAAAATTTTCATAATCTTTTCTTTCAATATCATAATGTCTTGGAATATCTTCTCTATAAGCGTACTCAACTACAAAAAAGGATTTTTTTATGATATCATAGCCAATCTTTTTAAATATTCTAATTTGAATTTCATTATCATGAATGTACTGAATTATTAATCCTTTATCAAAATTTTCTAACTCTTCAAAAGTTAGTTTTGATTTTAGTTTTCTTTTTATTACTTGAGGTAATGTTAAATTAGATAACTCTGCCTTGTTTGCTTTTGCCATTTAACACCACCTACTTTCTTATACTTTTGCAATAATCAATTCTTATCTTCTCAAGTATATCTGAAGCGGCTTCTACTCTATCGTGGTCTTTTTCCAACTTAGCACATTGCTTTTGATATTCTTTTAAATCAATCCAATTATTCTTATATATGAATTCTAGGAAGACATTATGAGCCCAATGATTTCTATTATCACAAATTTGTGTTAAAAATTTATAGTCACCAGCACTAATTAAAGGCTTATTATCCTCATTATCTAGTTCTTTAAGTTTTCTAATCATTTGCCCAAGTGTCTTATTTTCTATTTCATCAAAATGCTTATTGACATCTCCAACTTTCATATAAGCATAAATAAACTTAATATCATATTCAATCGCCTGGTAATAAAGCATTGTTTCTGCATAGGCAATTTTAAAATCTTTAAAATTCATACTTAGTCAACCTCGATTCCATTCTCTTTGCATAGTTCAAAGAGTTTTCTTTTTAACTTAATTGTTGGTTCATGACGTCCATTTTCCCATCTATTTACAGACACATAAGAAACGTCTAGCATTTTTGCTAATTCCTCTTGTGTAATTATTAATTTATTTCTTAAAGCTATAATCATATCTCTATATTTCATATAATATACCCGCTTTCTTTTAACAAGAATATAACACATTTTTAACAAAATCTCAATTATATACAGTTTATTTGTAATAAAAATCTTATATTTTTCTCAAAAACCTGCATCTTTTTTCTACAATTTACGACATTATTTAATTGTTAGGTGGTGAGATAATGAACAAAGTTGATATGGAAGATACTCTAAGTCTAATTAGTGATTATATTGAACTAATGTGGTGTATTCACTCAAGATATGAACCTTCTATAAACCAAGATGAAATGACACATTATAAAATAGGAATTCAAACTTTTATATTAAAAATCAAAGAACAGTTAGATTCACTTAAAGAAAAATCAAATATGGAGTAAAAGAAAAGATCATAAGTTTAACTATTAAATAGTTGTTCTTATTATCTCATAGGCAATAACTAAAAAGACCTACCAGTTCGGCAGATCTATTGAGCTTTATTTCCGTTAGACGAATCTAGACAATTCCCGTTAGTTGAGTTCAAACGACTACAACAAGCATTAAAATATTATTTTAATTTTTCTAAAATGACGACAGATTCAACATGGGCGGTTCTTGGGAACATATCAACCGTTTCAAAAGCGCTAATCTTATATTTGTTCACTAAAGCTTTTAAGTCGCGTGATAGGGTTGCTGGATCACATGAAACATAAACAATTTTAGGGGGCGCTACTTCTAAAAGTTTAGTAAGGAAAACTTCACCCAACCCTTTACGCGGAGGATCAACAAATACAACATCGAACATTGTATTCTTTTTATGTTTAACTAAAAAATCACCAGCGTCATCTTGATAAAATTCTACATTAGTTACTTTGTTTATTTTGGCGTTTACTTTAGCGTCTTCGACTGCTTCTTTAACAATCTCGACACCTATTGCTTTTTTTACTTTTCTAGCCACAAGCAGGGTAATGGTGCCAATACCTGAATAGGCGTCTAAGACTCTGTCACTTTCTTTTAAATTAGCAAGACTAATTGCCCGGCTATAAAGCTTTTCCGCTTGTAATGTATTTACTTGGAAAAATGATTTACTAGACACTAAAAAAGTTAAATCATCAATCTTATCACTTATAATGCCTTCTCCGTATATTACCTTTTCTTCATCCCCAAGAATAACATTAGTGCGATGTGGATTTATGTTTTGGGCAATAGTCGTAATTTGTGGGCATTTTGCAATTAAATCAGCGCAAAAAGCATCTATATTTTCAATTTGTTTACTTTTAGAAATAAGCACAACCATAATATCGCTTGTATAATAACTTGCTCTAATCATAACTCTGCGCAATGTTCCGGTGTGGCTTTTTTCATCGTAGATGCTTATATTATATTTTTGAAGTAACGGTCTAATTTCTTGCATTACTTCGCTAGCTCTTAAATCATCTAAATGCGTTTTACCCATGGCAATAATTTCATGAGTGTTAAAGCGATATATGCCCGAGATGATTGTGCCATCTTTTTTCATTGCTAAAGGAAGTACGGTTTTATTGCGATAAAAATATGGATTAGGCGCGGGATGAATAACTTTTACTTTGTAATCAATGCCGCCAATAACCCGTAATGCACGGTTAACTTTGCTTAACTTATATTCAACTTCTTTAGCGTAATCTAGCTGGGTAAATTGACACCCTCCTAAATGAATTGTCTCTGGGATTAAAGGTGTTATGCGATGAGGAGACATCGTAATAAAATTTACAATTTTAGCGAGCGCAAACTTACGCATGACCTTAATTATTTTAACTTTTGCCTCTTCACCAATTATTAAGTTATTAACAAAAAGGGGAAAGCCATCCACTTTCGCTACCCCAATTCCTTCTGATGTATAATCAACACCAATTACATTATAAATATCATTTTCTTTAATCATGGTGCATTAAACTTTTAATATATTCAACCTCTTCTGCTACTTTTAAACGTGGGAATAACGGGTCACCTTTAACTACTTTTTGCCCACCTATTACACCGTACTTTTGAAGTAATTCAAAATTATGTAACTTTTCACTAATACCTAATTGACGGAATAATTCATCCGGTGCATGCACTAATACTGGTTTTAAAAGCATCGCGCTTATATATAAGTTGTTCGCCAGATGATTCATTGCTGATGCTAACTCTTCTTTTTTTCCTTGGGCAAATAATTCCCACGGTTTTGTGTTATCAATATATTTATTTGAAGCACTAATAAGTTTAAAAGCCGCAATTAATCCTTCGGTAACTTTTAAATCACTAAAATGTGCTTCATATTCTTTAACAGCGTTCATCGCTACTTCTTCCATTTCCTTGTCAAACGGGGTGATATGACCTTGATACATCGGAATAACACCGTCAAAATACTTAATAATCATCGATACTGTACGATTAAGTAAGTTACCAAAATCATTCACTAAATCAACATTAAAGCGTTCGACAAATTGTTCTGGTGTAAATTGGCCATCACTACCAAAGAACGTTTCGCGCGCTAAATAATAGCGAACCGCATCAACTCCATAACGGTCAATTAAGGGATAAGGATCAATGACATTACCTTTAGATTTAGACATTTTAGTGTCTTTCATCATTAATAATCCGTGTACAAAAAGCCGGTCAGGCTTCCGTAAGTTTAAAGCCTCTAAAAACATGGGCCAATAAATTGCGTGAAAACGCGCAATATCCGCGCCTAAAATATGCACAATCTCGGTGTCTTCACTTTGCCAGAACTTTTTAAATAAAGCATCATCTTCACTTAAATAACCTAACGCAGTAATATAGTTTGTTAAAGCATCAAGCCAAACATAAATAACATGCCATTCATTTTCTTTTACTTTAATTCCCCACTCAAAACTAGTGCGGGACACCGCAAGTTCACTTAATCCTGGTTTAATGAATGTATTAATCATTTCATTTTTACGCGAGACTGGGGTAATAAAGTTTGGTACTTCATCATAAAACTTTAATAAGTTTTCAATATACTTATTTGTTTTAAAAAAGTATGATTCTTCGCTTGCTTTATGCACTGGTCTTCCGCAATCTGGACAAATTTTGTTTGGACCAACTTGTGTATCTGTCCAAAATGATTCACATGGGGTGCAGTACCATCCTTCATAATTACCTAAATAAATATCTCCTTGTTTTAAAAGTTGGCTAAAGATTTTTTGTACGGTCTCCGTATGATTTTTATTTGTTGTGCGAATGAATTGATTGTTTGTGATTTCTAGTTTTTTCCATAAAGCGTAAAAACCTTCCACAATTTCATCGACAAAAGCTTGTGGTGTCTTATTTGCCTTCGCGGCGTTTTCCTCAATCTTTTGACCGTGTTCATCACTACCCGTTAAAAAGTAAACTTCTTTACCAATAAGGCGATTATAACGCGCTAAAATATCAGTTAATACTGTACTATAAGCGTGACCAATATGTAGTTTTGCACTTGGATAATATATGGGAGTGGTAATATAAAATCTTTTTTTCATTGCTAACCTCAAAATTCTACAAAAAACTGCTACGGAAGTAGCAGTATGTTTTGTCTTTGTTATTATTTAATTCCGTATTTTTTATTGAATTTATCAACACGTCCATCGGCTTGGGTAAAGCGTTGTTTGCCCGTATAAAATGGATGACATTTTGAACATGTATCAACACGGATTTCTTTTTTCGTTGATAATGCTTCAAATTCAGTACCACAACTCACGCAGGTGATTGTGATTTTATTCATGTTTGGGTGAATTCCTTTTTTCATAATATCTCCTTCCGCCTAGGATAAAATGTTCATCCTAAGTAAGCATAGGTAATAATAACATTATTAACATATTTTGACAACTAAAAATTATCATTTTTGATTGAATAAAGAAATTAGTGACAATTCCTCACTAAAAGAACATTTATTTTTTAAAAATTTTAAGGGTCATTGTTAGCAATAAGGGCCTCTTCTCAGTATAATAACTTTATGGACTTTATCCTTGAAGTAAAAAACTTAACGAAAAGATATGGATCACTCGTGGCCGTAAACGATATCTCATTTGGGATAAGACGGGGGTCGCTTTTTGCTTTTCTAGGGCCAAATGGCGCGGGAAAATCTACTACTATCAACATTATTTCAACACTACTTGCGAAAAATGAAGGTGAAGTATTATTAAATGGCAAAACCGACGACCAATATTTTCGTCACAAAATCGGTGTCGTGTTCCAAGGTAATATTCTTGATGACAATTTAACGGTGAAAGAAAACTTAATGTACCGTGGTTCTTTATATATTAATAACCAAAAAGGGGTTGTTGCTCGCTATAACGAATTAAAAGACTTTCTCCAATTTGAAAGTTTTGAAAACCAAAGATTTAAAAGTCTCTCTGGTGGACAAAAAAGACGCATCGAAATTGCACGAGCCTTATTTTCAAACCCCGAAATATTACTGCTTGATGAACCAACAACTGGTCTAGACCCGGAAACGCGCCAAGTTGTGTGGCGGGTTATTGATGAGCTACGCGAAAAAAGTGGAATGACTATTCTTTTAACAACCCACTACATGGAGGAAGCCGCCGAAGCTGACCATGTTGTCATTATTAATAAGGGACAAGTTGTCGCTGAAGGTACTCCTGCCACCTTAAAAGATACATATTCAAGAGACCGCATCAAAGTTGTGCCAAACGATAAAAAAGCCTTACAACAATACCTTTATAAAATTAAACGAGAATATAAGAAAATATCGGATGAATATGTAATATACGTGGAAAATGCCGAAGAAACCATTAGTATTTTGAATGATTTACGGACAAACATTCGCCAATTTGAAGTAATAAAAGGGTCAATGGATGATGTATTCATTGAAGTTATTGGAGGCAATAATAATGTATAACTTTACTGCCCTTGTTCGTCGTAATATTAAGGTTTATTTGCGTGATCGCGCAGCGGTTTTCTTTTCTTTTCTTTCGGTAATTATCTTACTTGGTCTTTATTTTCTTTTTCTTGGTCGTCAATATACAAGTGGAGAGGAATTCGCTAGTATTGACGGTAAAATTAAAGACTTTTTAAGTGTTAGTGTTATTATGGGCGGTGTTTTAGTTATTAATACTGTTTCGCTTTCCCTTGGGGTTATGGGTTCGGTTGTTTCTGATTTAGAAACGAAACGGATTCAAGGCTTTCTTGTGACCCCGGTTGCTCGCTTTAAAATAAGTTTAGCCTACTATGTAAGTTCATTTATTGTCACAACATTTTTCACGCTCTTGATGTGGCTTTTGACTATCCTTTATGCTGGTATATTTACTGGCTACTGGTATAGTTTTTTAACGATCATAAACGTTTCCCTGCTCTTGATTCTATTTACTTTTATTTCTTCAACATTAATGCTTTTTATTGTCACACTTATTAAAAGTCAAAATGCGTTTGGGGCATTAGCTGGCGTCTTAGGAACGGTCATTGGCTTTATGAGTGGGATTTATATTCCCTTATTTGTGTTAGGAGAATCATTAACAAAAGTTTCATCTTTAAATCCTTTTACTCATATGACAATAATGCTTAAACAAGTTCTTTTAAAAGAACCGTATGCTTTATTAGATCCGCATTTTGCAGCCGCCATTAAAGAGCCTTTCGGCAGTGCTGAAATTGGTATTTTAGGCTTTGATGTTGCAATGATTTATATAATTTTATCGACCATTTTATTATCATTTCTTCTCCTTTTTCTTAGTTATCGCAACATGAATAAAAAGATGCGAAAGTAGAAAATCTTGTAATTATTACGAAAATAATAAGAATATTATTAAAAGTAAACGCTTTTTTATGAAAAATAACGTTAACAATGTTATTATTTTTACTATTAGGAGGAAAAAGTTATGATATCGAAAAAACTAGCCCTCGAAGTGTTAAATGTTGCACTAAGTACTGGCGGTGACTTCGCTGAGATTTTCTTAGAAGAAACCCATAGTGCAACGTATTTAGTAGAAAACGGAAAAACCCAACCCCCGACTACTTCTTTAACATATGGCGCGGGCATTCGGATTTTAAAGGGTTTACAAAGTGTCTATGGTCACACTAGTGATTTAAGTAAAAAAGGTTTACTTAAACTAGCGACTGCCTTAAGCGCTTCGCAAAACTCCCCACAAACCCATAGTGTTGAAAAAATTAGAAAGATTAAAGTAAAAGCAAAGCACGAATTAAAACGTAGTGTGGAAACTTTAAATGTTGAAGAAATAATTGATAAACTAAAAGTTGCCAATCTTATTATTTCAACATATGACCCGCAAATTGTGCGTTCAATTACTGGACTTTTAACGGAAGTACGTAATATTACAATCTTTAATAGTGAAGGCAAAGAGTTTAATGATAAACAAGAACGTATTCGCATGTTTTTCCAAGCTATTGCAATGGCTCCTGGCGCCTTTGAAGTTACCTTTAATGGTCCTGGCGCGCACCAAGGATTTGAATATATTGAAGGTTTAGATTTAGAAAAGATCGCCCGTGAAGTTGCTGATCTTGCGGTGCGTAAACTAACAGCGGTTGAATGTCCAAGTGGCAAAATGCCCGTTGTTATCGGTAATGGCTTCGGTGGCGTTATCTTCCATGAAGCATGTGGCCACCCGCTTGAAGCAAGTGCAGTGAGCAAAGGTTTATCACCGTTTGCCGGTAAAATTGGACAAAAAGTTGCCCACGAAGCAGTAACGGCAATTGATGACGGCACAATTGTTAATGGTTGGGGATCAAATAATATTGATGACGAAGGCGTTAAAACCACGAAAAATGTCTTAATTGAAAAAGGTATTTTAAAAAATTACATTGTCGACCGCTTTAATGGCCGGCGCATGGGTGCAGAAAGCACTGGTTCGGGACGGCGGCAAAATTACCAATTTGAACCAACAAGCCGCATGTCAAACACTTATATTGCGGCGGGTAAACATACGACTGAAGAAATTATCGCAAGTGTTAAACTCGGTTTATACGCAAAGTCACTTGGTGGTGGTTCTGTTAATCCGGCAACTGGCGACTTTAACTTTGCCTGTGAAGAAGCTTATATTATTCGCGACGGTAAAATTGCCGAACTCGTTAAAGGGGCATCCCTTATTGGTAATGGCGCCGATATATTAATGAAAATTGATATGGTCGCCAATGACTTAGAACGGGCGCAAGGAATGTGCGGTGCGGCAAGTGGGTCTATTCCAGTCGACGTTGGTCAGCCAACAATTCGCGTTAATGAAATTACTGTTGGCGGACGGGGAGGTGCTTTACAATGAATGTAAATAAGTTTTTTGCCTTAGCCGCAGAAAAAGGGCTTGAAGCAACCGAAGTTGTCATTGTTCGCTCAACTTCAACCGAAATGGGTGTTTATAATAGCAGTGTAGAAAATTATACAATGTCGACAACAATAAATATATACGCGCGCGGTATTTATAATGGACAAATGGGCTTTGCCATGAGTGAAAAAGATGACAAAACAACTGCGCAATACTTAATTTCACAAATAAAAGCGGCAGCGACAGTTAGTGAAAGTGAAGACTTAAGTATTATCTTTAAGGGAAGTGAAAAGTATCGTAAACGTAACTTCTATAACAAAGAGTTAAGTACAATTAGTGAAGCAACGAAACTCGAAAAACTCTTTGAAATTGAAACAAAACTAAAAGAAGCAAGTTCTTTAATTACTGATATTGAAATTGTTGCCTATAACGAAGTTGAAACTGATCAACGGTTTTATAATTCGTATGGATTAAAGTTAGCAACGAAACAAAACTATTACTATTTCCACACTTCAGTTGTCGCTAAAGATAAGGAAGACGTCAAAACAAGTTATAAAGTTTTCCTTGATAATGACTTTAATAAATTTGATGTTGATAAGTTTGTTGGTGACGCTACTGATAGTGTTATCAAAAAACTTGGTGGTAAACCAACCGCTACAAAAGCTTATCCCGTTGTCTTTAATCCGCGGATGACCGGAAGTTTATTAGCCGCATACTTAAGTAGTGCCAGTGCAGAACGGGTTGAAAAGAAAACATCGCTTTTTGCTGATAAACTTGGGGAAAGAGTAGCAAGCTCGAAAGTTACTGTGCTTGACGCCCCACTTACACGAAACATCTTCTATCGTTATTTTGATGACGAAGGGGTAGCAAAATCAAATAAACCAATTATTAAAAATGGCGTCCTCGTTACCTTCTTACATAACTTAAGTACGGCAACAAAATTTGGAGTTGCGCCAACCGGACACGGCCGTAATACGGGCGGAAAAATTAGTGTTGGTATTTCTAACATTACTTTAAAACCCGGACGTAATGACTTTGATACAATGATCAAGAATATTAAAGAAGGTGTATTAATTACTGAACTTATGGGCTTACATAGTGGCCTTAATCCGACGAGCGGCGACTTTAGTCTCCAGGCTAGTGGGTTTATGATTCGCGATGGGGTCGTTAGTGAACCAGTTAATCTTATTACAGTGGCTGGAAACTTAATTAAACTATTCAAGGATGTCCAAGCAGTAAGTAATGAGAATGAATTATTATTAAATAGTTACACAACCTCAAGTATTCTCGTTAAAAACTTAAATATCGCTGGATAAATAAAATTATAACTAAGCACCACTTCTTAAAATACAAAATAGTGGTGCTTTTTTAATTCTTTTCGCTTGTGTTTATGTTTAATATATTATATTCTAAATGCGAATCATTCGCAAAAGGAAAAATATATGAAAAACAAATTAATGCTCCTAATCCCCCTGCTAGCCCTTGCTAGTTGTGGCCCAAATAAAAACCCGGATATCGTTGTCTCAAGCTTCGTTAGTTATGACACTGTTAAAAATATTGTCGGTGACAAGATGACTGTTCATAACGTTGTCCCGTGGGGTAGTGAACTACATGGTTTTGAACCAACTCCCCGTGATGTTGTTAACATAAATAACGCCAAAATGTTTGTCTACCTTTCCCCTAAATTAGATACGTGGGTAAATGCTTTAGTAGATAATCAAAACACATTTAATATGAGTGAATATTATACTCCACATGAAGAAGGTGAGCATGATGACCATGAAGATCACGATCATGATCATGACCACGACCATGAAGGAGTGCACTTCTTCACTAATCCAGTTTATTACTTAGAAGTGTTTAATCACTTATTGCCACGTATTACTAGTTTAGATGAGGCAAATTCAGCTTTTTTCGCGCAAAACCACACTAATTACCAAACCGAACTTAATACTTCTATTAATGAGCTTCGGTCATTCTTAAGTGATAAAGAACATCCTACTTTATACTTTGCCGGTCACAACGCGCTTGATGACTTTGCCCATGAATTTGACTTTAACATTCGGGCGCTGACCGAAAGCTATAAGCCTGATGTTGATTTTCTCTCACCCGCCGTTATTGCTTTTATTGAAGAAATAAAAGCTAATAATATTCATCATCTATTCATTGAAGAATTAGTAGAGCCCCGCATGGCTAATTTAATTAAAGCTGAACTTGCTAAAGAAAACTATGTAATTGAAATATTAGAACTTCATGGCTACCATAACATTACAAGTAAGGAGGCAAAGGAGGAAGTAACGTATGCACAAATCTTTAAAAGAAACGTCGAAAACATTAAAAAAGCCCTCGGTAATTGAACTAAAAGACGTTAATGTTGATTTTGGCGATGTCGTTGCCTTAAAAAATATTAATCTTGATATTAAACGCGGCACTCTACTTTATATTGTCGGTCCTAATGGATCTGGTAAAACAACATTTGTACGACTTTTAACTAATCTCCTAGTGCCGACAAAAGGTGAGATTATCCGCGGCGATGATGTATTAGGATATTTACCACAAAAATTAAATCAAAACCCGAACTTCCCAATCACCGTGGAAGAAGCAATTTATAGCGGTTTTGCCAAACAATCACTTTTTATTAACAAAAAAGATAGTGAAAAGATTCAAAAGTGGCTCGATAAAATGCAAATCGGACACTTACGAAAAAAGCCAATGGCCCACCTTTCTGGCGGTCAACAGCAGAGAGTTTATTTAATTAGAGCCCTAATTAATGACCCTGATTTAATAATTCTTGATGAACCTACATCCGCTCTCGATCCTTCTTTTCGTGCTTTTTTTAATGAAGTCATTATGGATTTGCACCATCAAAACAAAACCATTATCTTTGTAACCCATGACCTTCATGATACATTATGTGATTGCGCTCATGTTTTATATATTGATCAAGAAGTTCGCTTTTTTGGAACTTTACCTGAGTACTATACAAAGGAGCATACAATAAACCATGTTTAGTTTTTTAAATTATACCTTTATGATTTATGCTTTAGTGCTTGCACTTTTAATTGCTTTCGCTGCTTCTTTACTTAGTCCTTTTTTAGTGCTTTCTAAACAATCCCTTATTGCTGACGGTATGGCTCATATTGCCTTTACCGGTGTCGTTATTGGTTTACTCTTCTCAAGTGAACCACTTTATATTGCCGTTCCCTTTTCAATATTAGCTGCTTTAGCTATTACATTTTTAAGTGAGAAAGCCCGTCTTGATAATGATGCCGCCATTGGTGTTGTTAGTGTCTTTGCCTTAGCCCTTGGTTTAATTATTATTAGTGTAAGTGATGGTTTTAACCGCTCCATTGAATCATTACTAGTGGGCAGCCTTTTAACAGTAACCGTACCAGAATTAATTGGGGCTTCCATATTAGCGCTGCTTGTCATTATTTTTGTACTCTTCTTCTATCGCAAACTTTTAGTGACAACCTTTGATCCAACATACGCTAAATTCAGTGGGATAAACACCCGGTTTTTAAAATATGCCTTAAGTGCTTTAACAGCAATCTTTGTCGTCGTTGGGGTACGGGCAATTGGTGCTTTACTCATTTCCGCCTTTATCTTGTTCCCCACGCTTATTGCGCGGCAAATAACCCGTAGTTTTAACACTACTTTGTACACTGGTATTATCTTTTCTTTAGTCGGTACTTTTTTAGGAATTGTTCTTTCTTACCATCTAGCGCTTCCTACCGGCCCGACAATCATCATGGTCTTTACTTCATTTTTAATTCTTGCATTTCTAACGAATAAATTATTACTAAAAAGGAGGGATTAAGATGCGTTTAACTCATTCCCGTAAGCTTGTACTCGATATTTTCCAAAAGGAAAGTGCTTTACTTTGTGCTGAAGATATAAGTAAATTACTTGAAGGTGAAGCTATTGATCTTTCTACAATTTACCGCACTTTAGAATATTTCGCTAAGAAACAAATATTAGGAAAAAGCACAATAAATAAAGTTACATACTTCTACTTAATTGATGGTGAACATCACCACTACATGATATGCACTGATTGTTTAGTGCGTTTTCCTATTGAATGTGAAATCGATCGTATTTTACGTAAAAACATTAAAGAACATAAATTCCAAGTAACAAGTCATGACTTAACAATTTATGGTTATTGCTTTGAGTGCGCTAAAAACCATAGTAAAAAGCTTTAGTGTATACATATCGACTAAAAAACGCTTAAGTTTATTTTTAAAATTAAAAAACACTGTTAGTGCTAATAAACAGTGCATTCTTAATATTCCAGGGTTTTTTGTTCCCAATTAAAGACTTTTTGGTGGAGATGCGGAGAGTCGAACTCCGGTCCAAGGAACGCCCCACGAACACTTCTACAGCTTAGAAGATATTGTGTTTTAACATTAGGATGCTATATCTACAAAAGCAAGTAATGCGAGCCTATGTTATTTCATAATTGCTTATAGACATCACAATTACAAGTCCCTTTTATGGCGCTCGTTAGAGAGTTGGGACCCCACTCTAAGTCGCGCTCCTATCTGTTAATTACAGTTGCTACTAAGCAAAGGAGTAGGATAAATTACTGTTGCCAGTTATTTATGTGGTTGGTGTTTACGTCACCACACGGCTGCTATGTAGGCCAAGCATTTCCCTGTCGAAACCATGCCATCCCCAGTGAAAGTATTATATATTCATTTAAAGATAAATACAAGGAAGAGATACCAACTCTTGAAAAAACCTTGTAAGTAATATATACTTACATGGATACAAAATCGAGGTATTTATATGAGTAGAAAATTTAAACAAAAACCAAAACATGTAAAAGTTGAAAAAGTAAAAAAAGAACCAAACCCAAGAGTTCGTACTTTTATCGCTTCATTTTTTAACAATACGGCTGCATATAACGGCGGACGGCAAGAAAAAGGATGGGTTGCTTCCCTTCTTTTTATCTTTTCAATAATTATTGCTTTAATTCCGGCAATGGTATTTATTGGCAAAACAAAAGGTAGTGATTCGTTAAAAGGGTCTTTATATCACACTGATGTTGCGTTAGTGAAGTTTGTCGAAAAACTTGAAGAAACGAATGTTGACTTAAAGATTGTTGATGACGGTAACGGGGCGAAAGTCTTTAGTGATGTGGGCACTAATTTTGCGACAAACACCGCTACTAAAACATATCCACTTATTGATGGATTAAGTAATAACGCTGATATTCCTTATTATTCATTTGCCCAAAAAATGAAAGTGGGGGAAAAAGATGAAAATGGCACTATCGTTATCAAAGAAATAGACTTCGAATATTTAAGAGTTTATTACACCGCCCACATTGAAGAAATGTTTGTGCGTGACAGCACAATGGTTAGAGCCGAATCTTATCTAGCCTCTAAATTACTGGAATTAAAGGGAGACGACGCTAAAGCAAATGTCACAACCCATATTATTATTGGTCGCAACGCCCTGTATATGCGTTTATATAACCCTGCCAAAATTGGTGACGCTGCTAATCCGGTGGCCCGTTTTGAAGGACGAACAAATTCTTTACCATTAAACTTAAACATTCGGGACTTTGGAAAGAAAGCTGTTGATGGGACAACGATATTAAGTACCGATCTAAATTATAGTCAAAAGGTTGTTGATAACTTTGCTAATATGCAAGATTTAGCGTATCGTGATGTAAAAGTGCGCAGTTTCTGGATTCAAACTGGCATTTACTCCGTTATCTTTGTTGTCATTGGTTTAGTGATGGGCTTGATTATCTTTATTTCAACCCGTGGTAAGCATAACCCACATCGCGACTTAAAGTTCTTTGAAGCAATGAAAGTCGGTGCTTGGTTATTACCAACCCCCGCGCTTATTACTTTAGTGCTTGGCTTTATTGTACCCGCCTCTTATTTCCAAATGATCTTTATTATGACCCTTGGCATGCGCAGTGTATGGTTAACGATGCGTACATTAAGTCCGCAAGGACCTGCCCCAGGAAATTAAGTTAGTTATTAAAAGGCACCACGACTTATGTGGTGCCTTTTCTTTATATATTATTAATAATGTATTCAAGTATTTTTAATGTTAAGTCAACATTACTTACTTTATTAACCGCGATTGTACGCATGTTTGAATTGACTTCAAGGACATGGGGGATGCCATCTTTTAACATGATGTCGACACCGGCAAAGTGACCGTGAACAGCTTTCGTCGCTAATATTGCTGTTTGTTTCATTAAAGGCGCGACTTCAACTTCTTTAGCGCTACCCCCTTGATTAATATTACTTCTAAAATCATGGGTGTTTGTTCTTTTGACACTAAGCAGCACTTCTTCCCCGACAACATTAAGCCGATAATCACTACCGCTTCCTTCACTAATAAAGGCTTGGCCAAGCAATGGTTTTGTGCCGTGTTCTTTAATAATGTCTTTTAAGGAATCTTCGTCTTTTGCTAAATATACTTGTTCTCCAAAAGAACCAAAGCGTTCTTTAATAACTAAAGGAAAACCTAATTTTAATAATTCATCTTTATATATATCATAATAATCAAATATATTACCGGAAAAATGAAGCGGAAACACAAAGTAATTAGGCTGGGTGACTCCAGCTTTTGTTAAAGCGTACGCTGTTAATGCTTTATCATCACAAAGATATATTGTTTCTGGATTATTAAATACTTTATAACCAAGACTTGCTAAAGTGCGCGCTAAAAAGATGTCTTTATCCCAAAAAAGAATAAAGTCCACCTTATGCTTAGCGACATAATTTAAAACATGCGGATTACTAACTTCTTTTAAACTAAGGTTAGCAATCAGTGTACTTTTTTGTAAAAAATCATCGGTCTGGGCTTTATATTTAGGGACTTTTTGTCCAATATTCGTTACAATAACGCCATTAATCACCATAATCACTGCCTCTTGATATATCATCAAACTCTAGGCCCGCCTCATTAATTACTTCACTTATTTCAATAAGTAAGTATGCTTTATCTTTAAATACCGGATCTTCAATATCACGTGTAAATAACACGTGTTTTGCTCTTTTACTTAAAGTGAAGAACACTTTTAAAATATCTTCTTTTTGTTTTGGAAAGCGTTCAAAAAGGCGCGTTAATTGAGTGTAAAACCATGGTTCAATATAAAATTCATATTCCCCATCACGGTAGCCTCTTGCAAACTTAGTCTTTGCTTTTTCTATACGTTCTAAATGGTTAAATTCACTATAATCCCACGTGGGCACTAAGTTGTTATAATCATGTTCATAATGTTCATTGTTATGCATATATTCACCTCTATTTGTGATATGTTTCTTTATTAATTATTTTAAATGCGCGAAATATTTGTTCAAGCAAGATTATGCGGAATAATTGATGGGGAAATGTTAAATCACTAAAGCTTAATATTTTGTTCGCGCGCGTATATATATTATTACTTAAGCCGTGACTACTTCCAATAATAAAGCTCACACGACTTTGCCCCACATTAAAGGCATCATTTAAGCGCTCGCTAAAGGTGATTGAATCTAGTTTTTCACCATTAGGCGCTAACACAAATACATAATCTTTATCGTTTATTCTTTTTAATATTGCTTCCCCTTCAAGATTAAGCGCTTTAGCAACACTTTTTTCGCTTGCTTTTGCGGTAATCGTTTCTTCTTTGATTTCAATTACTTCAATGTCTGTATATTTAGAAATCATCTTTAAGTATTCTTGCACACTTAATAAAAGGGAGCCTTTTACTTTACCAACGGCGTAAATATTAATCTTCACTTAAGTCTCCCTTTATCGGTACGTGTTGATGGGCGGTTCTTAACGTAAATTGGCTTTGATCAATGCCGTATTTTCTAAAAATTTTATCCATCGTGCTTAGCGCTTCTTCGGGAGTATTTGCTTCTTCACTTAAGTGGGCTAAAACAATCTCTTTCGTATTTGGACCAATTAATTCGGCTAAATAGTGAGCGCATGCTTCATTTGATAAGTGTCCGGTATCACTTAAAATACGTTGAATTAAATCAAAGGGCCGATTAGTTTGTAGTAAAAGTCGGGGACTATGATTTGCTTCAATAATGTAAAGGTGCGCGTTTTTCATTAAATCTAAGTTTTTCGTACTTATATAACCAGTATCAGTCATATATACAGCTTTATAACCGTTTGTTTCTAAAATATACCCGACTGATGTATCGGTGTCATGACTTGTCGCAAGCGGGGTTATTTTAAATTCATTAAGTAAAAATGATTCATATGGTGTTACTTCATAATATGCCGTGCCGCGTGGTAACGTTAAGGCGGGCGCAAAAATATTACCATTTGCGACACTATTAAATTGTGGTGTTAAATGATCACTATGCTTATGTGTATAAAGCACCGCAAAAACTTCTTCTGCTTGTAAGTTAAATAGTTCAAGGCGGTTTCGATATTCTTTTAAGGATAAACCTAAATCAATAAGTAATGTTGTTTCTGGACCCTTAATTATTGTGGCATTTGCTTTTGAACCGCTAGCGAGGACATAGTATTTCATTCACTACCCTTCTTGCTGCGGCTAGCGTGGGCACGTTGCATATTGCGAAGTGACACTAAAACATCAGTGTCAGGATTTTCAAAGCTTGATAGTGCTTTAAAAAATAGTAAGGTAATGTTTCCTGTTTCTCCACTGCGGTTTTTCACTAACATAATATCAACCGGTGATATCGAGTTTTCGTTACCCGAAGCTTCAAGTGTTTCGTAATATGGTTGATAAACAGCGTTTGCTGGTTTAATAGAGTTTTGCTTAACATATTGATCTTCGCGATACATTAAAAATACTTGGTCAGCGTCTTGCTCCAGACTACCCGATTCCCGAAGGTCACTCATCATCGGTCGTTTATCATTTCTTTTTTCAACTTCCCGCGATAATTGAGAAAAGGCTATTACGGTTATTTTTAAATCGCGAGCTAGTGCTTTTAACTGTGAACTAATTTCGCTTAACTCTAACTGCCGGCTTTCAACCTTTTTACTCGTCTTAATTAGACCGATATAGTCAATAAAGATGGCACATAAGTCATCGTTTTCCCGCTTTAATTTACGGGCTTTAATTAATAAATCATTAATATTAATGTTTGGTGTTTCGTCAATATATAGCTTTACATTTTCAAGCATTAATAGGGTGTCATCAACTTTAACGCGCTCCCGCGAAGTTAAAGAACCTTCAATAATCTTTTTATGGTGAATACCTGATACTTTCGAGAGTAAACGCTGCATTAGTTGTAAATTACCCATTTCTAAACTAAAGAAACCAACAGTTTTATTATTTTTCAGCGCCATATTGTAGGCTAAACTAAGTCCAAAAGCTGTTTTACCAACTGAGGGACGAGCGGCAATAATAACATAGTTATCGGGTTGGAACCCGTGCGTGTAACGATCTATTTCAATGTATCCTGTGCCAGTTCCGGTAAGCTTTCCAGTGCCGGAATCTTTCATCGTATCAAGGTGAACTTTTAAGTCTTTTGCAATGTCTCCTAATTTTTCAAAGTCCATAATGCGTCGTTCTTCGGCAACGGTTGTTATTTCGCGCGTTAATTCACCAACATAATCATTAATGTCCCCAGTGATGCCTTCGCGATACTTTTGCATATTGTCATCAATAACTTTTAACGTGTTACGTAATAACCTTAAATCTTTCAGTTTTAAACAATAGTCTTTCATTGCCGAAAAAGTAATTGCTTCATTACCTAACGCTGTTAAATATTCCATCCCACCAATTGTACTCAATAGTTTTAACTCTTTTAATTTTCCACTGACAGTTAAAAAGTCAACTGCTACTTGTTCCTCATGTAATAGTTTAATAGCGTGAAAGATTGCCCGATGGTTGTTACCAATGTTTGGAAAGTACGATTCATCTAAATATTGCATCCCAATTTCAACGCTTGTTGATGATGTAAGCATTAAACCTAAAACGGTTCGTTCTAAAAGAATGTCATGGGGTATGACAATGGATTTATCATTTAAGGTAAACGGATCATTTTTAAAACTCATACTTATTCTTTATCCTTTACCGTTACTTTTATTGTGGCAACAACATCTTTATATAATTCAATTTGAATAACGCTTTGTCCTAATTCTTTAAGGGGACTGTAGTTTATTAATTTCTTGCGATCAATAACAATATTGAATTTTTCTTTAATTTCTTCTTCAATCTTTTTAGCGGTAATTGTACCAAAGGCTTTTCCTTTTTCACCAACCGCTAAAATAAAGGTTAATTCTTTTGTTTCTAAAAACTTTTTATGTTCAATCGCTTTCGCCTTTTGGAGTTCAGCTTCTTTTTTTACTTTTGCTTGGTTTGCTTCTAATTGTGAAAGGTTACGTTCGTTATACGCTACGGCAAGTTTGCGGGGAATAAGGAAATTAGTGGCGTAGCCATCACTAACTTCAATAATTTGGTCTTTCTTACCAACTTTTTTAACATCTTTTAATAATATAACTTTCATAATTTACCCTTTCTTTGCTCCGATAACGCGGGCTTTACTTAAATTTTGATTAATTGTTTCTTCTAGTAGTTCTTCTACTTCAGCGACCGTTTTTTCTTTAAAGAGGGCGGCTGAACTAGCTTGGTGACCACCGCCACCAATCTTTTCTAAAATAAATTGGACATTTACTTCACCATTACTACGGGCACTTATTTTAACTTGGCGATGAGCAGTGTAGCCAATGACAAAGGCCGCTTCGATACCTTTAATGCGCATGCTTTGATTAGCGACTTTTGATAATGTTTCCTGTGTTAAGATGTCTGTTTCATCCGCTTTTAATAAAACAATACCGACACTTAACGTTTTCATGCTCGCCATAATTTTTGTAATTAAGGCATATTCTTCAACGTTATCTTTTAAGAAGTCGTCCGCGGTCATGACGTCCGCACCCCATTCTTCAAGCACCATACTTGCTAAAAATGTACGTGACCCTGTTGTTTTAGTGCGGAAGTAGTTTGTGTCTAAATAAATCCCTGCTAACATAAAGGTTGCATATTTGCTTGGTAAAACAAAGTTTGGCGTATTACCGTAATGCAATAATTCCGTAACAATTTCACATGTTGAACTTGCCGAAGTTTCAATATAGTCATATAGTCTTTGGTCGATAAATTCATCAGTGCGCCGGTGGTGGTCAATAATCATGACTCGGTCTACTTTTTCTAATAACCGCGGATAAAGCGTCATCGTTGGACGCGATACGTCACCAACAATTAAAAGCGTTCCGGAATTTACTAAACTATTCGGACCTTTTTGGTCATCAATTTCATCAGGTGAAATAAAGATTTCACTTATTTCTTGTTTTGTAAACATGCGATTAACCGCAATTCTTGTCTTTGATTCTGTTTTATCAGGATTATAAACAATACGTGCAGGTTGATATTGATACTTCGTGCCTTTTTGCGATTTTTTAACGAAGTCGGCCATGGCTTTAATACCAAGTGACGCCCCTAAAGCATCAAGGTCAGTATCAGTGTGCGTCATAATTAAAACGTTTTTCGCTTCACGGATATGGCGGAAGATAGTGTCTGCATATAAACGAATCGCAGTTTTATTACGTTTTTCCGCTTGCGAACTCGCACCACCAATATATTCGCTTTCTTCCCCGTGGCGAGCAATAACAACTTGGTCGCCACCACGGGCCATCGCGGTGTCAATCACGTTAAGCAGTAACTCATTAAGTTTTAAAACATCAAAGAACTTATGTGCAAACGCCATTGATAAAGAAATTTGATAATCCATATTCGCGGTCCGATCTTTAATCTTTTGTAAAAGTGAGAACTTGTCTTTGTATAATAAATCAAACCGTTCTTTATTCAAAATTAAAATATAAGCATCTTCTCTAAATTGACGCGCGAGTACGCCAAAGCTAGAAAAATATTCAGCAATTAAGCCGTGAACCGTGCTGAAGACGGGATTTGAGTTTTCACCTTTAACGACAATATCGACGAAATTATCAATCATAACCATGCCTAAGACGGGGGCATTCTTTTGGTTATGATCGAAGATCGATTCAAACTCAGTGACGTCTTTAAAAAGGAAAATTCGGGCCTTACTTAAATATTTAACTTCATAAGTCCGCAGTTCAATTTCAATTTTAATCGTGTCGTCAATGTTTTCCGCTAACGCTTCGCTAAGCTCAACAAGACGATAAAGTTCACTTCTCCAGTTTAAGATATTTTTATCAATAATGTTAAGACGCCGCTCTTTAAATAATTCACTTGCCCATATTACGTTAAAGTCATCATCAACAACGACAAGACCTAGCATTCCAAAGTAATACGCTTCTTTAACGTCTCCTCCTAAAAGGGAAACTAATTCAAAGGTTGTCTTTTTACGAACAGCGTTAATGCTAAGTGTTAAAAAGATAAATGCTAAAACGTTAATAATAATGATTGAACTAGAAAAGATGAAAACAACAAGCGGGGTGAAAAAGGCACCAGTATTAAAAAGATTAACCGTATACGCTAAATTTACAAATATTAAAAGCAACATCTCAAAGAACGCTAAGAGAATCGCCCGGTTACGTAGTTTATTAATTAATTCAATCATTTCAACACCTCTTATTCTTTTGTAATTATACAATAAAAAAGGTATTTAAATACCTTTCACGTGTATAAAGCACTAATTTTATCGATTTATGACGGAGAATTTCCTAAGACTGACTGAATATATTCAATAATAAGGCGGATTACTTCGCCAATTTTTGGTATAGCGTCGACTAAAGCCGGAGCGGCGACAATAACAGCGATAACATTTAAAACCAAACCAATTAAAATAATAATAAGCGCACCACCACGTCGTACTTTCAAAGCACCTAAAATACTCCATAAAATACCCGGGGTGACCATTAATAACACCATTAAAGATATTAACGTATTATATTTTAACGCTAAAATTGCAAAGAATAACGCGGGAATTGCCGTAATATAAGCAGAATACTTATATAAATAACGCCGTTCATAAAAGCGTAGTTGTTTCCGTAATTCTTTTTCTGGTAGAAGTTCATACTTGCCTTTATATCGAAGGCGCTGACTTAATGTTTTTTCTTTCTTTTCAGCAATTACTTCTTCACTAACCTCTTCTTGCGCAGCTTCTTCAACTTTTTCTTTACTTATTTCTTCTTTTTTCATAAACTTTCCTATTTATAAAATAACACAAAAATCTTTATTAATAAAGAATAGATTAATAATCAAATTTAAAAGTGCTCAATTTGCTCAGCAGCCATCATCCGTGAAGTCCAATCAAAAATGACATTAAAGGCACCAAAGATTGAAAACGGAATGGAGAAAATTAAAGCAATAATAAATAAGATAATACTTCGTTCACGGTTTCTTCTCGTTCTAAAGAGTAAGATCATTACCATCACCCCTTGCAAAATAAAGAAGATCATTGCTCCTAACACAAGATTAAATAATACTGTTATGGCAATTAAAACACCTTGACTTAATGTTTGGTTTAAGAAAAATAAACTAATTAATGCCGTTCCTAAACCAAAAAGGTAAAGATAGGCAAGTGGTTTTTTAATTTTAAAATATAATCCGGTAAAAGGCCGACCATCAGTTAATTCAAAGGCATATCTAATTACTAAAAAGATTAAGATATGCGTAAATAAAACTTCAACAATGGCTAAGGCAATAATATATGGAATAACGCTATTTACAAAGATAAACCGTACATTTTGTGCATATATTGATTCATGGTTAAGATTAAAAAGTGCGGCAAACCGTTCAAAATAGTGTGGAAATTCAACACTATAATCAAACACTGGGTCTTTAATTAAATAGAAAATAGCGGTCGTTAAAAACGCTAAAACCATTTCCGCCCCTATAACAATAATAATTTCCCGTAAATGACTTATTTTTAATTTACTTAATCCGCCATGTAAAAAGCCAATCGTTACCGCAGTCAACATCATTAATAAACCACGAACCCAACTTCCTTCACCAATTGGTAAAAAGTGTGTAATAATCGGGGCAAAAAATAGCATTATTAAAGCAGGAATAATTCCGTCTCTTACCCGATAGCGAATAATAAAGATTGCTAAAGGGACGGGAAAAATAAAACCAACTCCATGTTGGAGATGGGGAATTGTAAGGGCGGTAAATACAATTAAGGTAACGAGCACAACCACTACTAATTCGAAATAATATCCACTATTTTTCTTCATATAACCTAATAAATAACCCCTCAAATTAGAGGGGCTATCTGTGCTTTCAAATTAATTAATTAACTGACGTAGAATGGGAGCAATCCCATAAAGCGTGCATTTTTAATAGCAACGGCTAGTTCGCGTTGATACTTCGCACTTGTACCGGTAACACGCCGTGAAGTAATTTTACCGTTTGGCGTAATAAATCTTTTTAAGAGTTCGACGTTTTTATAGTCGATTTCGGTAATTTTGTTTTGTTTGAAGTAGCAAACTTTTCTACGTGGTCTACTTTTTCTATATGACATTTTATATCTCCTTATATCTAGAACGGAAGATCATCATCAGAAACATCAACCCCACTTTGTGGAGCAGGGGCTTGATCTGGAGTATAGCCTTGTTCGACTCCTCCTTCACGTGCTTGTAGTGATTCAAGGGCTTGCACCGTATCGGCTACAATTTCGATGACATAAACTTTTTGTTTAGCTTGATTTTCATAGGAACGTTGTTGTAGGCGTCCGTCCACACCGACTAAGTTCCCTTTCTTTAAGTAATTAGCAACGAATTCCGCTGTTTGATTCCAGCATACAACTGGTAAGAAACTAGCACCCGCATCTTTACCGCGATTATCAACCGCTACAGTAAAGGTGGTCACTGC
This sequence comes from Bacilli bacterium, assembly GCA_041654855.1. Classification (GTDB taxonomy): domain Bacteria; phylum Bacillota_I; class Bacilli_A; order RFN20; family CAG-826; genus UBA1361. Next base: position 14,089 of record JBAZCS010000005.1, on the reverse strand, counting down.
TAAATTTGTTTGCGTCCGCCGTAATTCAGGATCACGGACAAGACGACCGACTAAGACTACTCGATTAACCATTTGTTATTCCTCCTAATAGTTATTTAGCGATAACAAGATGACGAATTACTTTGTTATTTAATTTTGCTAAGCGTTCGAATTCTGCGATTGCTTTCACATCGCTTTCGACATCAACGACTACATAATATCCTTTAAGTAAATCATTGATTGGATAAGCAAAATCACGTAAACCCCAATTTTCGGTATCAACATTTAAGATATTACCACCTAAGTCAGTAATAATCTTGTGGAGACCTTCAATTTCGGCTTGACGTTCTTCCTCGCTTAATTCAGCGCGAAGAATATACATGATTTCGTACTTTTTCATAAGCACACCTCCCTCTGGACTATTTTCGGCTATTGTTCTCCAATAGCATGGAGTTATATTACACCTAGTAATATAGCGTTGTAATTATATTACAATTACTAACGTTTGTAAAGGGTCACCTCGTTCGTTAGTAATAATTACAATAATACTTTATTTATTATCACGCATTGTGGGGAAGAGAATAACTTCACGAATTGATGTTTTATTCGTAAGGAGCATGATAAGACGGTCAATACCAATGCCAATACCACCCGCTGGCGGCATTCCGTATTCTAAAGCTTCTACGAAGTCTTCATCCATTTCGTTTGCTTCTTCATCTCCTAATTCCCGCGCTTTAAGTTGGTCTTTAAACCGTTCATATTGATCGATAGGATCATTTAATTCCGTAAAAGCATTTGCAAGTTCATTTGCCTTAATAAAAAGTTCAAACCGTTCCGTGTAACGGGGGTCTTTTCCTTTTTTAGCAAGGGGGGATATTTCAATTGGATGACCATAGACAAATGTTGGTTGAATTAAGTCTTCTTCACAAAATTCTTCGAAGAAGGCATTTAAAATATGACCGACTCCTGTCCAATGCTTTTCTACATGAACATCATGTTGATCGGCAATTTTTTTAGCTTCTTCAAAGGTTAATACTTTAGTGAAGTCTACTCCAACTTTTTCTTTCACTAATTCGACCATCGACACTCTTCTAAATGGCGCGCCCACATCAATTACGACATCACCCCATGGTAATTTCGTATCACCTGTTATTGTTAACGCAAGATGGCGGAATAAACTTTCATTTAATTCAAACATATCTTCCAAATCACCATATGCTTGATATGCTTCAATCGTTGTAAATTCTGGGTTATGGCGCGTGCTCATTCCTTCATTACGGAAAAGGCGACCAATTTCATAAACCCTTTCAATACCACCTACTAATAGTCTTTTAAGTGGTAATTCAGTAGCAATTCGTAAGTAAAAGTCACGATTTAACGTATTATGATGGGTCACAAATGGTTTAGCGGTCGCTCCACCAAGGACACTATTTAACATACTTGTTTCAACTTCAACAAAACCACGATCATCTAAAAAGCGTTGGATTTCCCGAATGATACGCGGTCTAGTTAAAGCAACATGCCGACTTGATTCATTCATAATTAAATCAACATAACGACGGCGGTAACGTTCTTCAACGTCTTGTAAACCGTGAAATTTTTCTGGTAACGGTTTTAAGGCTTTAACAATATGAGTATAATGTTTAACTTTGACGGACACTTCTCCTGTTCTCGTGCGCATAATAGTTCCTTCAACACCGACAATATCACCTAAGTCCGCACTCTTAAAAAGGGTGTATGCTTCTTCCCCGACATTATCTCTACTAATAAAAGCTTGGACTTTTCCCGCTTGATCTTGAATCGTGAAAAAACTTGCTTTCCCCATAATGCGAATAAACATAATGCGGCCCGCAGTTTTTACGGGTATCGATAATTCTTCTAATTCTTCTTTTGTTTTTTCAAAAGCTTTGGCCTTAATTGATTCACTCGTATCAGTCCGTTCAAACTTTTCGCCAAACGGATCAATACCTTGTTCGCTTAGGCGCTCTGCTTTTGCTCTTCTTACTAATTCTTGGTCACTAAATTCTCTTGGCATAATATCTCCTATTTATCGTCATAATTCTATCACTTTTTGCTTATACAAGCAAAGCGCGTTCTCTTATTTCCGCAATTATGACGTCTAATTCCGCTAATGATTTCATTCGTGATAGTTTAACACGAAATTCTTTTACAAACGGATACCCCTTTAGAAAGTGGGGGCTAATACCGCGCATTGTTAATATTCCGTGATGCTCGCCTTTTTCACTAACCATCATGACTGCTAGTCTTTTTAAATGTTTTAATTGATCTTCTAATGTTGGATTTGGTAATCGAACCCCTTCTTTAAAGTATGTTTCAATTTGGGTGGCAAGATACGGATTACCTAGTTGACCACGGGCTAACATTACTGCTTTTGCACCTGTGATCTTTAGTGCGTTTATTGCATCATCTAGCGTATAAATATCGCCACTTACGACGAGAGGAATACTTATTAAATCTTGTAAATTTTCCGCTAAGTCATAACGGGCTTTACCGCTATACAATTGCCTCGTTGTTCGTAAGTGTATCGCAATAAGGGCAACCCCAGCTTTCTCTAGTTTCGGCATTAACTCTTTAAAGTTTATTTGCTTTTCATCCCAACCAATTCTAATCTTAACCGACACTGGTTTTTTACTTTTCTTTACAACCTTTTCCACCATCGAAATAAGTTCATTCGGATACTTTAACCATGCAGAACCACCATTATTACGTGTTACTTTAGGAACTGGGCATCCTAAGTTTAAGTCTAAGAAATCATAGTTATCAGTGTGTTCTTCAATCTTCGTAATTGCGGCAAGTAATTTATCGACATCACCACCAAAAAGTTGAATGGCCGTTGGTCTTTTTTCTTCGGCCCGTGGTAAATAAGTATATGTAATTTCGCTATTAAACACTAAGCCGCTATCGCTAATCATTTCGGTATAACAAAGCGGCACTCCAAAAGAACGCATAAACTCACGATATGCATATGTCGTTATTCCAGCCATTGGGGCTAAAATAGTCTTTCCCTTTATTTCAATATTAGCGATTTTCCACATAGTAAGAAAAAGCCGAATTGCTTCGGCTTTATATTTATTCTTTCTTTTCTTCCGGCTCTTCTTTAACCGGTTCTTCAATGACAACCTCAGCAATCTCTACTTGTTTTGGTTCTTCAAGTTTGCGATCTTTTAAGAGCTTATCAATTTGTTCGGCCGTAATTGTTTCGCGTTCAAGTAAAGTTTCTGCAATTAAGATTAAATCTTCACGATGCTCAACAATTAATTCTCGTGCTCTAGCGTGCGCACTTTCGATAATTTTCCGTACTTCTCTATCGATTTCAAGGGCCACTTGTTGCGAGAAGTTCTTTTGACTTGATGTATAGTCACGTCCTAAGAAGACACTACCGGTATCTCTTTCATATTGTATTGGTCCTAAATCTGACATTCCAAATTCAGTAACCATCAAACGCGCAATTCGTGTTGCAACTTCAATATCATTTTGTGCCCCAGTCGACACATCCTCAAAGAATACTTCTTCACTCGTTCTGCCACCAAGGTAGCCGACAATACGGGAGAACAATTCATTTTTTGTCACTAAGAAGCGATCTTCTTCTGGTGTCATTAAGACGTGTCCGCCGGTACGACCGCGTGGAATAATCGTTATTTTTTGTACTTTATCACTAAATGGTTGGTTAAGACCAATAATAGCATGTCCTGCTTCGTGGTAAGCAATAACTTTTCTTTCGTGCTCATTTAAGCCTTTACTCGAGCGGGCAGGTCCAGCAATACGGCGATCAATTGCTTCATCAATATGACGGAGCAATACTTTATCAGCTTTATCACGCACTGCTAAAATAGCAGCATCATTTAAAATACTTTCAATATCAGCGCCTGAAAAACCAACAGTCCGTCTTGAAATTGCATCGAAATCAACACTACTATCAATAATCTTTCCGCGGGCGTGTACTTTAAAGATAGCTGTACGACCAGCGCGGTCTGGTAAACTAACAGTTATTTTGCGGTCAAAACGGCCTGCTCTTAATAAGGCAGGGTCAAGAACATCATCACGGTTTGTCGCTGCCATAACCATAATACCCGAGTTATCGGCAAAGCCATCCATTTCAATAAGTAATTGGTTTAGTGTTTGTTCGCGTTCATCATTACCGCCACCAAGACCAGCTCCTCTTTGACGACCGACCGCATCAAGTTCATCAATAAAGATTAAACAAGGTGCCGTTTTCTTCGCTTGTTGGAACATGTCACGAACCCGTCCTGCACCAACACCGACGAACATTTCAACAAAGTCTGACCCAGAAATTGAATAAAACGGGACATTTGCTTCACCAGCAACGGCCTTCGCAAGTAAGGTTTTACCAGTTCCTGGAGGTCCCACTAAAAGGACTCCTTTTGGTAACTTAGCCCCAAATTGCGAGTATTTCTTCGGGTTTTTTAGATAATCGACGATTTCCATCATCTCTTGTTTTTCTGCGTCTGCTCCCGCAACATCAGCAAATGTTTTCTTGACTTTTGTTTCAAGACGGGCGCGCGAACGATTGAATTCCATCGCTTTGGAGTTTGACTGATTTACAGCACCAGCCATTCTTGTATATAAGAAAATCATAACGACAACAAATAATACTAAGTAAATTAAGTTTGGACCAATAGTGTTCCAAAATGTTCTTTCAAAAGCGTTGATAACTTTAACATCAAAGGTTGGCGTTATTGATCCATCCACCCCATATAAATATGGAATGATGATGTTTTCGTAGAAAGTATTACTAACGACAACAACGAATTTATTGCCATTTTCTAATACTCCGCTTATTTTTGTCGTTGTTTCCGTTGTAACTACAGTTAATCCTTTAACATTGCCGGCGTTATCAGTTAAATAACCAATAATTCCGTTCTCTGTTAAGGTTTTAGTGGATATTGGGTTTGAGAAAAACGCTAACCAAATTACTACACCGATGACGGCAAAAAGTAAAATATAGGGTAAAAGTGTTCTAAAACCCCGTCTTGGTGCGTTCGCTCTTGGATTTTGTCGTGGATTTGGGTTGCTCATTAAGGCCTCCTATCTAAATATCATAGAATATCAAGTTAGACTTTGCTAACGTGTCAAATAATTATACATAGTATAAAGGCATTATTCAACACTTGCGTTTTTAAAGGTGATTTATTTTAAATAAATCGCTCTTTTTCGGCTTATAGTCTTTTCGATAGCGGGGAATATATATAATAACCCCTTCTTTATTTTTAATAACCGGCCAAATTAAACGAATGTGTCGCGGCATTTTCATATCAATGTATACGCGACTTATCTTTTTCTGATAGCCATCAATTACATAAATTTCATCCATGCTTGCGTTTGTAATCGTCAGCGGATACTCATCTTTTTCAATATTTGGAATAACCCCCTCTTTATCGAAAAAAACACCAAAACGCGGAAAAGACACTGTTTTTGCTTCGTTTACGCTATATTCGTATGGTTTATAATCAAGAATATTTATTAAATAAAAGTCATCTTCATGTTTTGTGACATAAAGCTCATTAATAACTTTCATGAAGGTAGAAGTTTTCTTTGAGTTAATGTTGTTTTTAATTAATCTTACTTTGCTTGAATGGTAGTGTTCGGCAAAACCTTTGCTATCAAAAATAATGTAGAGTAAATAGTTTTGATCATCTTCATCTAAGTTATTGAATGCACTAATGCTAATTCTTCCATTATCAACCAATGTTTGCAATTCTTCCTTTTTAACCTTCAGTTCTTCATTCAAAGTTTCGATTTCAATAAATAGTTCTTCTTTTTGCTGTCGACTCATTTTATTTAAGACATCTATACGAATTTTGTTTCTTGTATACTTTCGTTCAAGGTTTGAACTATCAATAGAATACAAAACATTGTGTTTTTCACAATAAGCTAAGATTTCTTCTTTGTAATATGAAAGTAGGGGACGAATTATTTTAATTCCGTTAAGGGTGACTTCTTCTTTTATTCCATAATAGAAACTTTTCCGATTACTCGTTTTTTGTAGTAAGTACGTTTCTAGAAAGTCATCTTTATGATGCGCAATTAGCAAAATGTCATAATCTCCTTTTTCCATTGCATCTTTAAAGAAGTCATACCTTGCTTCTCTTGCTCGTGCTTGGAAGTTACCAATAAACTCTTTACCATCAATATAATTTGCGTAATAACGAATGTTTTTTTCTTCTAATAGCTCAATAAGGGCTTTTGTTTCTCCATCACTTTCTTCGCCCCGCATTTGATAGTTTACATGGGCGACCCCAAAATCATAACCCCCTTGATAAAGCAGAGTAAAAAGCGCCATAGAATCGGGACCAAAACTACAGGCAAGTAAATACTTTTTATTTTTATCAAGTTTAATTTGCATTTAAATGTTTCCCAATTACTTTATATCCGGCCTCGGGATTGCTTCTAATTGTCTTTTCATCAACCGTAATAACTTTAACAACAACGATATATTCGGCAAGATAAAGTTCTAAAACATCATCCGGCTTAACAATGTAAGACGGTTTAACCGTTCTTTTATCTACGATTACTTTACCGGCTGCGCTTATATTTTTTGCAACCGTTCTTCGTTTGATTAAGCGTGTTAATTTTAAAAATTTATCAAGTCTCATTCCGTTTGTTAATCGTTTCGCGCACAATGGCAACAATTGCCCGAACAAGCGTTGCGTATGCTTGAAACCACTCTCCTTTTTTCATTATTCGCACTCTAATTTTACCATTTATTGTCACAAACCGCAGATTTGTAAAAGTAGAACCAAGGCGATTACTTAATAAAACCGCAGATCCCTTTATATTAATAAAGGCAGGACCCGGTATTACGTCTATAAACGCATCTTCATCAATAACATCTTCAACATAATTAACTTTTGAATTAATCATCAACTCCACTTGTCGCTTTAAAAATAGAATTTGTAATGATTTTGGAAGTTTTCCATACATATCCATTACTTTTTGTTCAACTTCTTTGAGCGATGTTAACTTTTTACTTTGTTTAATTTCTAAATACAAATCAAATTTATCAATTTTACTCGCAAAAGAATCTGGAATATAAGCTTCTAAACCACTTATGTTAATACTTTTCTCAATTGGATCACTTTCTAAGTTATATTGCTTTTGGTTTATCGTATCTTGGAGCATCTTTAAATACATATCAATACCAACACTGTCAATAAAGCCTGATTGTTCCGCCCCTAAAATGTCCCCCGCTCCGCGAATCGCTAAATCGCGTTGGGCGATTTTATAGCCACTTCCTAAATCAGTAAACTCTTGAATCGCTTGTAATCTTTTTTTAGCGTCTTCATTCATAATCTTTGCTGGTTGATATAAAAGATACGCATAAGCGATACGATTACCACGACCAACACGACCTTTTATTTGATAAAGTTGGGATAACCCAAATTGATCAGCGTTTTCCACAATGATGACATTTGCGTTAGGCACATCAATACCATTTTCTATAATTGAAGTAGCAACTAACACATTAATTTCATTGTTATAAAAACTAGTCATAACGTCTTCAATGTCATTACGGTCCATTCGGCCATGAATAACACCAATCTTTGCCCCATTAACTAGTTTTTGTAATCTATTTGCCACATGATAAATCGTTGCGATACGGTTATATAGATAAAAGACTTGTCCGTTTCTTGATAATTCGCGTTCAATTAGTTCTTTAACAACATAGTCATCCCGTTTAATAACATATGTTTGAATGGGCATTCTTTCTTGCGGTGCAGTATTTATTTGGCTAAGACCCCGTAATCCCATTAATGACATTTGTAGTGTTCTTGGAATAGGGGTGGCGCTTAAAGTCAATACATCAATGCGTGTTTTCATCTTCTTTATTGTTTCTTTTTGTTCCACACCAAAGCGTTGTTCTTCATCAACAATAAGTAGTCCAATATTAGCGTCTTCTAAGTCAATATTAAATAAAGCGTGTGTGCCAATCAATAAGTGAATTTTACCGTTTTTATATTGCTCAACAATTGTTTTTTTATCTTTAACGCTCACAAGGCGCGATATCATAGCAATCTTTACGCCAAAATTTGCAAAGCGTTCAAGCGATACTTCATAATGTTGTCTTGCTAGTAATGTTGTCGGACATAAGAAGAGAACTTGTTTACCAGCGCTTATTGCTTTAAAAGCAGCTCTTAGACCTATCTCTGTTTTTCCAAAACCAACATCACCCGATAAAAGGCGGTCCATAATAAATGGACTTTCCATGTCTTGCTTAATTTCTCGAAGCGCAATTTCTTGGTCATCGGTTAATTCATAAGGGAAGCCTAGCTCAAACTCTTTTTGAAACTCGTCATCCTCAGGGAAAGGAAACCCTGGAGTTTGATAACGGGCAGCTTGAATCGCAATTAATTTATCAGCAATGTCATTAATTTTTTCACTTATTCGGGCTTTTGTTTTTTTCCATTCTTGACCCCCTAGTTTATGTAGTTTTGGGGCCACACCTTCACGACCACTATATTTACGTATTAAATGAATTTGTTCAAGAGGAATTGATAACTCTTCATTATTCGCGTAACGAATATTTATATAATCTTTTATAACACCAAACGACAAAAGACTTTCAATTGATAAGTATTGACCAATGCCGTGATATTCATGTACAACATAATCACCAGGCGTTAGTTGATCATAACTTCGAATGACACTTCCTGCTTTAAATCTAGCGTTATAGCGCATTTCATTTCTCGTTATATTAAATAACTCTTTACTTGTAAAAAGGGCGTTTTTGCTTATATTTTCAATAAATCCATGCGGAAAATACGCAAAAGTAATAATTATTCTTTCTTTTCCGTTTTTATCATCGAAACTAAATTTGTAGCCGTTTGTCGTTAATAAATTTTTAACTTGTTCAAGTTGTGTATTGTTATTAATAGAAAGGTATATGGTATAGCCTTCTTCATACAACCTTTTAATCGTAAACGCGAAGTCTTCTTTACTTCTTAGATCTTCCGCAAGGCTAAGACGTAATTCTTTTTCGTTCCCATCTTCACTAAATTCTCTTGTGATATAAGTTGGATATTTTGTTAACTCATCATAATCTAAATATAGTTTGGTGTTAGGTAATAATTTATATTTACGGGATTGATCATAGACAAAATGTTCTGCCTGTGCCATCACTATTTCATGACTAGCTAAAAGTTGTGGTTCATTAGCAAAGACAATTAAAGGATTATAAATGTGGGAAAGAAGAGAATTGCGAAATAATGGTTGGTACATTAAATACTTACTAAGCGCTAAAAGATTACCGTTTAAATATGCTTCAATTTCTTCATTTAAATTATTAAGATGCGCTTCCTTAATAGTTGGTTCAAAGTCTTTGGTTTCCTTTTTGTATTTTTCTTTAATTTGTGAAAGAAAGTCTTGTTGATCTTCTTTATTTAATACGTATTCACTCGCTGGTAATATCGTAACTTCATCAATTTTTTTAATCGATGTTTGAGTGCCAACATTAAAGTAACGCATCGATTCAATTGTTGTATCAAAAAACTCAATCCGCGTTGGATGATCTTCATTTACAGTAAATAAATCTACGATATCACCACGGACCGCAAATTGCATTGTTTGTTCCACGTTTGATACTCGTTGATACCCAAATTGTAGAAGCTTAGATATTAATGATTCCATCGCTACTTCATCCCCAACTTTGATGTTAATGATGTGATTTAAAAAATAATTTACTTCTAAGGTTGGTTTAAGGGCTGCTGAAAGATTTGCAACATAAATATGATGTTTCTTTTTATCACTGGCCTGGAATAGAGTAAATATTCTTTGGGCCTCAAGTTGTTTTGTCGCCGTTAATATTTCGGTAAATAAAAGGTCATCATTAGGATAAAATAAAATATCATCACTATTAAGAAAAGTTTGTAATGTCGATATTACTTTTTGCGCATTATAAAGATTATTCGTAATAATTACATAATTAGCGGGCTTTTTAATAAAAGCTTCAGCAACCAGAAGACTTGTACCAATAATTTCCGATGTCAAAAAAACCCGGTCTTTCGCGAAGAGGGGGGGTGTGTTTTTAGTAAACAGGTCATTAAACAGTTTAATCTGCGGGCGGTTCTTCACTCGGTTCTACCTTTTTCTCCTTCTTATTGTACTTTTTCATCACTTTCGCAAAGTCGTTATTTAATATGTCGCGTAAGGCAAGGCTTGCTTTTTTAATTCCACTTTGAAAAAGTTCCGCTTCATCACCAGTTGGCACTTGTAAAACATGATCAACACCATCATAAAGTGGTTTGCCAATCCCCACGCGGATACGTTTAAATTTATTGGTTCCTAATAATTCAATAATATTTTGCATTCCTTTTTGACCACCAGAAGTACCTTCTTCCTTAAGGCGAATATTTCCGGGTGAAAGGTCCATATCGTCATAGATAACGTATAATTCATCGATTGTTATTTTATAGAAGTTCATAATTTGGACTACGGATTGCCCTGAAAGATTCATAAACGTCTGCGGTTTTAATAAAAAGATGCGCTCCCCTTCATAAGTAAAACTTGTGAATAGTCCTTTAAAGTCACTTTTATCAATATCAACTTTTGCAAGTTCGGCGAAATGATCAAGCACTAAAAACCCAGCGTTATGACGCGTGTTTTTATATTTTGCTCCTGGATTTCCTAAACCTACGTATAATTTCATGATTTTACCTTTAAAATTATATCATTTATTATGCTATTATTTTAATATGAATCAATTCTGGAAACGTTTTTTACAAGGAATACTCCTTGGCTTCGCCTTAATAACCGCGATTGGCGGCGGAACAATGGCCGTATTAATTGGGGTTTATGATGACCTTATTATTGCTGTTTCTGATTTTAGAAAAAATCCTAAAAAGTCGCTTTCATTATTAGTGCCCATGGCTATTGGGGGGATTATTAGTATGGGCGCACTTTTTTATCCGATAAAATTATTATTAGAACATTTCCCTTTTATTACCATTTCCTTTTTTGTCGGTTTAACAATGGGGGGATTAAGGGTTTTTCATAAGTCGTTAAAAGGAAGTGTTACGTGGCAAAACTTACTATTAACCCTTTTTGGTTTTCTTTTTGTCTTTGGTTTAGGGGCTTTTACATGGTTTACAACATTATCCGCGGATTTAGTAAACATTAATATGGTGCAATTAATTCTCTTTTTCTTAATTGCTTTTGTTTCGATGGGCGGTCATGTTTCACCTGGTTTATCGGGAACCTTTATTTTAATCGCCTTTGGGTATTATGAACAATTGATTGATTTTATGTTTAGAATAGTAAAACTTGATTTTGTTCATGTTGGTTATGATTTAAGTGCGGTGCTTCTATTCGCTCTTGGTTCATTGCTTGGACTAATTATCATTGCTAAAGTTTATAAATATTTCTTCAACAAAAATCGAGTTAAAACATATTTCACAATTTTAGGTTTTATTTTAGGTTCAATTACAATTGCGTATTTCAACGGCAAAATAAAGCCGGAATACGCAAAACTGGGTTCTTTTGACCCATTAACTTTAGTACTTTCAATTGTGGCGATTGTTGTTGGTTTTATTATCTCTTACACTTTACTTGGTCTTTCCGATCATAAAAAAGAAGCCACTAATGAAGAAGAAGTCGAAGAAAATAAGGAGGAAGCAAATAATGTGGGAATATAGTGTTTTACGATGGATTATTGAAAATTTACAATCTCCTTTTATTACGGAAATATTGAAAATAATTACTGTATCCGGTGAAGGAGCTGGTATTTTCTTTTTGATAGCTATTATTATGCTTTTCTTTAAAAAGACCAGAAAGGCCGCAATACTAACAATTATTGCCTTAATTTTCGTCGCTGGATTTAATAACTTTGGCTTTAAATATATGGTCGCAAGATTACGTCCCTTTGAACATCCTGAATTAGGAGGCGACGCTTTGTGGCTTAGTAATCATGTAGCGGCGTTTAGGGCTGAAAATAAGTTTAATGAATTTCTTGTGCCAAATTCTTATGCTTTTGTTTCTGGTCACACCTTATCAGCGTTTCTTTTTGGCTTTATTGTTGCCTATTACCATCGCAAAACCGCAATTCCCGCCTTACTACTTAGTGCATTAATGGCTTTTTCACGACTATACTTAGGTTTCCATTATCCAACCGACGTATTTTGGGGTCTTGTTTGGGCCTTAGTCGCTAGCTGGGCAATTATCGCAACCGCGGAGCGCCATGAACAAGATATTATTAACTGGTTTGCAAGTAAACGTAAAAATAAAAAAGCAACAACCGAAGAAAAATTATGAGATTAGATCGCTTTCTAGCTAAAACCTTAGGAGAGACGAGAGCGACTGTCAAAAAGTTAATCCGTAATCGCCAAATATTTGTTAATGATGAAGTTATTACAAGTGACGGCTTTCATGTTGACACCGCAATTGACGTCGTTCGCTACAATGAAAGCGTTTTATATTATGAGGAATTTCAGTATTATTTAATTAATAAACCCGCTGGATATATATGCGCAAATGAAGATAACATCCATCCTGTAATTACCGATTTTGCCCCTGAATTTATTAAGTATAAATTACACACTGTTGGCCGCTTAGATAAGGATACGACCGGGGCTTTAATACTAACAAATGACGGTAAATTAACCCATCGACTTATTAGCCCCAAAAAAGGTTTTGAAAAAGTGTATCTTGCAGAAGTGGATAAAGACCTTTTTGCAGACTTAATATCGCATTTTCGCGATGGTTTTGTTATAAACAATGAATTTAAAACATTACCGGCAAAGTTAGAAATTATTAATTCTCGTGTCGCAAGAGTGACGGTTGTAGAAGGAAAATATCACCAAATAAAACGTATGTTTAGCGCCTTTGGTTTAACGGTTATTAAACTTCACCGCGAGTCCTTTGCGAGTTTAAATGTCGCTAATTTACCGATTGGTCATTACCGGCCTTTAACGAAAGAAGAACTCACACATTTAATCAAAGATTAACTAATTGTCTTTTGACCCCTTAAGTGTTATAATCAAAAACTAGGTGTAGAGGTCATATGGCAATAAGAAAAGTTAAAAAAAGTATTAAAAAAACACGACGTGAACAAATAATAGACGCTGGCATTAGGCTATTTGCCCGTGTCCCTTTTACTGACATTACAATTGTCGCTGTGGCGCGTGAAGCAAAATGTGGACATAGTCTCGTTTATCATTATTTTTCAAATATTAACGCTTTATATGACGCTGCTGTTGACTATGTTTCAACAATGTTTGTAACATCAATGGCAAGATTAGAAACGGTGGATACAACCCCAGAATTAATATTTGTTGGTGTTATATCTCGTTTTATTGAAAGCTTACAAACTGATTCGATGTACGCTTATTATTTAAACCTTTTTTCTTATGAAAATAAACTTACACCGATGAATCCAAAAGTAATTAAACTTCAAAAAATGTGGAATACTTTATTTTTAAAAATTATTAAAAACGCCCAAGATGCCGGACGTCTTATTACGATTTTAACTAGTGAAGAGATTCTTCAAGCTGTTTTAACTATTTTCCAGGGGCTCTTAAGTTCACAAATTGTTAATCGAACAGTATCAAGTATTAAACTTAAAGCCTCTTATATCTATTTACCACTTTTGAAAGGAGTGAACTAAATGTTTAAAATATATAAACTTGTGAAGCGTTCATGGTGGCAACTTTTTATTATTATTGTTTTAGTCGCCGCGCAAACATTATTACAGCTCATGCTTCCCGACTATATTTCAAATATTCAATCTGTTGTTAGTAATATTGATCCCGTTACGGGAGCAACAGGTGCGCAAATAAATGAAATGCTTACAATCGGACTTATAATGGTCGGCTTATCGGGCCTTATTTTTGCGCTTGCTATTGGCCAAGGCTTATTAAATTCTTACTTTGTCGCCGAATTAGGCCGTGTTGTACGGCGTGAATCGTTTAAAACTGTTGAAGATTTTTCACTTTCTGACATTAATGAATTTGGCACCGCAAGTTTATTAACACGGGTCACAAACGACACGCGGGTCGTACAAAACTTTGCGTTTATGATCAACCGTGTCTTTGTGATGTCCCCAATCTTTTTAATTATTGGCTCCATAAAACTATTAAAT
>JBAZCS010000004.1:0-46932 GCA_041654855.1 Bacilli bacterium | reverse complement strand
CTCGTGCTTCACTTATTTCTTCATCACTACCATTAATAAGATTAGTAGAAGTTGTTTCCGCTCCATATGTTAATAACAATGAATTTTCGTTTTCGCGCTCATCACTGATGTAAATATTGTAATTTTTCTCACTAAAAAGCGGATAGAAATGCGTGTTTATTATCTTTTGTGCTTCAACACTACTAAAATTGTAGTTAAATGTAACATATTTATCGGGGTAATTTATGGCTGTTTCCGGTAAATTAATATGAACATAATTATTTGTATAAACATATTTTTTAAATAAATTAACAATGTTAACGGTTGTTTTTAAGTTTCTCGTTCCTACTTCCCGATGAATAACTTTTCCTTCTTTAATAAAAAGAAAGGTTGGTGTCGCTTTTAAATCTAATTCTTCCAGGAAATAGCCGTAATTTTCTTGATAAGTCGCCGTTAGACTATTTAAATAGTAAATTTCAACTTTGCTACTTTCAATGTATTCTAGTAAACTTGGCATTAAATTAATGCAGTGTGTGCAGCGCGGACTACCAGCGTAGAGAATAAAACTTTTTTTACTTTCTAAAAATGCTTTTGTTAGCTCATACGTTAAGGGAATAAAAGCATTTTCTTCACTAAAGCTTTCATTAATAATCGTCGGCACTAGTATTTTATTTTCATTATTTGGCCCGCAACCGGCTAATGTTGATAGTAATGCGCTTCCAAATAGTAATATTTGTAATCTTTTTCCTGTTTTCATATTATAATTAAACCACATCTAGAAATAGTATACATTTTTGTAGCCTATTACACTTAAGGAGTTATTATGAATATTTGGCACGACATGAATCCCGAGCGGATTACAAGTGAACGCTTTGATGCGGTCGTTGAAATAAGCCGGGGACAACAATCAAAGTATGAGTTAGATAAAGAAACTGGTTTAATTCGATTAGACCGTGTTCTTTATACTTCAACCCATTACCCTCAAAATTATGGTTTTATTCCAAGGACGTACGCTGGGGATAACGACCCACTAGACGTACTTATTTTATGTAGTCAACCGTTAGTTCCAATGACGATTGTCACTTGTATCCCCATTGGTGCGGTGAAAATGATTGATAGCGGAGAAGTTGATGAAAAGATTATTGCTATCGCCGCAAACGATCCGACATACTCGTCATACGAATCAATTGAAGAAATTCCCGCCCACGTTTTCCAAGAAATTCGCCATTTCTTCCAAGTTTATAAAACACTTGAAGGAAAAGAAACGGTCGTTCACCACATTCAAGACCGTGACCGGGCGGTGCAAATGATTGAAAAAGCGGTTGAAAAATATAACACTCATTTTAAGGATGGTAAACGCATCGACTAATGCTTCATATAATTTTATATGAACCGGAGATGCCTGCCAATGTCGGCAATATTATGCGGACTGCCGTTGCTTTAAACGCCACGCTGCATATTATTGGACCGACGCCTTTTAATTTTGAAGACAAAAACTTAAAACGGGCCGGGTTAGATTATATTGGTGATCTTAAACTTTTGCTATATGCTTCTTACGATGAATTTGCCAATAAACACAAAAGTAAAAACATAATCTACGTATCGCGCTACGGAAAGAAGAACTACACAACATTTGATTATGGGCGCTTTGATGAAGCAATATATATTATGTTTGGTAATGAATCTCACGGTATTCCGTTAAATATTTTAAAAGAACATAAAGAAAACCTTGTACGCATTCCCATGGTGGCAAATGCCCGCAGTTTAAACTTAGGTAATGCCGTGGCAATCGTAAGTTACGAAGTAATGCGTCAACAAGATTTTTATGGTTTAGCGAGTAGTGAAGTTATTAAAGGTGATGATTTTTTAGATTAAACGTTTAATGTTATTTTTAAAATATACCGCCTCTTCATCCTTTAAACGGACGAAAAAGGTTTGTTCTTTGTTTAATAAAACTTGGCCGGGAAACGGGCCTTTTTTAATGTTAGCTACTTTCGTGTAAGTTATATCGCCATCACTTTTTCGTGATAAGTAAAGAGCAAGTTTACCTGCATGTTCCAAAACTTCGCGCCCTGGCGTTTTACTTTCAATAATGATATGGGCCCCGGGAACGTTACGGATATGCATAAAGACATCAGTTTTCTTGGCAATTTTAAACGAGAGATAATCATTTTGGCGATTATTGCGACCAAATAAAATACGCACATCTTTAAAAGTAATAAAGTATGGTAATAAGGAAGACTTAATATGGGTTTTAACATTTGGTTTATTTAGGTTAAGTTCTTCATAAACTTGTAAGAAAGCTTCATGGGTTTTTAGCGTTTGCACTTGAAGCGATAAAGCTTTTAAATAGTTTTTCCGTTCAGCCGCTTCTTTTATGCGTGTGTTTAATATTTCTTCTGATTTTTTTAGTTTTTTCGCTTTTTTAAAAAGTAAATCAGCGTTAATGATGGTATTATAGCGGGGGTTAACTTTAATCGTTTTACCGTCAATTTGCACACTTTCGCCGGTAATTTGTGGTTTTTTCATAAGTAAAAGGTTCGCATCTTCATAAAGCGTTGGAATGTTTTCTAGTTTCGTTAAATCTTTTTCATAATTTAAGATTAACCGGTTTAAGCGCTTAATGTTATGTTCTAGATGTACAAATAAGTCGCGGTAATTTTGCCGGACAATCCTCTCTTCATAAAGCGATAAATATTTATCGACGGTTGGCAGAGAATGGCTTTTTTCATTATCTTTAACTTTTAAGGGAAGCGGTAATCTAAATGTTTTCCCGCGTCTTATAAGTCTTCCATCTTTTCCCCGTTCATGGTTGTAGCGAAAGGCGGCTAAGATGCGCTCTTGGTTACTTACAAGTACGGCTTGGGGATGATTAGGAATTAATTCAATATAAAGTGTTGATATTTCTTTTTCTAAAACGTTATTGCGACTTTCAAACTCTAAGGCAATAATCATATCATCGTTTGGTTGCGATATATTGACAAGTCTACCACTTAAAAAACGCCTTAAATCAATAGCAAAGCTATGCAGTTCACCGCCACTTGGAAACTCACTTAGATTAGCGTCAAACACTATAAAAGGAGTGGCGCTATTTAATGAAATAAATAAGTTTCGTCCCCGACTAAAATCTAAAACGTAATCTACTAAACTTAATTGACGAATCCGTTCTAAAAATAAGCCCGTTAAGTCACGATTAGCCTCGAGTAAGGATTTTAAATCTAGCGGATACATTCGTTGCATGTTTTTATTCTACATCAAGTTTGTTATTTATTAATAAATAATATACAATTTAAGAAGTAAAAAGGTAGGTTTTGTCTATGAAAAAAGGAATTATTGTTTTAATTAGTGGCCCTTCAGGTGTAGGTAAAGGAACGATTTTAAAGGAACTTATTAATAATAAAGCTTTAAATCTAACCTTTAGCGTATCGATGACGACGAGGGCAAAACGCGAAAAAGAAGTACATGGCGAACATTATTTCTTTGTGTCGCAAGAAGAATTCGCTGCTAATTTAAAGCGCGACAACTTTTTAGAACATGCAACATTTGTCGGGAATAGTTATGGTACACCAAAAGACTATGTGTTTAATTTATTAAATGAAGGGAAAAACGTCTTAATTGAAATTGAGGTAAAAGGGGCAAAAACCCTTATTTCCAAAGTTGATCCAGAAGATATTATTTCCTTTTATATTATGCCGCCTTCCGTTGATGATTTAATTTATCGCTTAAAACATCGTGGGACTGAAGATGACGCTACCATTATGCGGCGCGCTGAACAATTTAAAGATGAAATTAAATATAAAGATCAATACGATCACGCGGTCGTTAATGATGATTTAGAAACATGTATTAAAGAAGTTACCGCCCTTATTGAAGCACGGATAAATAAAAAATAGATGAAAATTGTTGATGTTATAACGCAATATTCAAAGCTAGATCGCCCCTTTACATATTATTACGATGGTGATGATATTCAAGTCGGAGTGCGTGTTTTAATATGGTTTAATAAACGGCAAATCGTCGGTTATGTCGTCGGCGTAAAAGATACGAAAGAAACGATAAGTGAAGCAGGCGAAAGACTAGGTTTTAGACTGTCAAAAATTAATAAACCCCTTGATAAAGCGCCGTTATTAACTGACGAATTAATGAAGATAAGTCAAGAAATCACTGAATATTACTTAACATCAAAAATAAGTGTATTAAATGCGATGCTACCGCCTTCGTTAAGACCGACAAGGTCTTCATTAAATGCCCCCAAGATTGCAAAACAAATTATCGTTCGTCCGAACCCTGAATTTAATGACTTTGAAGCTTTAAGGTCGACCCAATTAGCGTTACTTAATGAAATAATAGCCCGCGGTTTTATTATTCGTTCCGCTAAAAATAAAGGCAGGATTATGCGTTTATACGAAGCAAATGCGGTTATTTTAGAAGAACAAGAAAAATATCGCTTAAAGTATGACCATTATCCAATAACAAAACCAAAAGCTTTAACCGCAAAGCAAGAAGAAGCAATTAAAAAGATCATTGAAGATAAGCATCAAACTTTTTTACTTCACGGTATTACGGGAAGCGGAAAAACGGAAGTTTATTTAGGGTTAGCGGCCCATTATTTAAGCCAGAAAAAGAAAGTGTTACTTCTCGTCCCTGAAATATCTTTAACCGGTACAATGCTTGCAACTTTTTATCGCCGCTTTGGTAAAAGAATCGCCATCCTCCATAGTGAATTAACGCCATCGGAAAAATATGATGAATATCGGCGGATTAGAAAAGGGGAAGTAGAAATTGTTGTCGGGGCAAGAAGTGCTATTTTTGCGCCCTTAAATAATATTGGGGTCATTATCCTTGATGAAGAACATGTCGAAACATATAAACAAGATGTCGCGCCTTTTTATCACGCCCTTAAAGTCGCCCAAATGCGCGCTTTTCACTTCAAGGCCAAAGTTGTAGTTGGCAGTGCGACGCCAAGTCTTGATACAATGGCGCGAGCGAAGCGTGATGTTTATGGCTATTATTTTTTAGATGAACGTATTAATAAAAAGCCATTACCAAAGACAGAAATTATTAATATGCTTGATTATAAGAACATATTACCGACTTCTCCATACATATCAAAGGCACTATACGAAGCGATGAAAGAAGCCTTAGATAATAAAACCCAAATTATTTTACTTGTTAATCGCCGCGGGTACGCCACTTTTGTTAGTTGTCGGGAATGTGGGACGACAAAAAGATGTCCAACATGCGGGATTGCCTTAACGTATCATAAAAGCGGCCACGTTATGAAATGCCATCATTGCGGAATAAATTATGATGTTAACGCCCCTTGTGAAAAGTGTGAGGGCATAATGTTTAATTTTGCAGGGTTTGCCACCCAAAAAGCTGAAGAAGATATTCAAAAGTTATTTCCTGCTGCTCGCATATTACGCCTTGATAGCGATGTGAGCCGCAAAGATAGAACACCGCAAAAAGTGTTAAATAAATTTATGGATTACGAAGCGGATATTTTAATTGGGACGCAGATGGTTGCTAAAGGCCATGACTTTCCGCTTGTGAGCCTCGTTGGCGTTATCGGTACTGACGCGAACTTAGCGATTCCTTCATTTCGAAGTGGGGAACGAACTTTTCAACTTATTACGCAAGCAATTGGCCGTTCGGGACGCGAAAAAGTAAAAGGAAAAGCAATTATTCAAACGAATATGCCCGCTCATTACATTATTGAACTTGCGCAAAAACAAGATTACTTTAAGTTTTATGAAATGGAGATGACACAACGAAGATATACGCAAAATCCGCCCTATTACTATGTAATGTCGGTGACACTTAGCCATCAAGATGAAGCCATCATGCACACGACAATTCAAAGTTTAAAGTATAATCTAACTAGTGCATTACAAAGTGATGCCATCGTCATTGGTCCAACGACAAGTTTTATGCCACAAAGTGGGAAAACATTTAATGAAACATTAATTATTAAATATAAAGATTACGCTAAGATTAAGCCCACTTTATTAAAAGTCTTACGACCATTTAAAGAAGAATCATCATTTTATGTACAAATAAATGTTGATCCATATGATATTTAGAAAGGGAAAAGTATGGTAGTTATTAAAATTTATTCTCAAGATATGTATGTTGCAAGTGAGGTGAGCATTAATCACGCGCTTACTATTGCGAAACTTTTAAAAGTTGAATTAACCGATATTTTCTTTGTCGGCAGTGAAGGCACTTTAGTCGCGGAAGGCGTTGATCAAGTTAGTTGGTTTACTTATTTAGAAGTTTCTTTGCCAAAGTCAAAAGAAAGTATGCAAGAAGCACTAAGCGAATTACTCCAAAAAATCTTTAGTAATTACGGAGTGCATATCATGATAAAGTATGATTATTACGTGGAAAAGCATCTTGTTAAAAAACTAAACCCTGAATTTAAAGTGTTCAATGAAACGATGGTTGAAGTCATTACCCATGAAAACTATTATGGTGATGAAGAAGACGACGAAGATTGGGAGTAAAAATAATCGCTTTCTAATATATTAGAAGAAATAAATATAGGGTGGTATACTATACCTAGCAGGTAAATATGATTAAACACATTATCGACACAACCAAAAGCATTATGGAAGGAACGCTTCCATATCAAACATTTACGAAAGACTTAAGTGTAAGTGAAAGTTTTAGTGATGTAGAAAAGCACGCAATCCGCACATTAGTAAACGCATTATTAAACCGGTATTTCCGTTATTACTATTCGCTTACTAAAAATGAAGAAACGACATTAACAACAGAAGAAGTACTGGCCTTAGCGCTTTTTAGTTTCAATAGTGAGAAAAATGTTATGAAAATGACGTATGAAGAACTATTAAGTGCCTTACCAGCGAATAGCCAAGTAAAACTTGAAGAAAAGTATCCGGAAAACGCTTTTCCAATCCGCATTCCTCAAGGGCTACATCTTGAAAATCTTGCCCTTTCTTATGCAACGCGATTTAGCGCTCCTTACTTTTTAATCGATCAATTAATTGTTGATATTGGGAAGAAAAACATTTTAAAGTTTCTTTCTCAGCGCCCTTTTGAAGCGTGTGGACTCGTTAATCAAAAACTTATTACGCCCGCTGATTTCTTTGCTAAATATAAAGCCTTTGCCCCCGGGGAAAAAGAAGGGCACTTCGTTTATAACGGGAAAGAGTTTTTAAAGAAAACGAAACCTTATGCGGAAAACGAAATTATATTAACGACGCAAAGTATGTTAGACATTGCGGAATTAATTGGTGATACAGCGCCCACTAATTTACTATTTGTACAATATCAAGACACTTCTTTAGTGTTGCTTTTAGCCTTTCTTTATCCGGAAATTACGATTCACTTTACTGCAGAAGAGCCAAAATCGCGCTTTATTTTGCAACATCTAGTGCGTAAATTCGACTTAAAAAACTTAAGTTATGTAAATTCGATTGTCCAAACTTATGATATCGTTGTTGCCTCGTTAGGTAGTTCAAATATTAACGGCAACATTAGACATCGTGATTTCTACTTCCGGCTCCCAGAAGATTTAAATAGCATTACTCTTAAAGCGAAAGAACAATTATTAAGCGTTAAAGATTATGTGAAAGAAGAAGGAAATTTAATTTTTATAACTCAAACTGCCCTCCGTGCGGAGACACATTACCAAGCGTTAAGCTTTATTCGTGATCATGGTGAATTCAATCTCGAAAAAGAAAAACAATACTTCCATTTCAACCCCTTTCATGAAACTGTATATTACGCTTTTTTCAAGAAAGGTTTAAATGACAAATAAGCTTAATTTTTATGATTTTTCATTACCGAAACTGCAAGTTTTTTTAAGTGAGCACGGTTTTAAAAAGTTTAGCGCCACCCAAGCTTTTGAATGGGTATATTTAAAAGGCGAACAAGATTTTAATAACATGAGTAACTTAGCGCTGAAAGCGCGGGACTTTTTAAGTGAAAACTTTACTTTTGACTTACCGACTATTACAAAAAAACATATTAGTGAAGACGGAACCATTAAATTACTCGTTGCTTTAAAAGATGGCAGTTTAGTGGAAACAGTGTTAATGCGTTATAACTACGGTAATGTCGTATGTGTAACGACGCAAGTTGGATGTAATATGGGTTGTCTTTTTTGTGCGTCTGGACTATTAAAAAAGCAGCGCGACTTAAGTGCCGGAGAAATGCTTGGTCAAGTGTTATTAATTAATAACATCTTAAAAGAAAATAATGAAAAAAGGCTCACTACCCACGTTGTATTAATGGGGATTGGTGAACCGTTTGATAATTTTACGAATATTATTGATTTTATTGATTTACTTAATAATCCAAAATCGTTAGGAATTGGCGCCCGCCACATTACGGTTTCAACATGTGGACTCGTCCCGAAAATTAAAGAATTTGCTGATTTAAAATTACAAGTAAAACTAGCGATTTCTTTACATGCGCCAAATGACGCTAAACGGAACCAAATTATGCCGATTAATAAAGCTTATCCGTTAAAAGAAGTGATTGCCGCCGTTAAGTATTACGAACAAAAAACAAATAAACGCATAACTTACGAATACATTATGCTCAAAGACTTTAATGATTCACTAGATGATGCACGCGAACTTGCCAAACTTATTAAAGGGACGAACGGCTTCGTAAATCTAATTCCCTATAACCCAGTTGATGAACATGATTTTGCCCGTAGTCCACGCGACCGCACTTATGTTTTTGCGAATGCTTTAAAGAAGTTAGGAGTACAAACAACAATCCGCAAAGAATTTGGCAATGATATTGATGCCGCTTGTGGCCAATTACGGGCAAAGGAGGAAAAAACGCGTGGCGACCGCGATTAAAGGTTCTTTTGCCTCGAAAAGTGATCGCGGATTAGTTCGTCTTCATAACGAAGATCGGGCCGCGGTGCTTTTAAACCAAAAAGGCGACCTTCTTTTTGTCGTCTGTGACGGCTTAGGCGGCCATAATAAAGGTGACTTTGCTTCTAAACTAGCGATTGATATGTTAATGACCTCCTTTGCTAACAATAAAGGTTTTTGGACAAGCAGCAGCATTAAACGCTTTTTAGCGCGCAACATCCGGGCGATTAACCGCGTTATATTCCAAGAAAGCAATAATGATCGCGAAATGAACAATATGTCTACGACTTTAAATGCCGTCGTTTTAACAAAGAATAAAATGGTCAGTGTCAATATTGGGGACAGTCGCTTTTATTTAATTGATGGCGATAAAATTGAACAAATAAGTGAAGATGATACCGTTGTTAGTTATTTAGTGCGCACAAATCAAATAACCGAACAAGAAGCCTTAGTGCATCCAAAACGCCACATCGTGACCAATGCCTTAGGCACCTTACCGACCGTTAACTTTAATTTTAAACGCGTTAAATATCGCGGCGAAAAAATACTTTTATGTACAGATGGGCTTTACAATATGGTCGAAGAAGATGAAATTGTGAAGATTTTAAATACAAACAAGACAATTGAATCCAAAGTCGACGCTTTAATTGCCCTTGCAAATAATCACGGTGGTGCTGATAACATTGGCATTGCCTTATGGGAGCCAGATTATGATTAAAGTTGGAGATTTAATTGACAATCGCTATCGCATTGTCAGCTTACTTGGTGAAGGGGGCATGGGTACGGTTTATGAAGCCGTCGATATTATTACTAAACGTAATGTCGCGCTTAAGTTTTTAAAAGCGTCAGTTGCCCAAGATAAAGTAAATCTCGCCCGTTTTGAAATAGAAGCCAAAGTGACCGCGACTTTAAATCATCCTAATATTGTCCGCGTTGTCAGTGTTGGTAAATATGAAAATCTCCCGTATATGGTTAATGAACTTGTCGTTGGTAATACGCTAGAAGAAGAACTCGCAAGTCGCGGCCGTTATACTTTTTTAGAAGCACTTGATATTATTGAGCAACTTTGTAACGCGGCCGCCCTTGCCCATCAACACGGCGTTATTCACCGCGATATTAAACCAAGTAATATTTACATTACGAAAGAAGGACTCGTTAAATTAGGGGACTTTGGTATTGCCCGTTATGGTGATTCAAAAAGAGTAACGAGTAATACAAGTATTGTCGGTAGTGCCCACTATTTAGCGCCAGAAGTATGTAAAGGAGCCGAATCCACTCCGCGCAGTGACATTTACGCTTTAGGCATTAATTTATTTGAACTTATTACGGGTCATGTTCCGTTTGATGGTGAAAGTAATGTCGCAATTGCCGTTAAACAAATTAAAGAAAAGTTTCCAAGTCCACGTAAATACAATAAAAATACCCCAAAAGCACTGGAACTTATAATCAAAAAGTGTTGTAAGAAAAACCCGCGTGATCGTTATGAAGACGTTAACGCTTTAAAAGAAGATATTTTAAAACTAAAAGGAAATCAAAAAGCTTTACGGCCCCGGCAATCAATTTGGGTGCGGTGGTTTGGTTTTGCGACTGAGGACTAAATGAAGGGTTTAGTAATAAATAAGCAAAAGTCTTCATTTGTCGTTAGTAAAGACGGCATTAATTATGTTACGAAACCAAGCGGTAACTTAATTAAATCACGACAAACGATTTATGTTGGTGATTATGTTGATATTGATACTAAAAATAAAGTAATTAATAAATTATATCCGCGCACAAACTTTTTAATAAGACCACCGATCGCTAATGTCGATATTGTGCTTATCGTTATGTCGATGGTGCAACCCGATTTTAGTCTCTTTTTAGTGGAAAAGTTTGTAAGTTACGCTAATTTTGCCGAGATTAAGCCCCTCGTTATCATTACGAAACAAGATAAGTTAGAAGATACAAAATTGCTTTTTGAAATTCAAACTAGTTTAGATAAACTAAACGTCAAAAGTTTCAGTGTAAACAATAAAACGGAAGAAGGATTTGAAGAAGTTAAAGCATATTTAAAAAATAAAGTTGTCGCCTTAATGGGGCAATCAGGTGTTGGCAAATCTAGTTTTATTAATGCCTTAACTGATCACGACCGTGAAATTGGTAAGTTTGCCATTAACGTCAACCGTGGTCGCCATGTTACAAAAGAAGTCATTATGCTTCCGTATAAAGGTGGGTATATTGTTGACACTCCGGGTTTTTCTTCGTTTGACTTGCCGCTTACAAAAGGTGATTTAGCGGAAAACTTCCCCGGGTTTAAAATAGCTTTAGGGCGCTGTAAATTTAATGATTGTCTCCATTTAAGTGAAAGCGGATGCTACATAAAAGAGTTAGTGGCCGCTGGTGTAATAAGTACGCAAAGCTATGAAAACTATGCTACAATAAGTGGAGAATTAAAACATATACGTGAGGATTATTAATGCAAAAAGATATTATTATAGCGCCTTCACTTTTAGCTGCTGATTTTAAAAAGTTAGATGAAGAAGTTACAAAACTCCAGCAAAACGGTATTGAATATCTCCATTTTGATGTAATGGATGGTCATTTTGTTCCTAATCTTTCCTTTGGTGTACCTGTGCTTGAATCATTAAAACCTAGTTATAATTTTGTCTATGATGTTCACTTAATGGTGACTAATCCCGAGTTTATTGCTTTTAAGTTTATTAAGGCGGGCGCGGATATTATTACTTTTCATTATGAAGCGATGAAGAGTGATGAAGAAGTATTAGCGCTTATTCACAAACTAAAAGCTGAAAATGTTAAAGTCGGACTGAGCATTAAACCAACTACGAAAGTTGAAGTTTTACTGCCATTTTTATTAGAACTTGATTTAGTGCTTATTATGTCAGTTGAACCGGGCTTTGGTGGGCAAAAGTTTATGGATAGTGCCTTAACAAAAATAAAATATTTAGCGAATCTTAAAAAAGACAAGAATTATAAATACTTAATTGAAGTCGATGGCGGTATTAATGGAGAAACAGGACGACTTTGCACTGCAGCAGGAGTTGATATTTTAGTCGCCGGTTCTTATTTATTTGGTAAAGATGATTTAAAAGAAAGAATAAAGGGACTTAAAAATGGGTGATAGCGTTTTACACGTTTCCTTTTTTATCGGGGTGTTCCTTTTTATTATTACCCTTATTTTTCAATTAACGATGTATCGCTATAAACAAGGGCGGAAATATTCATTCCGCAATGAATTGCCGTTTGAACTAGTCCAAGGCGTTGATCAAAAATATATTCATTATCATTACATTTTGATTTTTGGTGTTATTTTAGCGCAAGTCTTATTTGCCTTTAATTATTTACCGCAACTTATTTATTGGTATGAATATCTTTTAGTGGCGAGTGTTACTTTAAGCGCGATTATGCTTTATCTTCTTTTCTTTATTAAAGTATTTGAAGTAAAGCGCCACATTTTTGTCTTCGTCGTCCAAGCGTTAAGTGTCGTTACTAGTTTTGTTGCTTTTGGTATTTTTGTTCATATTAATATTTACGGGACTCAAAGTTTACCGTTTGCGATTGTAAATTATGTCCTTGCCTTCATTGGCTTAATTTTACTATTTAATTCACGCTTAAGACGGTGGCCGATTATGGATAAAGTATTACAGCAAGATGGGACAGTTTTAATCTTAAGACCACGTTATTTCTTGCTTGCGCTTTATGAATGGGGCTTTATTATTTTACAGTTCGTACAGTTTATATTAATGTATGTTTTTCTTTTCTTTAGATAGAAGAAGAAGTTTACGCAATAAAAAAAACTCACTAGTTGTGAGTTGTTTTTTTATCCTCTAGCGGACTTATTAAGACTGCGATACGCTCTTGCCGACATTTTAACGGTTTGGATTTTACCATCCACTTCGACTTGGAAGTTTTGTAAGTTGACGCCCCAGCGCCGTCTAGTCGCGCGTAATGAGTGACTGCGTTTATTTCCACTTAAGGGTCCTTTGCCAGAGACTGGACAATATCTTGCCATGCTTTTTTCCTCCCCATTCAATAAATGCTTGTTAAGAATACCATTAATAAATTTAATTTGCAACCAAAAGAATACACTTTTTTACCTTTTTCTTCGTCATAGTGTAGTTTATGGAGTTATTATAAATAATAAAAGTTAATTTTAACGCTATTTATACACTACGTTAGGAGTAGTTCCCTTTTATAAATATATCACTTATTATGATAATAAATCTATAAATTATTTCGCTTTTATTGTCGAAAATATTGCAAAATAGTGTAATTAGCGGCTCACTCTTTTTATATATAAAGTATATAAAGTAAGATATTGATAGAAGGAATTTATTATGAGTTTACCATTTATTAGTTTTGTCGATGTCAATAAGGTCTATCCAAATGGTGTCAAAGCAGTTATTGATTTTAATTTAGATATTTATAAGCATGAGTTTATTGTTTTAGTTGGCCCTTCAGGCTGCGGGAAGTCGACTACTTTACGGATGCTCGCGGGCTTAGAAGATATAAGTCACGGCACCCTTTTTATTAATGGCGAAATCGTTAATAACTTAACCCCGAAAGAACGTGATCTTGCCATGGTGTTTCAAAGTTATGCTCTTTATCCCCATATGTCGATTTACAATAATCGCGCGTTTGGCCTCCGCATGCGGCCACTTTTAAAACCAGAACAATGTATTGTCGTCGAAGACGCAAAAGCCGGTATCGACGCGGCGCTTGCCGGAGGCTTTATCGCAGTAGGGATGGGCGACGCTTATAATTATGAAAAAAATACATATAGTATTAAAGAATTAAAAGAACTACTTTTATTAGTGCGTACAGCTTAAAGTTTTAAACTTGGGAATTGTTTTTTTATTTCATCAAGTGACCAATACTTTTCCACCTTTTCCTTCATCGCTTTATAAACGAGCTTTTTAGGGTCATGTGCTAAGTAGCGTTCGTCCCCTTTGCGGGTGACAAAGCGAATACTTAACTTTTTTTCACTATATGCTTCATCAATATAGATGATGTCTTTAAAAGGATAATATAAAGTATTACGCCCTTTATGATGGACAATTTCATGCTTTGTTATTTCGTAATAACTATTTTTATAACCGATTATTAAATAAATTACTGTAGTTACCGTCCAAATTAGAAGCACTAAATAATGATATAAAGTCGGTGGGAAAGTAATGCCAGTAATTAAATAGAAAATAATTGACACTAATAGATAGATTGGTAAGTAAATGATAAGTAATCCTTTAAAACTTGTGTATATTTTTTTATTCATGAATTTTGAATATCGCGACTAAAGTCATTAAAGCGGCCACTGAAGCTGCTAACGAAAGTGCGAATTCCTCCTTCCAACTTTTTCGCATCATTTAAGTCATTAGTGAAGTGTTTACTAATTAACACCCGCACTAACTCATATATTTTAAAATAAAGCGTTAATAAATAGCGATCAAAATCAATGCCGATACGTAAATCTTCGGCGCTTATTAAATATTCATGGACGAAAAGACTTGCAAAGGCGTAATGGGGATATAATTCACCGAGATTAACTTTTTCTAATAATGTTTTTAAAGAGTATTCTTCGCCCGGACCAATTAATTCGCCCGCCCAGCCAAAGCGTTCGGCAATATGCCACGGTAAGTTGCCGCGTCCTGCATGCTTTAATGCTTCTTTACTCTTACTTATTTTATCTTTGGTACTAGCGTTTAATAAACGAGCACGCGTGAGCGCGATAATCCGTCTTTCATTATACTTTCCACTAAGGTGAGGATTACGTTCTAAAATTAATAAATTAGTTGTTGTTTCCAATAAACTGCGCCATATAATAAAAGCATCATTATAAAACTCCCGTTCAAGAAGTATAAGGCCGCTTATTAATTCATTAAAGAAGCGCTCTGTCATCATATATAATATATGGGTCGCTAAATTTTGATCTTTCGTGTCCACGGCTTTAAAGCGATGATAACGACGATTAATTAAATTTTCAAACTCCATGATGATGGGATCAATGATTTGGTCACGAGTGAAGATGTGGTCGGGATCATTTTTTGCTTCCTCACTTTTAATGACGCCTTTGATTATGTCATTGATGTGCTCATTTCCTTTAAAATATGTTTTTAAATATTGCGGGCTACTTGATTTAATTTTATGGTTATGGCGCATGATGACGCGGTTCGCGAAAAGGAAGAAGTCTTCTTTTTTTGCTCCAAACTGTTTGCGGTATTCGGGGAAGGCATTTTTGATGGCGTTGCGAAAGTAGTCAACTTTTTCATCACTATTTGGTGAGATTTGAATATTATCTTTTAAAAGGGCGCGAACTTGCTCGCGAGATAGTTGATAATTAGCCACTTTTTGTCTCCTTTCAAATGATTACGTAAATATTTAAATATTTCCCCTTTATTATACTAGTTTTAATACCCTTTGCCCTTTTTATATGATAATATAAAACATATGAATGAAGGAGAAATTTTTTTTGAGCCTCTTTACAATTATTCCCAATAACTTTTTTTCAATATTAGCAAGTAAAAATAAAGAGATATACGCTGAAGCTCTGCTCCTTTTACATCGCTCAATTGAAGATAACGATTTATTTATTAAAAAGAATGAATTCACTCGTAATTTAAAAGAACGATTAAGCGAACTAGCGCTTACTGTTGATATTGCTGCTGAAGAAGAACTTGAAGAAGACGAAATAGTCGACCATAGCGATAAGGCTAGTTTTATCGTGCGCCGTTTAGAAGAATGCGGGTGGATTGATGTTGAAGTTAATCCTGAAAACTTCGAAGAATATATTGCCCTACCTAGTTATAGCATTAATATGCTCGCCCTTATAAATAGTTTAGTGAAAGAAAGTACGGCTGAATACGTAAGTCTTGTGCACGCAACGTATAGTGAACTTGCACTTGAAGACGAAATGCGTGATGAATTTATGTATGCAACTTTAGTGCGGGCTTTTGAAAACACGAAAGCGTTAAACGTGGAACTCATTACGTTAGCCCATAGCATTCGTATTTTTCAAAATCGCCTCGGAAAAGTATTTAGTACAAACAATATATTAAGTGATTATTTTGATCACTATAAAACGCGAGTTAGTGACCGTTATTATCACCCGCTTAAAACGTTTGATAGTGTCGCTAAATTTAAACGGCCAATTTTACAAATATTACAAAAGTGGCTTTATGACGATGAAATTCGCATGCAACTTGTCAATCAAGCTTTAATGTGGAGTCGCCATAAAGATAAAGCGGCCGCTGAAGCCGATATTATTAATAAGATTAACTATATTAGCGATATGTATGAAAGAGTAAATGATACGATTGCGCAAATTGATCAAAAACACCACGAATACACAAAAGCAAGTGCCACCAAAATCTTATATTTAAATAGTGCTGATAAGTCGGTTAAAGGCCATCTTGACTTTATCTTTAAAACATATGCTGAAACATTTAGTAAAGGGGCAAGTGTAAGCCCGATATTAAATGGTCTAGCCGAATCAATTAAATTTAATCGCCACGGTTATGTTAATCCCGATAGTATAACATTGCCGATTGTTCGCGAATTACGGCGTGATTCATTACCGCTATCTTTAACGGACTTTGATGATGTCCGTGACGCCTTAATGGAACACTTTTTAGAGCAAACGAGTAGTCAATATAGCAATGATGAAATCTTTGACTTTATGGACTTAGCGTTTGGTGAAGATAGTGAAGTGCACATTAAAGATATCCCCTTACCTACTTTTGAAGCATTTTTGCTTTTAATTTTAGCGACTATTAAAACAAATGACGAACAATGTTTTTATATCGTTGAATCAGATCCTGGGAAAGTTAGTAGCCACGGCTACCGCTTACCAAACTTACGATTTATCAGAAAGGAATTAGCCCTCTAATGTTTGAAGAAGCCATTTTAAAAATGACGCGCGCTGATCAAGAAGCGTTCGCCAAAGCCATTAACCAATTACTATTAACAAGTTTTATCGTCCGTGATGAATTTGATCGCCGCGAGAAAACAATTAAAATTAACCCCACTTACCGTTTTATAGAACGCCATTTTGATTTAATAAACGATTATTTAAGTTATAGCGGCTGGCGGGTTGATAAAGATTTAATTTTAGGAGTCTTTAGCCTCGTAAATGAATATGATCATAATCGCTTACGCTTTGACCGCGAAGTGAGCCTAATTCTTTTCGTATTACGCTTAATTTATGAAGAAGAAAAGAAAGAAGGGGGCCATATTGGCGATTCAATTTACTTAACGACGCCACTTGTCATGAAAGTAATGCATGACCGCGGCATTTTAATTCCTAATAAAAAATTAACGGGTCGCCTCGTTGGGCGTGCCCTTAAAGAAATCGCCAATCATAACATTATCGCGCGGGTTTCCGGCACATATGATGAAGGAAACGTAACTTTCTATTTATTACCGTCGATTACCTTTGCCGTTGATAACGATAAAATTGTCGCCATTAGTCAAGCTTTAGAAAAACTAGCGCTCCGAGATAGCGGGGAAGGAAGTAACGCATAATGAAACTATTACGAACAGTCAAAATAATTAACTGGCATTATTTTTGGAATCAAACATTAAATATTGAACCGATTGTCTTTTTAACGGGGATGAACGCCAGTGGGAAAAGTACGATTATCGACGCGATGCAAGTCGTGCTTTTAGGCGATACATCAGGCCGTTATTTCAATAAAGCCGCTGCCGAAAAAAGTAACCGGACACTACGTGGTTATTTACGTGGTGAATTAGGAGACACGCTTGAAGGGGGCTTCCATTATTTACGTAATGGCCGCTTTACAAGTTATATCGTCTTAGAGTTCTATGATGATGTTAAGGATGAATTCTTTAATATTGGTATTGTCTTTGATGTTTATGATGATGGTGGTTATGATCATCGCTATTTCTATTTAAATGCGAAAATGCCGGAAAATGAATTTATCGTTGATAATGTACCGCTTGAATATAAAGCGCTTAATAAATTATTCCAAAGCGAATACGCTGGTAAATATAAATTCTTTGATACAAACCGGCAATATCAAGACCATCTTAAAAAGGTGCTAGGTAACTTAAAAGATAAGTATTTTAACTTATTTAAAAAAGCTGTTAGTTTCTCGCCAATTACTGATATTACGACGTTTATTACCGAATACGTTACCGAATCGCAAAAAAATATTGATATTGGCCCGATGCAAGATAACATCCTCCAATATAAAAAGTTAGAAGATGAAGCCGCGTTAATGCGTTATAAAGTTGAACGCTTAAGTGAAATTAATAAAAATTATCTCGTCTATAAAGAACATAAAGAAAAACAAACCTTAAGTGAATATGTGCTTGAAAAATCAACATTGCAAAATGATTTAAATCGTTTAGAAACGTTTAATAAGCAATATTTAGGCTATGCGAAAAGACTTGGCGACATTGAAAGTGAACTCGCTGATCTTGACATTAACTTAGCCGAACTTAACAAACGGAAGATTAAACTTATTCAAGATAGTTCAACCAATGATACATATCGCATTACCGATGAAATTAATGAACATAAAAAAGTCGCCGAAGAAAAGATTAAAAGTTTAAACTTCTTAAATATGCAAGTAAGAAGTGACTTAGAACGTTATGTTATGACCTTTAATAAAATCGCTAATGATGTCATTACGAGTTTAACGAAGCAAGACACAAAACGCTTTAAAAAAGACGGACTCTTTAGTCTTGATGAATTATTAGATAGTGCGGAAGCCATCATTAAAATTAATAACACCATTACTGAACTTTTAGGACGGGATATTAATGAACTAGGCGAAGATATCTTAACGAAATGGCGTACTGCACAAGCTAGTTTCAAACAAAATCTTGCTGCCTTTACCTTAACCCTTGGTCGCCTTATTACTGATTACGAAGCAAATGAAGCCATCTTAAAACAACAAGAAATTGATTTACGCGGTGGGGGCAAACCGTATGAATATAGTCTCGTCCAAGTGCGTAATGAGTTGCAAAACCGCTTAAGCGCGAAGTATGGCCATCCGGTCGAAGTGATGATCTTTAGTGACTTAATTGATATTAAAAACCCGAAATGGACGAACGCTATTGAAGGTTATTTAGGAGCGCAACGCTTTTATTTATTTGTCGAAGGGCAATATTTCCTTGATGCTTATGACATCCTTAAGGGCCTTTTACAAACATATAACTTCTATGGCACAAACTTAGTCGACGTTGATCAAATTATTGAACGGCGTTTTAGCGCTAGTAAAAATTCTCTTGCCGAAGAAATCTTAACCGACCATGTCGGCGCCCGTGCTTACGTTGACTTTTTACTCGGCCGCTTACAAAAATGTAATACGATTCAAGAAGCGCGCAATAGCGGTAACGGCATTACTCCAGACACTGATTTATATCGTAACTTTACGTTTGGACGCATTAATCCGCGTAACTACGCGCAAAAGTTTATTGGTCGTAAAGTCGAAGAAGGGGAAGTTAACGCGAAAAAAGCTGAACTAGCCGCTCACGGTGTCCAACTTAATATTTATAAAGAATTATTTAATACATTACGGTATGGTAATGATATCGAAATCGTTAACACAAATGAAATCAGTGCCCTTGGCAGCCAAGTAAAACGCATCCAAGAATTACCAGCATTAGCGGAAAGTGTACGCTTTTATGAAGAAGAGCTCGGCCGTCATGACTTAACCCTCATTGAAGGAATTCACCGCCGTATTAACTTAGTGGAAACCGATATTAAAGGCATTGAAGAACAAAAAAGCTTACTCGCCGAAGAACGGGGGACGATTAATACGAATATGAGCTTACTCAAAACCGAGCGTATTCCCGAAACAAAACAAATCATTAATGAACGGCAAACAAAGCTTGATGAAAATTATGATGCTTTCTTCGTTGAAGATGTCGCCGAACCATTTTTCCAAAACTTAATTGCCGAAGGGAAAACCCCGCTTGAAATTAATAGTGAATTCCGTAATGCTTATTCAACAGCGTTATATTTAGCAAATAGTGTCTTTAACCAAGTGAAAAGATTACGGAAAGAATATGTTGTCGACTATCGCTTAACATTTGAAACCGAAGTTACGCATAACGATCAATTCGATAGTGAACTAAATGATTTACTGGAAGTTAAATTACCAGAATATGAAATTAAAATTAATGACGCTTATCAAAAAGCGGTCAAACAATTTAAAGATGACTTCATTAGTAAATTACGGAGTGCCATCGAAACCGTGGAAGATCAAATTGCTGAACTTAATATCGCTTTAAGTACATCAACTTTCGGTGAAGACTCCTATCAATTCACCGTACGGCCAAGCACTTTATATCGCCCGTATTACGACATGATTAAAGATGACTTACTCTTAGAAGTAACAGATGACGACAGTGAATTCTTTACAAAATACGAAGATGTCTTAAAAGATTTATTCGGGCAAATTGTCTTAGCTGGCGACGGCGATAAAAACGCCGCGGTGCTCGCAAATGTTGAAAAATTTACCGATTACCGTAATTACTTAGACTTTGACTTAATTGTTAAAGATAAAGATGGCAATGAACAACGGCTTTCCCGCATGCTGATGAAGAAGTCAGGGGGCGAAACGCAAACCCCGTTCTACATTAGTGTCCTCGCTAGTTTTGCCTATCTCTACCGTGTTAATGAACCGGGTGAACTAAGTAATAGTGCCCGGCTTATTATCTTTGACGAAGCGTTCTCAAAGATGGATAGTGGGCGTATTAAAGAAGCGATTCGGTTATTACGGCGCTTTGGCTTACAAGCAATTATAAGTGCGCCGAGTGATAAAGTGGGGGACATTAGCCCACTTGTTGATGAAACACTGGTCGTGTTACGGGGTAAAAACTTTAGCCAAGTCCAACTTTTTGCCCGTGAAGAAGATTTAACCTAGAAAGGAACTTATGAAGCAAACTTTTGCCGAAACAATTAAACGCGAACATTTAGAACTGCGTAATAAATATCACGTCAGTCTTTTTACCGCCCTTACTTTTTTCGCGCTTCTTGGTCTTTTTTTTATAAGTTTATATACTTTTATTCCGCTGAGCCCCTTTTTGAAAAGTTTAGTGCCACCAGTTGGGGGCGGGATTCTCTTTTTATACTTACTATTTATCGTTATCTTTTACCCTTTGCACTTTAATTACTTGCAAAAAGAACTTTATTTAACATTTTTCAAGGCAGCAAAGGTGGCGGGACTGAAACTAATCCCTAATACGATGGGGGTGCAAAACTTTGATTATGAAACGTTATTAAGCGAAGCAGCAATCTTTAAAAATGGCGCGATTTATCAAATCGGTCGTTATGAATACGATAAACGGTTAATTCATGTTTTATATTATAAAGATGGCGAAAATGTGTTTGCGATTATTCACATCCCACAGAAAGAATGTCCCTACTATTTACAAGTAAATAATAACAACTTTGCTCCACCAATGATGTATAAAGATGAACAAATTGAGAAAATCGCTTTTGTTTCGTCTTATAAATTAAACTATTATGCCCTTAAAGGGCCAACTAATGTTAAAATATATTTGCGGAGAGAATTAGAAAGTCGCCTTATTGACATATTGCAAATCCGTGATGGTCATTATCAATATGTGGCGACGTACACTGATGAATTTTTACTCATTGATAAATACTATGAGCGGGCACCGTTACGCCTTAATGAAAATTACAGTGATGAATACTATATTGAAAGGCTTAATAATTTATTACTAATACAACAAATATTAAACGTCATGCTTGACCAAAGGAGGTAAAATGTCAAAACAACTCGTTGCAATGATCCTCGCTGGTGGAAAAGGAACTAGACTTTACGAACTAACACGTAAAGACGCAAAACCGGCGGTCCATTTTGGAGGAAAGTATCGCATTATTGATTACCCATTATCTAATTGTGCCCACTCCGGAATTGATACCGTTGGCGTCGTTACTCAATATGAATCGATTAACTTAAGTCGTTATATTGGTAATGGGGAAAAATGGGGGTTAAATGGCGTAAGAAGTAGCACCGTTGCCATTCCGCCACGGCAAACAGAAAGCGGCAGTAATTGGTTTATTGGCACGGCAGACGCTATTTATCAAAACTTAGAATTTATTGATTCTTTTGATCCGGAAAACGTTCTTATTTTAAGTGGTGACCATATTTATAAAATGGATTATGCAAAGATGCTTGAAACCCATCTTGATAATAAAGCGGATTTAACAATTGCTGTTTTAGATGTTACGCTTGAAGAAGCAAAACGCTTTGGCATTTTAAGCGTTGATAAAAATGACCGTATTACCGAGTTTGAAGAAAAACCACGGAATCCAAAATCAACGCTTGCGAGCATGGGTATTTATATCTTTAATTACCGCGTTTTAAAACAAAGCTTAATCGCTGACGCCAAAGACGAAACTAGTGAACATGACTTTGGTAAAAACATTATTCCGACGCTTTTAGCAAAGAAACGGAAACTTTACGTTCACCGTTTTGAAGGGTATTGGAAAGATGTTGGCACGATTGATTCACTGTGGGAAGCGAATATGGATTTAATTGCGTCGATGGATGAGGATTTTTACACTGTTGATAAACACCATTTCCGCATCTTTAGTGAAGACACAAATAGTGTGCCCCATTATGTTGGTAAAAAAGCGCGTGTCACCAATAGTGTCGTTAATCAAGGGGCAATTATTTTAGGAGAAGTTGATCATTCAATCATTTCGAATGAAGTATTTATTGAAAATGGTGCCCGGGTGACGAATAGCGTTATTATGCCCGGTGTTAATGTTGGTCGTAATGTCGTTATTAATAAAGCAATTGTCATTAATGATATTACGATTGAAGACGATACAATTATTAACCCGGAAGGTGAAAAAGTCGTCTTAGTACATCAAGGAGGAGTGAAATAATATGAAAGTTTTAGCGTATTTAAATTTACACCACGCCCCCGGTCTTGGTCCTTTAACCCGTAATCGGTCGAGTGCGGTCGTTAGCTTTTTAGGGCGTTATGCCTTTATGGACTTTATGCTTTCTAATTTTAGTAATTCGGGCTTTGATCGTATTGTGTCGCTTGTCGACGCGCATCCCCATTCAGTGTTAAAACATTTAGGAAGTCGGAACACTTTTAACATTAATACGAAAATTGGCATGGAAATTGTCGCGTATAACGAAGGTGGTTCGAAAGCGGGACCGCGTTATAACACTGATATTGCAAATATTCGCTTCAATGACTGGATTTTAGACCAAACTGATCCCGACTTTGTCGTTGTCGCGCCAAGTTATTTTATTTTACCGCTTGACTTCCGGCCGATTATTAAAGAACATATCGCTAATAAAAGTTTGGTGACCGCTGTTTATCAACAAGTTAATAACGCCAAAACCGAATTTATCGGTCGCGGTATTTATGAATTAAATAGTGATGGTCAAGTTATTAATTTCTCGCGCAATAAGGGCGAGAAAAATGAACGACTTATCGCTTTAGAAATTTACGTCTTTAATAAAGACACCTTTAAGTTTTTAATAAATGAAGCTCAACGCATTAGTTCCTTTTATACCTTAAGTGATATTGTCGCTTATCAAGCAATGAACGGCTTACGCGTTGATACGTATGCTTATGAAGGCTACTTACGGTGTATTGATAGTTATCAACATTATTTTGATTATAGTTTTGAATTACTTAACTACAAAGTCCGGCGTCAACTCTTTATTCCTAATTGGCCTGTTTATACCGTAACCCATGATACGCCACCGGCAAAATACGAAGAAACAGCGCACGTTAATAACGCCTTTATCGCTAACGGTTCGCTTATTGCAGGCACGATTAAAAACGCCATCATATCGCGGAACGTTAAAATCGAAGAAGGAGCGATTGTCGAAAACTCGATTATTTTCACTGATTCGATTATTCGTCGTGATAAAACAATAAGTCACGCGATTATTGATAAAGCCGCTGATGTGGCGATTGCCACTGAATTAAGTGGCACTCCTAATGATATTTTATATGTACGGAAAGGAGACAAAGTATAATGAAAATTTTAATGGTAGCGAGTGAAAGTGCGCCGTTAGCAAAAACTGGAGGGCTCGCTGATGTCGTTTACTCTTTATCAAAAGAGTTAGCAATTCTTGGTGAAGAAGTAAGTGTCGTGATGCCGTTTTACGGCAACATAAAACGTTTTCCCGACCGTGAAATCCGCTTTCTTGCTAATGTCCAAGTACCGCTTGGTTGGCGCTTTCAAAACGCCAAAGTTTATAAAACCTTTATTGATGGGATTACTTTCTATTTAGTGGAAAACGAATACTATTTTGGCCGTGACGGCTTTTATGGTTATGAAGATGATACGGAACGGTTTGCTTTCTTTAGTGTCGCTGTCCGTAATATGCTACAAACCTTAAAACTTAAACCAGATGTTATTCATGTTCATGATTATCATGGCGGCATGATTCCCGCGCTTATTAAAATTCAAAATGCGCGCACGAAGTTTTTTGCAAATATGAAGTTTGTGGTCACAATTCATAACCCAGCCTTCCAAGGAGAATTCCATCCTGACTTATTACCAGACTTATACGATATTCGCAAAGAATACTTTGATGACGGCACCCTTCGTTATCGTGATAAAGTTAACGCCTTAAAGGCGGCGATTGTCTTTGCTGATAAAATAAACACCGTTAGTCCCACTCACGCCTTAGAACTTTTAACCCCCGAAGGCTCGAAGGGGCTGGACGGCATTTTAAAGTTACGTAAAAAAGACTTTAGCGGCATTTTAAATGGTATCGATTATGATGAATTTAATCCGGCGACTGATAAATATATTCCCCATAACTTCCATGTCCAAAACATGAAACCAAAAGCCCTTAATAAGGCGGAGTTATTTAAAGAACTTAATTTAACGGTTGATCCAAGCGCCCCACTTTTTGCGATGGTTACCCGTTTAACGTGGCAAAAAGGGCTTGATTTAGTCATTCCTGCGATCGTTGAAGTCATTAATGGTGGCGGCGCGGTCGTCGTCGTTGGCAATGGTGAATACGGCTATGAACAAGAACTTGAACGCTTACGGGCGCTTTATCCGTCACAAATGGCGATTTACATTGGTTATAACAATAGCTTAGCCCACCGCGTTTATGCGGCGAGTGATTTCTTCTTTATGCCAAGTTTATTTGAACCGTGTGGTATTGGACAAATGATTGCCCAACGTTATGGTTCATTACCAATTGTGCGCGCCACTGGTGGCTTAAAAGATACGATTATTGGCTACGACGGCACAAATAGTGATGTCGCCGATGGCTATAGTTTTGATAAATATGATGAATATTGGATGAAGCTTACAACAAACTACGCCTTACTCCAATACAAAAACCAAAAAGTCCATCGTCGTTTACGTCGTAATGCGATGCGCAAAATCAATAACTGGGCTGAAGCATCGAAAAAGTATTTAGCGTTATATCAAAGTATTGAAAAGTAAATTTATGATATAATTCTTTTGCGAGCGAAGAATAAGTAACTACGTTACGTCTCACCTTCGCCTATCGCTGTCCCTAGCATTAATAGGAAAATGAAGTAATAAAATAAGGTGGTACCGCGAAATTTCGCCCTTAGGTAGCACCTTTTATTTTTGGAGGTATTTATGGCTTATAACTTTAAAGAAGTAGAAAAGAAATGGCAAAAGTATTGGGAAGATAATAATACTTTCTTTACGGATGTTTATGATTTTAGTAAACCTAAATATTATGTTTTAGATATGTTCCCTTATCCGTCAGGCGAAGGACTGCACGTTGGGCACGCTGAAGGGTATACGGCCACGGATATTATTGCTCGTTTTAAAAGAATGCAAGGCTATAATGTCTTACACCCCATTGGTTATGACGCTTTTGGACTACCAGCCGAGCAATATGCGATTAAAACAAATAATCACCCCGCTTTATTTACGAATAAAAATATCGCGAACTTTCGCCGTCAATTAAAAGGGCTCGGCTTTAGTTATGATTTTTCCAAAGAAATAAGTACCGCGGATCCTACGTATTACAAATGGACCCAGTGGATTTTCACCAAATTATTTA
This sequence comes from Bacilli bacterium, assembly GCA_041654855.1. Taxonomy (GTDB): domain Bacteria; phylum Bacillota_I; class Bacilli_A; order RFN20; family CAG-826; genus UBA1361. The sequence goes on along the minus strand of JBAZCS010000004.1, from coordinate 21,062 downwards.
ATAATGATTTAGCCTATGTTGATAATATTCCGGTGAACTTTTGTCCAGCTTTAGGCACAGTTTTAGCTAATGAAGAAGTAATTGAAGGTAAAAGTGAAGTCGGGGGCTTTCCCGTTATTCGGATGCCAATGCGGCAATGGCTTTTAAAAATCACCGCGTACGCGAATCGCTTATTAACTGATCTTGAAGGGCTTGATTGGCCAGCTTCAACGCTAGAAATGCAAAAAAACTGGATTGGTAAAAGTGAAGGTACCATCGTCATATTTAAAGTTTTTAACCATAAAGAAACCTTTAAAATCTTTACGACGCGTGTTGATACGCTTTATGGAGCGACGTACGCCGTGCTTGCCCCGGAGCATCCATTAGTAAATGTGCTTGTGAGTAAGGAGCAAAAAGCTGAAGTATTAAAATACGTTGAAAAAGCAGCGACAAAAAGTGATTTAGAACGGACCGAGCTTAGTAAAGATAAAAGTGGTGTCTTTTTAGGGGCATACGCGATTAATCCGCTGAACGAAGAAAAAATCCCGCTTTACGTCGCTGACTATGTATTAGGAAGTTACGGCGAAGGGGCGGTGATGGCCGTACCGGCGCATGACGAACGCGATTATGAATTTGCTAAAAAACATAATTTGCCACTAAAGCAAGTACTTGTTGGCGATATTAGTGAAAATGCCTTTATTGAAGACGCTGCCCACATTAATAGTCCTTTAATTAATGGCTTAAACATTGAAAATAGTAAAAAAGTATTAAATGAATACTTAACGAAACACGGTTTAGGGTATACACAAACGAACTATAAACTTCGTGATTGGTTATTTTCTAGACAACGCTATTGGGGTGAACCAATTCCAATTGTCATTGATGAAAATAATAAATTTACAGCATTAAAAGAAGAAGATTTGCCGCTTACTTTACCTGATTTAAAAGAATATAAACCGTCCGGCACCGGGGAATCCCCGCTTGCTTTAGCTACTGACTGGGTTAATACAACATATAACGGAAAAAGTGTAAAGCGTGAAACAAATACGATGCCGCAATGGGCGGGAAGTTGTTGGTATTATATTCGTTATTTAGACCCACATAACGATAAAATGATTGCCGACCCAAAACTTATTAAACATTGGCTTCCCGTTGATCTTTATATTGGGGGCGCTGAACATGCGGTACTCCATTTACTTTACGCACGTTTTTGGCATAAGTTTTTATATGATCAAAACATCGTGACCACCGAAGAACCATTTAAACGGTTATTCCACCAAGGGATGATTTTAGGCGAAACGGGTGAAAAGATGTCGAAGTCACGCGGTAATGTCGTTAATCCGGATGATATTATTGCAAAGTATGGCGTTGATGCTTTACGGCTTTATGAAATGTTTATGGGGCCCTTAGAAGCAAGTCTTCCGTGGTCGACAACTGGCTTAGAAGGAGCGCTTCGTTTCTTAAACCGGGTCGCCCGTATTTTCACAAATGAATTCACGACCCCGCTTGTTGACACGAATAGCGGGGAATTAGATTATTCTTATCATTACACCGTGAAGAAAGTAACCGAAGACTTTGAAAAACTTGCTTTTAACACGGCGATTGCCCAACTTATGATTTTAGTTAACGATATTTATAAAGCGAAAGAAGTATATAAACCGTATTTAATTGGCTTAATTAAAATGATTTATCCTATCGCCCCGCACTTAGGCGAGGAACTTTATAGTCAGTTTAGTGATGTCGGCACAATTACTTATGAAGCGTGGCCGACGTATGACGAGGCAAAACTTGTCGTCAACGAAGTAGAAATTGCCGTGCAAGTAAACGGTAAACTACGGGCAACAATGAAAGTTTCATTAAATGAAAGTAAAGAAAAGCTTGAACAAATGGCGCTTGAGCTTGAAAATGTCCAACGCTTTATCGAGGGAATGACGATAAGACGCGTTATCGTTGTCCCGAACAAAATCGTTAACATTGTCGTTTCCTAATTTGTGTATTAAAATATTAGTGCCCGTTACTTACAAAGTAAGAATGGAGCGGAGGTATTATGAAATTAACAGTTGACATTGGCAATAGTGTCATTGGGGTTGCACTTTTTAAAGATAACACCATCATTAAAACATTTGCGTTTGAAACTCGTAAAAATGAACAGTATGACCATTATTATTTAACATTAGGCAATTTACTAGCCCACTTTGATGAACATTTAGTTATTAAAAAAGCGATTATTGGCAGTGTTGTGCCCTCTTTAACTTTAATCTTAAAAAGAGTGCTTGAAGCATTATTTGCGACCGAAGTTATCGTCGTTGAACCAGGAATTAAAACCGGGATTGTTTTAAAAGTCGATCATCCGCTGGAAGTCGGCGCTGATATTGTCGCTTGTGCGGCCGGTGCTTTTAAGTTTGGACCTGGTCCTTTTATTATCATTGATTTAGGCACCGCGAATAAATACATTTATGTAGATGAAAAAAGTGTCTTTCACGGTGTGGCGATTAGTGCGGGACTTAAAACAAGTTTTGACGCCCTTATTAGTGACGCTGATCAACTTTTAAGTGTTCCGTTCTTTGTCCCGAAAAATGTCATCGGTAAAAATACGAAAGATGCCCTCGCTAGTGGGGCGCTGTATGGCTTACTTAGTGAAATTGAAGGTTTTGTTTCCTTAATTCAAAAAGAAGTTGGCCAAGAACCAATGATTCTTTTAACGGGCGGAAACGCTGAATACGTTAAAGATATCGTGCAAAAAGACTATAAATATGAACCTGCACTCGTGCATTACGGATTATTAAAGATTATGGAGAAAAATAGTTATGAGAAATAGTAAATTAGTGACCGACATTACAATTGACGGTTTATTTATTGCTATTTTAGTTGTTTTATCAATCTTGCCAATTGGTTATATCGTTATTGGTCCAATTTCGGGTACCATCTTACCAATTCCCGTTATTTTAGGAGCGGCGCTTTTAGGGTGGAAACGGGGCTTAATCTACGGTACCGCCTTTGGCTTATCCTCCATGATTGTTGCGTCTGTGCGGGGGCAAGGGCTTGATGCGATCTTTGTTGATCCCCTTGTCAGTGTCTTACCACGTATCGTCTTTGGGGTCGCTGTTGGATTACTTTCGATTGTATTATTTAACCCTAAATATTCAGCGAAGGCGAAACGAATTTTAATTTTCCCTTTTTCGGCGCTTAGCATTTTAATTCATTCCGCGCTTGTCTTAACAATGTTATTTATAAGAGCGACTGATGTTTTTAAGGCCGAGATTTTACCGTTTCTAGGCATTATTGTCTTAGGCGAAGTTGTCTTAGGCACCGTTATTACCCCAGTTGTTTTTAACGCTTTATATAAACAGTTTGAAAACCGTAGATTACAATACGCGAAAGTGGAGGATAATACAATGGTTGATAATCAATTTAAAGATTTAGTTCATCCTTATAAAGAAGAGAGTTTACAAACATTAATTGATTTTGTAAATATTGATTCGGTGTATGACGAAAAAAGTGTGAGTAAAGCCATGCCTTATGGTAAAGGGGTTAGTGAAGCACTAGCGTTTGTAAAAGCGTTAGCGACTAAAGATAACTTGGAAGTTAAAGATATTGATGGGCGGGCGATTGAAATATATTTTGGTGATAAATCCTTACCAAATATCGGTATTTTTGCTCACGCTGATGTCGTTCCGGCAACGGGCGACTGGGTTAGTTCACCGTTTGCAGCCGAAATTCGTGACGGTAAACTTTACGCGCGCGGCACAAGTGATGATAAAGGACCAGCGATTGCTGCCTATTACGCTGCCAAAGCGTTATATAAAGAAAATATGATTAATAACTATAGTGTCCGCCTTGTCATTGGCGGTGACGAAGAACGGGGTAGTAGCTGTATGCGTTATTACTTTAAAGAAGGAGGCGCTAAGGCACCACAATATGGTTTTACGCCTGACGCTGAATTTCCTTTAATTTATGGTGAAAAAGCTATTACAAACTTTGTAGCGACTAAAGCGGTTGAGCTAAGTCCCATTAAAAAGATAAAAGGGGGCGAAGCGGCGAATAGTGTTATCGATAAAGCCGAAGTTACTTTAGTGTTAGACGAAGCTTTATTAAAAGTACTCGATGAACGTGAAGTTGCTTATAGTGTCATTAAAAAAGGTAAAGAGATGACAATTACTTTCCTTGGTGAAAGTGCCCACGGTAGTTTACCAGAACTTGGTGTAAACGCCGCTTTAATTATGTTTAAAGAATTAGGAGAGTTTTATAACTTAGCATTACTTACTAACTTAGCGAAAAAATATGCAGACCCAAGTGGGAAAACGATGAACGGTTATTTAGAAACCCCACTTTTAGGTGCTTCAACGTATAACTTAGGTTTAATTAGTTATGACAAAAACGAATTAACCTTTGTCACGAACTTCCGTTATCCTGAAAATGTTGATTTAGACGCTCATTTAGCGAAGTTAAGTGAAGAATTAATGATGGACTTAACTGTTAAATCAACGAGTAAACATTTACTTTTTGATCCGGAAAGTGCCTTTATTAAAACCTTACTTTCGGCCTATCAAGATGAGACGGGTGACTTTAATAGTAAACCGTTAGCGATTGGCGGAGGGACATACGCTAAAGAATGTCCAAACACCGTCGCCTTTGGCAGTGCTTTTAAAGGCCGTTCTGGCGATATTCATTCACCGAACGAACATATTTATATTGATGACTTTTATGCGCAAATGGCAATATACGCCCGCGCTATATATTATTTAGGAACTAAATTATGAGGGTAAGGCATAAGCCGTGGGCTAAAGACTATTTAGCTACGCTTCCTTTTTGCCTAAATCTCGAAGGTTTTGATTTTAACAAACAATATCAAAATAAAAACCCGCTTGCCCTAGAAATAGGAGTCGGGAAAGGGGACTTTTTAAAGGCGATGGTCTTTAAGTTTCCTGAGACTACTTTTTTAGGGGTCGAATTAAACGCTAGTGTTTTAGCGGTCGCTGCGGAGAAGTTAAGTGAGTCGCTGCCATCAAACTTTAATATTATTAACGCTGATGCGCTTTTACTTATGCCATTAATTCCAGATAATTCCGTCGATTACATTATTTTAAACCATAGTGACCCGTGGCCTAAAAAACGTCATGAAAAAAGAAGGTTAACGCATCCTAAATTCGTGAATGAATATTATAGAGTGCTTAAAAAGGGAGGAATTATTATTCTTAAAACGGATAATGATGGCCTTGCTGAATACTCGTATGATGTATTAAATAATTACCCATTTAAAGAAATAACTTTTAATAAAGACTATAAAGGGGATGCGCACTTTGACGCTAAAACTGAATATGAGAATAAATTCACTTTAAAAGGTGTTAAAATAAAGAGAATAGTTGGAAAGAAATAGGTGGATTTATGTTAACAAAACGTGAAATAAAATTATTAGAAAAAGTAACACAAATTGATGCTATCCCTGGTTTAGAACATCATTTAGCAGCATTTATTAAAGAAGAATTATTGCGTTATGGCTTTACGTTAGTTAAAGATAACTTAGGATCTATCTTTGGACTGAAAAAAGCAAAGACGGAAAATGCTCCGCGCATTATGGTCGCAAGCCATATGGATGAAGTTGGTTTTATGGTGCTTGATATTCAAGATAATGGCATTTTAAAAGCCGAAGCGCGCGGCGGCATTAGTGTGAACACGCTTTTATCGCAACGAGTACGTTTAACGCTTGATGACGGCACGAAACTTAACGGTAGTATTGGTGCATTAGCCCCCCATTTAGGCGGCACAAGTGACAAAATCCAAATTAAAGACTTAGACTTTGATTTTGGCTTTACTTCGAAAACCGATGCAATAGAGCGCGGTGTAAGAGTGGGGCAAATGATGGTCGTTGATGGTCCCTTCCATGTCTTAAATGATGGGAAAAGATTACTTGCGAAAGCCTTTGATAATCGTTATGGGGTCTTTATGATGCTTGAGATGGCACGTCATTTCCAAAACATTGATTTACCATATGATTTATATGTTGGCGCGACTGTGCAAGAAGAAGTTGGCTTACGTGGCGCTGAAACAATTGCTGACGTTATTAACCCAGATCTAGCGATTGTCCTTGATTGCTCACCTGCGCGCGATACGATTAGTAAAACCGAAGAAGGACAATTAGGAGGCGGCATCTTAATTCGTTATTTAGACCGCTCAATGATTGCTTTCCCCGAACTTTTATCGTATCAAGAACAAAGTGCTGATAAAGTAAAAGTACCATATCAATATTATTCAAGTATGGGTGGCACTGATGCTGGCGCCTTCCATTTACATGGGGCGGGCGTCTTAACCCTCACTCATTGTATTTGCGCCCGTTCCTTACATACAGCAGCGACGATTGTTGACGCTTCTGACATAAAGGCTGCAAAAAAGGTGTTAATTCATATGTTAAAAGATTTAAACGCGGATAAAATAAATAAGTTCCGTGAGTATCGGAGGTAATAAAATGTTCGAAATCAAGCAAAAGGATGTTGATCGTAGTTTTCGTTTAACGAATAAAACGTTCCAGTTTCCCCAAAGTATTAAAGACCATTTTTATACCGCGAATTACTTTATTAAAACCCACGAAATAATTAAAAAGCATCTTCCGGATGTAACAGTTACGATGCAATTTTTCCAACGTAAAGATAATGTTATGGTCGCCGGTATTGATGAATCGATTGCTCTTTTGCATACATTTGCGAAAAACCCAGAAAAGTTAGAAATAAGTGCGTTACATGATGGTGATATCATTAATGCGAACGAACCGGTTTTAAAAATCAAGGGCCGTTATCAAGATTTTGGTTATTTAGAAAGTTTAATTGATGGCATATTAACAAGAAGAACGAATGTCGCGACTAATACGAATGATATTTTAGAAGCTGCGAAACCGTTAGATGTTTTTTCCATGGCAGATCGTCAAGACGATTATTTAACGCAAGCCGGAGACGGTTACGCTAGTTATATTGCTGGTATTCGAAAATTCTCCACTGACGCCCAAGGTCATTATGTTGGTATAAAAGGCATGGGCACGATGCCCCACGCTTTAATTGCGATGTGCGGCGGAGATTTAGTGAAAGCATGTGAACTATATCACCAAACGTTTCCGGAAGAAAAAATAAGTGCCTTAGTCGATTACACGAATGACTGTGTTAATGAATCATTAAAAGTTGCCCGTCATTTTAAAGATAAACTTGGGTCCGTCCGTTTAGATACATCTTTATCATTACTCGATGAACACTTTGTACGCGCTAAAGATTTAGACCCCGCTAATAAAGGGGTGAGCGCCAAACTTGTCTATGCTGTCCGCGAAGCACTTGATAAAGAAGGTTTTAACCATGTGAAGATTGTTGTAAGTAGTAGTTTTAGTCCTACGAAAATTAAAGAATTTATTAATAAAAAAGTGCCTGTTGACCTTTTTGGGGTTGGTTCATATATCGTCAACACTAAGAGTATTGGATTCACCGGTGACGTCGTAGTCGTTAATGATAAACCAGAAGCGAAAGTTGGCCGTCGCGAATACTTTAGTAATCGCTTACAAAACGTCGTTTATAAAAAAGACTAATTCTTAGTCTTAATTTGACATTGAAAATATTTTCATATAAAATTGACATGAAAAGAGGTATTTTATTATGAGTGATAACTACAAAGATCGAGTGACAATCTATGAAGTAGCATCAGTTGCCGGTGTTAGTTTAGCAACTGTTTCTCGCGTCATTAATAAACATCCAAATGTTACCCCTGCCACCCGGCAAAAGGTTGAAAACGCTATTCAAAAACTTGGTTATCGGCCAAGTGCTTTAGCCCAAGCTTTAGCGACAAGTAAAACAACGAATATCGGGATTATTATTCCAAGCGCGAATTATGTGTATATTTCAAATATGCTCCATGGCATCATTAATACCGCTAATCGTCTTGGTTATTTAATCACCCTTTTTGTAACGGGTGATAAAAAGGAAGACGCACTAACAGCGATGGATAAATTAATTACATCGCACGTTGATGGCGCGATTATTTTTGATGATCTTTTTGAAGAAGAAGAAGTAACGCAAATTACAAACTACCAAGTACCGGTTGTCGTTGTTAATAATCGGCTTGAACCAGCGGAAAAAGTTGCTTGTATTACATTTGGTTATGAATCAACTTTACGTGAAGAAATTATTCGCAATCACTTACAAAACCGCGACACGAAAATGTATTTTGTAAGTTTACCAAACAATGGTCGCTTACTGGAAAGACTCCAACGTAGTTTTGTCAATACGCATAAAGAAGAAAACCGGCCTTATGAAGTATTAACAGTCGAAGATAATTATAAAAAACATTATGAATATTTCTCACAATACTTTAAAACTGTAAGAAGTGGCTTCTTCGTTGCCTATCGTGATTCGCTTGCTAACGCGATCGTAAATGCGGCGATGGAAAATGGACTTAAAGTACCAGAAGACATTGAAGTGTTAAGTTTAGTCGGTACGCGTTATGCGAACCAAATGCGTCCAAAGATTTCCAGTATGATTCTTGATATGGAAAAAGTAGGGACAAAAGCGCTTGAACTCTTAGTCGACATCTTAGAGGGACAAACATATATTCCTCGTCAAAAAGTTGTCGCCCCGTATGTTAAAAAAGAAACGACAAAATAGAATTGAGGAATGTTATGAATATTTATGAAGATTTGCGTTACCGCGGTCTTATTAAAGACTTTTCTAATGAAGAAAAAATAAAAGAGATGCTTGCTAAAAGGCAAGTAATTTATTGTGGCTTTGACCCGAGTGCTTCGAGTATGCATATGGGTAATTTTGTTATGATTATGACCCTTATGCGCCTGCAAAGAGCGGGTCACAAAATTATTGGGGTTGTCGGTGGGGCCACAGGGATGATTGGTGATCCAAGTGGCCGAAGCAGTGAAAGAAACTTATTAGATGGCGACAGTTTAAGTCATAACACTGCACAGATTGCTGCTCAATTAGGAAAATACTTAGATTTAAGCGATAAAAACAAAGGAGAAATGCTTAATAACTATGATTGGTTAAGTAAGATTAATATATTACATTTTCTGCGTGATTACGGTAAATATTTTACTATTAACTACATGCTTGCTAAAGACGTTGTTGCTAGACGTTTAAACGAAGGAATAAGCTACGCTGAATTTAGTTATATGTTACTGCAATCCGTTGACTTTTTATATTTATATAATAATCACGGGGTAACGATGCAAATTGGTGGTAGTGACCAATGGGGTAACTTAGTTAGCGGTCTTGATCTTATTCGTAAAGTTAAAGGCAGTGACGCCGAAGTTGAAGTTATGACTGCCCACTTACTAACGAACAGTGAAGGTGTCAAGTTTGGCAAAAGTGTCGATGGCGCCCTATTCATTGATCCCAATAAATTTAGTCCGTATAAGCTATATCAATATTTTTATAATGTCGGAGATGAAGACGCTTATAAATACTTAAAGGTTTTTACCTTCTTAACAAAAGAAGAAATTGAAGCCATTAATAAGGAGCACTTAAAAGCTCCGCACTTAAGACTAGCGCAAACAAGACTCGCTCAAGAAATTTTAACGATTGTTCACGGCAAAGAAGCGTTAGAGCATGCCCTTAAAATGAGTGAAGCGCTCTTTAGTGGGGACGTTAAAGATTTAAAAGAAGAAGATATTCTTGAATTATTTGAAGACATTATTACGCCATTAGAAAAAAACATGAAACTTGAAGATGCGTTAATAACCCTTAAAGCAGCGACGAGTAAAAGAGAAGCGCGCGAACTAATTAACGGCAACTCGATAAGTGTTAACGGTACAAAAGAAAAAGATCCAAACCTAATATTAGATGAAATATATTTATTACATGGTAAATACGTTATTTTAAAAAGAGGTCGGCGTCAATACTTTGTCGGAGCGATTAATTAAAAGCATTATACATAAGAAAAAGACCCATCGGATTATCGATGGGTCTTTCTTTAATTTTAACTTTTGCCTAGAGGGCGCGGTTGTAGAATTCAATAATAAGTGCTTCTTGAATATCTTGGGCAACTTCAGTCCGTTCGGGTAAGCGATCAAAGCGGCCACTTAAGTTTTCTTTATCAACAGTGATAAAGGGGACCGGACGATCAACTTTTTCAAGATTGAATCTGAAGAGTTTTAAGTCACGACTTTTTTCCGCAACGCTTATACTAGCACCAACGGGGACTAAGAAGCTTGGGATATCAACTTTTTTACCATCGACTAAAATGTGGCCGTGGTTAACAAGTTGGCGTGCTTGCCTTCTTGTGGACGCTAAGCCTAAACGATAAACTAGGTTATCAAGCCGTGATTCGAGAATTTGAATAAACGCTAAACCGGTAACGACATCTTTATTTTTCTTCGCCATTAAGAATAAGCGTTTAAATTGCCGTTCATTGACACCATAAAGGTGACGAAGTTTTTGTTTTTCAATAAGTTGTTTCCCATATTCACTTACTTTTCTACGCCGTTTGTTCCCGTGTTGTCCGGGTCCATATGTGCGTTTTCTAAGCTCTTCACCTGTTTCAAGGATTGAATAGCCTAAGCGCCGGGAAATTTTCCAACTAGAACCTGTGTATCTCATGTGTTTTCCTCCTTTTCTTTATTTGCATACTAAACAAAAGGTGCAAACCCCTCGTTTCTGGATGTTTATTATTAGTCTTTTCGCCATATAGCTTAGGTTACTTGGATCCTTTAGTGAATAAACATTAGGCAAACGGTGTTTACATGCTGCTTACATGCCTTAATATAATATATTAACTATAAACATTAGTCAAGGTTTAAAGTTACTTTATTTTAAAATCTTATGATATTTATAAGTTACACTGCTTTATCTAAATCATCAGTTTCTTCGGGTTTTTTAATAATGGCACAAAAAGTCTCACAACTTTTCGCATAAGCACATCCGGCACAAGATCTTTTGTTTTGATAAATAAGAAAGAAGATGACACCGACAACCATCAATATAACAACGATTAAAATAATAATATCAGCAATACTCATAATAAGCCTCCAATTAACGTTGCGCCTTGATAAATAATGGTCGCAATTAAAAAGGCAACCGCCGTTTGAATTAACACTGCCTTTAGCATTTTACGGCTACTACCAAACTCTTTATGCATCGCTCCAATTGCCCCAAAACACGGTGCACTAAATAAGTTAAAGGCCATAAATGCATAAGCAGAAGCAGGGGTAAAAAAGGAAAAGATGGGGCTAGTGAAGATTGTCGTAGCGTTACCCGCTTCGCCGCTAAGTCCAGCGATAATTGAAAGTGAAGTTATAACTTGTTCTTTTGCAATTAACCCTTGAATAATACTAACCGCCGCTGCCCAGCTATTGACCCCTAAAAATGGATAAAAGACCCATGAGAAAAGGCGCCCAATATCACTTAGAATGCTTTCTTCAATCGGCACACCATATGTAAAAGTCCAATTAAAACTAAGTAAGATCCAAATAAAGATGGAAGCGAGGAAAATAATTGAACCAGCGCGTGTAATAAAGGCCGAAGTTTTTTCCCATGTCGTTTTAAATACATAATTAAGGTTTGGTGCTTTATATGTTGGTAACTCTTGAATAAAGGGTGAATAACCACCTTTATATAATAGTTTTTTCATTACAAGCGCAGTCATTAAAATGACGAAGACTGCTAAAAAGTATAGTGAAGCACTTACTAAACCATAATTATCTTTAAAAAAGTAACCGGCAAATAAAGTAATGATTGGTAATTTCGCGCTACACGGAATAAAAGGGGTTAAAAGAATGGTTAAGCGTCGTTCGTTTTCATCATTAATGGTCCGTGTTGCCATAATCGCCGGGACGCTACACCCACTACCAATGATAAAGGGGATTAATGCTTTACCAGATAAACCAACTTTCCGAAATACACGGTCAAAGAAAAAAGCAATGCGCGACATATAACCGCTTGCTTCTAAAAAGGCGATTAATAAAAATAAGATTATTAATTGTGGCACGAAACTTAAGACCGCTCCAACCCCAGTAACAATGCCATCAATCATAAGACTAACTGCCCAAGGTGACGCTCCCACGTTTTCTAAAAAAGTTGCAAAATGTACACTAATCCATGCAAAAAGGTCTTCAATTAAACCAGCAAGCGCTTGCCCGACTGGTCCTGCTGATAGAAAGTATACAGTAAACATAATTAAAATAAAGATCGGGATTGCTAAATATTTATTTAAAATAATGCGGTCGATTTTATCGGTTAAAGTGCGGGGATTTTCTCGGCTTGATACCGTCTTATCGCGTACTTTTTCAATAAATTCATACCGTTGATCGGCAACAACTTGTGGAATATCACTTTCATAATTTTGCATTAAGAGGTCACGCTCTTTACTAGCGTCTAATTCAATACGAATAGGGAGACTAATATCATTTTCTAAAAGTTTGATTGCTAAAAAGCGTCGTTCACGCATTAAGATGTTGTCTTCAACTTTTTTAATAATGTTTAAGAGTTCACCTTGATAGATAACTGGGTAATTTGCTGTATTAAACTCACCCTTTTTAATTAATTGAATTAACTCTTTAATTCCCGTTCTTTTAAGGGCGCTTATAGGGATAATTGGTACGCCTAGGAGTTTAGAGAGTAAGTCATGATTAATGCGGATGCCTTGTTCAAAAGCGAGGTCGGCCATATTTAAGGCAATAACCATGGGAATATTAAAATCATACAATTGGGTTGTTAAATATAAACTACGTTCAATCGCCGTACTATCGACAATATTAACTATTAAATCGATTTTTTCTTCGATAAGAAAACGTCGAACAATTTCTTCTTCAGGACTAAAGGGAGAAAGACTATATATACCTGGCAAATCGATAATTTCAAAAGTAGTGGTGCGCAATATACCTGATTTGCGCTCAATCGTAACTCCTGGCCAATTACCAACCTTTTGATTTGTGCCCGTTAAAAGATTAAATAATGAGGTTTTGCCGCTATTTTGGTTTCCAATTAAGGCTATTCTCATGCAATAACCTCAATTTCGACATTTTTGACATCATCTTTACGGACAAGTAATCGATATCCTCTTAATTCAAGACATATGGGATCGCCTAGGGGCGCGACTTTATTAATTGTAATAATGATTCCACGTGTTATGCCCATATCTAAAAGCCGCTGCTTAGTTGCTAAATCGCCACCATTTATTTGTAAAACACGGGCTTTTTGCCCTTGTTTCAAGTTATTTAATGTATTTACACTCACTGTTTGAGTAATTCCTTTCGTCTTCTGCATTGCTGCTCTCTCAATATACTATATTTAGCAACCTTTTTAAAGCAATATTAATGGTTAATTTTAGTAAAATTTGCAAAATGTATCTAAAAAAATTGTATAATATACAATAGTGAGGTTAAAACTTATGAAATTATCCTTTTTTATTACCCCCATCGATATTATATTTATAGTTCTAGCGGCCATTGTAACTATTGGCTTATTAATTTTCCTTTTATCAAAATTTGCCTTTCGGGGCGCGAAAAATAAAAAAATTTTAAAATCTTTATCTTTAAAATATTCCTATGTCCGGGGTTTATTGCTTGGTGAAAACATTCAATATATTAAACGCATTGAAGCCATTAGTGATATTAACTTATTAATGCGTCCCGCTTATGATGACTTTTTTGCCCGCTTTGAACAACTGCGCAACATTGAAGACCGGAAAGCAAGTCGGTCAATCCAAATCTTAAATGAAGCGCTTGCCGCTGGTCATAAAGAGTTTAAAAAAAGTTTAACGGAGCATCGCGCAATCATCTTAGATTATGAACGTAAAGTAACGCAACTTTCTAAAGACTTAACCGCGATGATTAAACCCGAATCCGAAATCCGTGAAGAAAGTGTCTATGACAAAGAAAAATTACGGATTATTAAAAATATGTATCGCGACAATAAAGATGATTTAGAAATTGTTGTACCGAGCTTTGAAAAAATCTTTAATCAAATTGAATTACTTTTTAAAGAATATGATACTGCCCTTAACGGCGCCTATTATGATGAAGCACGTATTTATTTAGAAAAGATTCGCCAATTTAATGATCAGTTAGAAAAAATATTACAAGTCTTACCACTTTTAGTTGTTAAAACAACAGTTTTAATTCCTGATAAGATAAATAACTTAAAACAACGGTATGAAGAAGCCGCAAGTTATAATGTTCCGCTGCATCACCTACGAGTAACTACCGAAATTGAAAACTTTACAAGCCAACTAGCGACTATTCGCCAACAATTAATTCGTTTTGACACACGTAATGTTGAAGAACGGTTAAATAAAATTGCCGACACAATCGATAGTTTAATGGAAAGTTTTAACATTGAAATAGATAAACAACGGGAGTTTGGTGAATTATATGACCAAACATATTTGCATGTAAATGAGCTTGAACAACGGTATGTCCGTCTTGTTAACCGGATGCCGCAAGTAAAAGAATATTACCAAATTAATCCACTTTATGAGAAAAAACTTGAAGAAGCCCATGTTTACATTAACTCCATGATGGGTGTAAAACGTAGTCTTGATGCTTTCTTACATAGTGCCACAAAGCAACCATATAGTTTACTAGTGGAAAAAGTGCATCAACTAAAAGAAGAAAGTAAAAAAGTCGAAGAGTTAATTCGGGAATTCCAAAGTTATATTGAGACCCTTCGTGTTATAGTTGAAGATGGCTTTGCAATTTGTAAAGTATTATTTATTCGCTTTAAAGAATTAGAAGTAATGTTACGCCGCCTTAATGTCGCAGCGTATAGTCAAAAATTTGATCAAGATTTTGATAGTGGTTACGCCATGATTAGTGATATAAGTGCTATTATTCGTAAACGCCCAATTGACGTTAGTCAAGTGGAAGTGCTCACTAATGAATTACGTAAGCTTTCAACTCGTTTAGAACAAACGATAACCGATGATGTAAATTATGCTGAATCTGCCGAACAAGTAATTGTAAGCCTTAATGCCTATCGTCCGCAATTTAGTGACTTACACGCTAAATTACGGGAAGAAGAACAACGTTTCTTTAATGGTCTATTTAAGAATACGTATGAAAATTCAATTGAACAATTAAAGAAATACCAAAACCGTAAACAATGATTTATTTTGATAACGCTAGTACTACTATAATTGATGAACGTGTTTTAAAAACATACCAAACACTCCTTTCAACGTATTTTGCTAATCCAAGCGGTATTCATAGTTTAAGTCGTGATGTCAATCGCTTACAAGATAAAGCGCGGAAAGAAATATTAAATTCCTTTCATTATGAAGGTGGGAAAGTTATTTTTACAAGTAGTGCGACCGAAGCTAATAATTTAGCGCTTAAAGGCTTATATTTGAATTATCGCAATCGCGGTAATGAAATTATTATTAGTGCTTTTGAACATCCTAGCGTTATAGAAACCGCGAAACATTTAGAAGCAGAATATGGTGCTAAAATAATTACCGTACCCGTTAATGAAGAAGGGTTATTTGATGTAGATTACTTTCGTAAATCTTTGTCTTCCAAAACTATCCTTGTATCTTTAATGGCGGTCAATAATGAAATTGGTTCTATTAATTTGTTTCACGAAATTAAGGAAATACTAAAAGATTATCCCAAAGTTATATTCCATAGTGATGTAACCCAAGCTGTTGGAAAGATTGATGTTGCGTATGATCTTTTTGATGCGTTTTCTTTTTCCGCCCATAAAATACATGGCTTAAAAGGAAGTGGTGCGCTAATCTTAAAAGAAAAACTAAGTCTTAATCCAATCTTTTTTGGTGGCGCTCAAGAAGAAGGAGTACGGGCGGGCACAAGTAATGCACCAACTAATATTCTTTTAGCGCAAACGGTACGCCTCGCGTTAGCTAGTCAAAACACGAATTTTAAGAAAGTAAATAGTCTTGCCACTAAGTTACGTGACTTACTGCTTGAATATCCTGATCTATTTATCATTAATTCACCACGTTCTAATCCGTACATCGTAAATTTTTCCTTACTACAGGCGAAAGCTTCGGTCGTATTAAACGGCCTTGAAATTAATGAGATATACGTTGGCACGACGGCCTCATGTAGCGCGAAATTACATGAACCATCGCAAAGTGTTTTAGCGACGACTAATGATAAAAAAAGAGCGCACAACGCCTTAAGAGTAAGCTTTAGTGCCACTAATACCATAGCCGAAGTTGAAACATTTTTTAAAGTATTATTACCACTTGCGAAAGGAGATAATCATGAATAAAAAACTAATGATCCACTTTGGTGAGTTATACACTAAAGGGAAAAATCGTCGTGACTTTATAAACAAATTACGCGACAACATAAATCATTCCTTAAAGAAATATCGGTTGCAAATCGAGACTAAACATGACCATATATATTTAAGTAAATTTACCGAAAGTAATATAAAAGATATTATTAATATTTTGCAAAATATAAGTGGCATCAACGCTATAAGTGAAGTCATCTTTTTAAGTCGTAATTTAGATGAAGTTAAAGATTATGCCTTATCATTAATTAAAGAAGAACAGTATGAAACCTTCAAAGTCATTACCAAACGAAAAGATAAAAATTATGATCTGCGAAGTGATCAAATTAACCGTGAAATCGCTAGTCATATTCTAAAAAATCATCATATAAAAGTTGATGTTCATAATCCTGAATTTGCCTTACGCTTAGAAATCGATTTAGAGCATATTATCGTTGTTGGTAAAAGGTATGAAGGACTTGGTGGTTATCCCCTTGGTGCAGCGGGTAAAGGTTTAGTACTCCTTAGTGGCGGTATTGATTCGCCGGTTGCCGCTTACTTAACGATGCGGCGCGGCATTAAAATAAGTGCAATTCACTTTGCCGCTCCACCCTATACTTCCGCTGAAGTTTTAAAGAAAATTGAAGACATTACCCGCAAATTAAACGCCTTTCAGCCGACAATTCGCCTCTATATTGTACCATTTACTAATTTACAACTTGAAATATATAAACAGGTTCCCCATAGTTATGCGATAACGATTATGCGCCGCATGATGGTCCGTATCGCACAAATTATTGCTAAACGTCATAACTTAAAAATATTAGTAACCGGTGAATCACTTGGTCAAGTTGCGAGCCAAACTCTAGAATCTTTAGTGGTTATTAATGAAGTGACAAATTATCCAATTATCCGCCCTCTAGCGACCGTTGATAAAAATGAAATTATAAAGATTGCTAAGCAAATCGATACTTACGATATATCAATCTTACCTTATGAAGATTGCTGCACAATCTTTGAAGTTAAAAACCCGGTGACAAGTCCCCGTTTAGATGAAGTTTTAGACTACGAAAGCCGCTTTGATTACGCTAGATTTATAAGTGAAGCCATCGGGGGAATCACTAAAGTGGATATAAGTATCAATGATGAAAAAGATGAATTGTTCTAAATAAAAAAGCTCCCTAACGGGAGCATTTTATTTTAAGATTAAAGTTCTTATTTCGCTAATGCTTTTTTAGCAGTTTCGGTTAAACCTTTGAATGTTTCAAAGTCATGAATAGCAAGTTCACTAAGCATTTTGCGGTTTACATTAATGTTTGCAAGTTTTAATCCGTGCATGAATTGGCTGTAGCTAATTTCACATAATCTGCAACCAGCGTTAATGCGTTTAATCCAAAGTTTACGATATTCGCTTTTTACTTTACGACGATCGTTATATGCGTATTGTAAGGAGTGCATTACTTGTTCTTTAGCAGTTCTAAAGAGTAAGTGTTTCGAACCAAAATAACCTTTGGCTTGTTTTAATACTTTTTTCCGTCTAGCTCTTGTAGCGGGTGAGTTTTTTACACGTGGCATTCTTTTCTCCTCCTAGTTTTGGATCAAATACTTAATCCGTTTGTAGTCACTTTTGTGGACTAATTGGGATTTCCGTAATTGACGTTTTTGTTTTGTTGTTTTGCGGGGGGCTAAGTGCGATGTATACGCAGAACTACGCACTAATTTGCCGGATTTGGTGACTTTAACCCGTTTGGTTAAAGAACTTTTACTTTTCATTTTTGGCATGAAACTTCCTCCTATTTCTTAATCTTACTCGCAAGAATCAAACTTAAGTTACGACCTTCGAGAGCGGCTTTCTTTTCGATGTTTGCAAACTCTTCCACTAAGGCAACAAAATCATTTAAGATTTTCTCACCGACATCAATGTGGGCCATTTGCCGACCCCGGAAGCGAATCGTAACTTTAACTTTATCGCCAGCTTGTAAAAATTCACGCGCTTTCTTGGCTTTTGTTTCAAGGTCATGGACGTCAATTACAGGTGACATCCGGATTTCCTTAAGTTCCACGATTTTTTGTCTTCTCTTTTGTTCTTTTGCCCGTTTTTGTTGTTCAAAACGGTATTTGGAATAGTTCATCATTTTACAAAC
Source organism: Bacilli bacterium (assembly GCA_041654855.1). Lineage (GTDB taxonomy): Bacteria > Bacillota_I > Bacilli_A > RFN20 > CAG-826 > UBA1361. The sequence continues at coordinate 2,728 of JBAZCS010000004.1, read as the reverse complement.
GGGTGGTTTTCCGTTTGGATTAACGCAATATAAATCAAGTTCATATTGGTTGCTTGCAAGATCGATTGCAGCTCGGGTTTTCATCACTCCGAGTTGTTCGCCGTTTGGTCCGATTACGAGTACTTCAGGGAAACGAATATTTTCGTTCACTAATTCGACATTACGTTCGGGCCGTTCTCTGTTTGGGTTATAAATAAATTTGTCCTCCTAAATTTAATTTAAAAAGCGGGTACCGTAGAGATACCCGCATTACATAAACGTTTTTGTTTACTGTGACATCAACCAATTTACGTTGTAAATCTGGTGAGAAGCGGGTGCTTCTACTTTCCACTTTTTAGACATTAATAAAATACCATGAATGATATTATTTGTCAAATTTTTTAATTATTTTATCGCTAATTCGTATAAACGCGCAACTTCATTCCAGTTTACGACATGGAAGAAGGCACTTACGTAATCTGGACGACGGTTTTGATAATGTAAGTAATAGGCGTGTTCCCAGACGTCAAGTGCTAAAATAGGTGTTCCTTCAAGAAGTGGTGTATCTTGGTTTGGTGTGCTTAAAACTTTTAAACCATTTCCGGGGGTGACAATAAGCCAAGCCCAGCCTGATCCAAAGCGAGTTTTCGCGGCATTACTAAATGCTTCTTTAAAAGCATCAAATGAGCCAAAGCTTTCGACGATAGCGTCTAATAAACGACCCTTTGGTCCTTTACCATCATTAACTTCTAAGATTGACCAAAAGAGTTGATGGTTATAATGGCCACCACCATTATTTTGAACCGCACCGCGAATTGAAGATGGTAACTTATCAAGATTGGTAAGTAACTTTTCTAAATTCCATGTAGCGAATTTAGGTTCTTTTTCAAGCGCTGCATTTAAGTTGTTAATGTAGGCTTGATGGTGTTTTGTGTGATGAATTTCCATAGTGCGGGCATCAAAATAAGGTTCTAATGCACTATAAGCATATGGAAGTGGTGCTAATTTAAATGACATTTATTTGTCCTCCTTTTACTCTATTATTATCGCATTAAAAAGGAGAAATACGCCCTTTTATGCTTTATTTTTAATTTCAAGTTTAATTTTCTTTACAAAATCTTTATAGGGAACACTAATTTGTGCACTCTCACCAAATTGACGATAAGTAACGTTATTTTCACTTACTTCTTTATCACCAATTACTAAGGTATATGGTATTTTTGCTACTTGCGTTTGCCGTAAGCGATAACCTAGTTTTTCGTTAGCAGCGTTTAGCTCAACCCGTAATCCTAATTTTTGTAAACGACGGACAACTTTTTTACTATGGTTTAAATGTGCCTCATTATTAACAGGTAGGACACTAATTTGGGTAGGACTAAACCAAAGCGGAAATGCTCCAGCGTAATGTTCAATTAAGATGCCAATAAAGCGTTCAATTGAACCAAAGACGGCACGGTGTAACATAATGGGACGGACTTTTTGATTATGGCTATCAATATAAAACATATCAAAACGTTCGGGTAAATTCATATCAAGTTGAATCGTCCCACATTGCCAAATCCGGCCTAGTGAATCTTTAAGTTTAAAGTCAAGTTTTGGGCCATAAAATGCGCCATCCCCTTCGTTAATCTTAAAAGGAACACCACTAGCCTTACACGCTTTAGCGAGTGCCTTTTCACTTTCATTCCATATTTTAATATCACCAATATATTTGCTTTCTGGTCTCGTTGATAATTCAATATGGTAGGAGAGATTAAAGGTTTTATAAACTTCATCATAAAGTTTTAATAATCTTTTAATTTCACTTTGTAATTGATCTTTACGGCAGAAGATGTGGGCATCATCTTGGGTAAAGTTGCGCACTCTAAATAAACCGTTTAACGCCCCACTTGCTTCATGACGATGGACGTTGCCGTGTTCAGCTAAACGAATCGGTAAATCTTTATATGAATGGAGTCCATTATTATAAATTAAGATTGAACCGGGACAATTCATTGGTTTTACGGCGAAATCTTTTTCATCGATTTTCGTTGTATACATATTATCGCGGTAATTAGCCCAGTGGCCGCTAACTTCCCAAAGTTCTTTGCTAAGTAAGGTTGGGGTTTTTATGAATTCATAGCCAGCTTCGTGTTGCTTTTTAATCCACCAATGTTCGAGTTCATGGTATAAAATCATTCCTTTTTCTAACCAAAAGGGGAACCCTGGCCCGTATTCACTAAGCATAAAGAGTCCAAGTTCTTTGCCAAGCTTACGGTGATCTCTTTTTTTAGCCTCTTCAAGGTTATGGAGATGGGCATCTAACGCTTCTTTAGTAAAGAAAGCAACCCCATAAATTCTCGTCAACTGTTTACGAGAGGAATCGCCGCGCCAATAAGCACCAGCTAAACTTAATAGTTTAAAATGTCGGACATAGCGCGTACTTGGCATGTGGGGACCATAACATAAATCGATGAAGTCCCCTTGGGTATAAACACTGATTCGTTCCGCTATTTCCTTAATCAATTCAACCTTATATTCGTTGTTTTTAAATATTTCAAGCGCATCTTCCTTACTAACAATTTTTAAACTTAAAGGGAAATCTTTTTTGGAAAATTCATTCATTCTTTTTTCAATTACAACAAGATCTGCGTCATTAATAACGGTGTCACCAAAATCAACATCATAATAAAAGCCTTCACTGATAGCGGGGCCAATGCCAAATTTTGCATGGGGATATAAACTTAAAATTGCTTGCGCCATTAAGTGC
>JBAZCS010000003.1:0-48998 GCA_041654855.1 Bacilli bacterium | reverse complement strand
CCAACGCTTATCGGCTTATGTATTTTATTAATCTTAAAGCATCGCACGAATATTGAGCGGCTTCAAAAAGGAACAGAATCAACGATTAGTTGGATAAAATAAAAGAAAATGAATAACAAAAAAAAGAGGATATTAAGTCCTCTTTTCTTTATGTTTTTTTATTGTTGTTTCATGCCGCGCATAATTTCACGTACTTGTTTTTCACTTGGCTTGCGTCCCATCATGGTGAGCATGGCGCGAATTTGTTTTTCACTGATCGGCGGATTTTTCTTTAATTGATCTTGGAATACTTTCCGACTAATGAAAAAGCCCGCGACGCCACCTAAAATAAGTGTGAAGACCGCAAGTCCGACCGCTGCCCATACGTTCATCGTTAGGCGCGTCCGTCGTAACTTCCGTCAACCGTTTTGACAGTAATTACTTCCCCTTCTTCAATAAAAAGTGGCACTCTGATGCGTAGCCCGGTTTCTAAAACCGCGTCTTTAGTCGCGTTAGTGACGGTGTTACCTTTAACCCCTGGCGCACATTCAGTAATTTTTAAATTTACTTTTGGGGGCAAGGTTAAACCAAGGATTTCCCCTTCATAACTTGCAATTTCGACTTCACTATTTTCGACCATGAAGTTTAGTTCCCAAGTTAAAGAACTTTTGTTTAGTTCAATTTGTTCATAAGTATCAATGTTCATAAACACTAAAAGATCGCCACTATCGTAGAGATATTGCATCTTTTGTTTACTAATACTTATGCGGTCAATTTGATAACCGCTGTTATAGGTTTGTTCAGTAATCGCGCCACTTCTTACATTTTTAACTTTAAGCTTGGCCACCATTTTACGCATGGCTGTCTTATTAAGTAAAATGTCAAGGACGTGATAAATTTCGCCACCTTCGACGAAATAATTACCGGGTCTTAATTCTGTTACGTTAACCATAAACGAACCCTCCTTTACTTAGTTTTTACCGTTTTTCGCGATGAATTGTTTGTTTGTTGCACCGGGGGCAATATTTTTTCTTTTCAATCCGTTCGGGATTAGTCTTTTTATTTTTGCTAGAAAGATAGTTTTCTTCTTGGCATTCGGTGCAGCGTAATTGAATATTTACTCTCATAGTATTTTTTTCTCCTCTAATTGCTTGTATATAATATCATAGTTTATGTCTATTATTAAGAGATATTATATATGTCTATATAATTATTCTTCCCCTAGACGCGCTTTTAAGTTTGGATCATGCTCTTTTTGCTTAATCATGGCAATTTCTAACTTATAGGGGGCGTTACCAGCGACATATGGGGTTTCTAATATTTTTGGTAAGTGGCGAAGTTTCGGGTGATAGATGACATTTAATAACGTATTAAAACCAATCGTCCCAAACCCAATGTTTTCATGACGGTCTTTGCGCGCTCCTAAACTATTTTTTGAATCATTGACATGGATGACTTTTAAGTAAGATAAGCCGATTACACGGTCGAATTCTTCAAGTAAACCGTCAACATCACTGACGTCATAACCAGCGTCATTAACGTGACACGTATCAAGGCACACACCAATTTGCGCTTTATTATTGACGCCATCAATTATTTGTTTAAGTTCTTCAAAGGTGCGGCCAATTTCTGTTCCTTTACCAGCCATTGTTTCTAAGGCAATCGTCGTACCACTTTCGTCATTATCTAAAACGAGATTGAGCCCTTCGATAATTTTATTAATTCCCGCTTCCACCCCTGCACCGACGTGGGCTCCTGGGTGTAAAACGACATTTTTAATGCCAAAAGCGGCGACTCTTTTTAATTCTTCACTTAAAAAAGAGACGGCAAGTTCAAAAGTTTCCGGTTTTACGGTGTTGCCTAAATTAATAATATATGGGGCGTGGGCGACAATGTTATTGACATCTAACCCTTTTTCTTTTAAATATTTTAGTCCTTCTTCCGCGTGCATCCGACTTGTCGGGACACGTACCGTATTTTGCGGGGCACCAGTGTAAATCATAAACGTATTTGCCCCATAACTTAAAGCTTCATCGATCGCTCCTAAGTAATAACGGGGGCCACTCATGCCGACATGACTACCAATAATTAATGTATCCATTGCTTCCTCCTTATTTCTTTTTTGCACGTTGCTCCTTAATTGATTTCTTAATTGTTTGCTTTTTATGGAACCATTTTACTTTCGCAACGGCTTCTTTTACTTTTTTCTTATAACGGGGCCGTACTTTTTTCGTCTTTGTAGCGGCAACCGTCTTTTTAATTTTAGTTTCTAGTGCTTGTTTTTCCGGCGTTAGTGCTTTTTTAGAGCGCTCTTTCTTTTGTACTTCGATAAATTCACCCTTTTTATAGGCTAAAGTTTTAAAACTTACGCCGAGCGCTTCGACTTTTTCGACAATGGGTAAATCATCGTGATCAAAAAGCGTATAGGCTTCACCTTCATTTTGATTACGTCCGGTGCGACCAGCGCGGTGGAAGTAAAATTCTAAATCAAAGGGGAAACTTAAACTTAATACGTGACTAACATCGGCAATATCAATGCCCCGAGCGGCGATATCACTTGCGACAACAATTTGAAATTCATTATTTTTAACGCGGCGAAACATTGCTTTCCGTTTACGATTATCTAATTCACCCGTTAAAAGACCAATTTTTTGCCCTTTAGCGCTTAAATGCTCATATAAGGCTAAAACATCTTTATTGGTCGAGCCAAATATGAGTAATAAGTATGGGTTAAAACGTTTAATAAATGCTTCAACGACTAAAAAACGGTCTTGATGATGAACATCAATTAAATAGTGAGTTACTGTTTCACTCGTCTTATCTTTTTTATCAATATCAATCACACTTCTAACGCCAGTTTTAAATGTGACAAGATTTGCCAGTTTTTGCGGTATTGTCGCGGAAAATAGTTGAATTGTTTTTGCATCAATGACATTTAATGTTTCGCTTATGACGTCATAAAAGCCTGAATCTAAGAGCATATCCCCTTCATCAAGGATGACAGTATGTACACTTTTAAAGCTTGTTACGTCTTCATTTATTAATAAATCTTTAAAACGGCCTGGCGTCGCAATAAGGAGGGCGGGTTTATTGCTTAAACGGTCGCGATGCCTTGTCTTTTCTAACCCCCCAGCGAGTAGTAAAACATCAATATTGCGGTAATCTTTATTAATTTGCTGCGTAAAATCATATATTTGACGCGCGAGTTCGCGGGTGGGCGCTAAAATGACGGCTTGAATACCACCCTCTTTCGTTAATCTTGATAATAAAGGAATAAGAAAACTATGGGTTTTCCCGCTGCCCGTCTTGGCTTTAACAATTAATGATTCCCCTTTTAAAGCAGGAGGAATAATCGCGGCTTGAACTTCACTCATTTGTAAATAACCGTGCTTATTTAAAACATCGACTAGTGTTTTTTCAATATTGTATTTACCAAATTCCATATCTTTTTCCTCCTATACTTACTATATAACTACTAATTAACCACTAATAAATAACTTTTAGCGGTTTTTAACGACTTTTGGTGGGGCTTCGTGCTCAATGGCAATTACTTCAAAGTTTGGATCAATACTTAAGAGCACTTCTTTCATTTTTGTAAGAAAGATATTTTCAACTTCATGCGGAACATCTAAATAATTGTATTGCGCATTTAAGATATCGCGCCGAACGTGATGCGGGGCGTCGCCACTAATATAGAGGTCATAGCCTTGTTCTTTAGCTACACTCCAACTACGGGAACCGCCGCCGCCAATAATGGCGACACTATTAATCTCTTCTTTTCCGCCGTCGACTAATAACCCATAAGGAACCTTTAATTTACTTAAAGCGTAACGGCAAAATTCATTTCGCGCCATTTTATAAGGTAGCGTCCCACCACGCGCCATTGGCGCTTTTTCTAATGGTTTAATATTTTCTAAACCAAGGGCCGCTGCTAAAGCATCGTTCATTCCATTTGGAGCTTCATCAAAGTTTGTGTGAATTGAATAAACCATAACGGGTAAACGGTCGATTCTAAGCGCTAAATCGCGTTTTGCCTCATCTTTTTTAAATACTTTACCGCGTGGCCCATAAATAAAGGGGTGATGGGTTAAGATTAAGTCGGGGTTATAACTTAAAGCTTCATCGACAATAATATCGTCAAGATCAAGGAGTAACACAATTTTATTAATGTGTTTAACCTTTTGTCCCGCCATAAAACCGACGCGGTCTTTATTTTTAGTTGCAATACGGCGCGGATATAGGCGCCCCAGTTTGGTTAAAAGTTTTCGTGTTTCCATTATGATTCATCCTCAACTTTAATTGCTTTTTCGATTTGTTTTTGCATTTCCAGTAATTCTGAGCGTTTCTTTTGGTCTAATTCAACGTTTGTTAGTAAATCATTATTACGGTCATATACTTGTTGCCACTTATTAAGGAAAGGGGCGGACTTTTCCGCTAGATTAATCGCGCCAAATAAAGTTTCGACACCGCACACCGGGCACGGAGCGTTAATGGCCACCATTATTTCATAAAATTGCCCTTTATCTTCAATAACTTTTTCATTAACAATCGTAAAACCTAAAAAACTTAAAAGGCGCCGTAAATTTTGCTCGCCACCATTAGGCGCTAACACGAGTTTATTAATGCTTTCCAGCCGACTCGTATCCCGACTTAAGATTTCGCCAATGAGTTCGCCACCCATGCCAGCGATAACCACCGTATTAATATGGGGCGGTAAATCATTTAACCCATCTTTAAGCGCGACTTCAATTTGCCCGTTAAGTGGAGTGCCAATTTCTTTTTTAAGTCGATTGTATGGACCACTTTTATTTTCACTTGCGTAAACATAGGTGTGCCCAAGCTCATTTAAATATAGCGGTAATTTACCGTGATCGCTACCAATATCAGCGACAATATCATCACTACTTATAAACGCGGCTATTGCCGCTAAACGGGGTGAGAGCATTAATTATTATGCCCTCTTAATCCCTTGGTCCGTGATGGGTGACGGAGTTTTTTAATGGCTTTAGCTTCAATTTGCCGAATCCGTTCACGGGTAACGCCAAAGATTTTTCCAACTTCTTCTAAGGTACGTGGTTTATCATCATCAAAACCGTAGCGAAGCCGTAATACTTTCTCTTCGCGCGGCGTTAAAAATTCAGCCATATTTTCACGTAATTGGTCGTGTAAGATACTTTTACGGACAAAGTCGGTAGGCGATTCGTTATCTTTATCTTCGACAAAATCGCCAAGATGACTATCATCTTCTTCCCCAATTGGTGATTCTAGACTTACTGGTTCCATCGCAATGGCTTGAATTTCCCGAATGCGGGCTGGAGTAAATTCACGGAATGATTCACTTACTTCTTCGGCGGTTGGCATTCGCCCTAAGTTCATTTTTAATGTTTCAACATTGTCCATAATTTTGTTATAGCGAGCAGCGATATCTTCGGTAATCGCACTTTCATCGTTTAAAGCATGGAGCGCTAAGACTTCATTTACTTGTTCAACACTAAAGGTAATTAAAGCGTCACTTATTTCTTCAGGGGTTGCGTCACGGCCAAATTCTTGGGTTAGACGGCGTTGGGTCCGACTAATTTTATTAATCGTTTCCACCATGTGTACCGGAATTCTAATGGTCCGTGCTTGGTCAGCAATGGAGCGGGTAATACTTTGTTTAATCCACCATGTCGCGTAAGTTGAAAACTTAAAGCCTTTTGTATAATCAAACTTTTCTACCGCTTTCATGAGCCCCATATTTCCTTCTTGAATAAGGTCAAGAAGATGCATGTTTGTGCTAGAATATTTCTTTGCTTGATTAAAAACAAGCCGTAAGTTGCGGTTAATTAACTCTTCGCGCGCGTCCATATCGCCTTCTAATTTATAGCGACGGGCTAAGTTAATTTCTTCGTCAGCTTTCAGTAAGTTATAACGCCCCATCTCTTTCATGTAAAGCTTTACGGAGTCGGTTGTCTTTACTTCAAGTGAAGAAATAGTGCGCACTCTTTGGTCTTCTTCATAGTTTTCTTCTTCTTCGTCTTTAAAGGCATCACCAAAAGAGAAATCCGCTTCTTCATCATCTTCATCATATTCATCATCGTTTAAATCATCATCGATGTCATCAAGATCTTCGCCTTTAACAAATTTCGTAAAGTCAGGATCTTCTTCATCGTTTTCAATGTCACTTATAACGGTGATTTTATGATTTTTAAAATACGTAATTAGTTTTTCTAAATCACTTTCTTTTAAATCGAGATGGTTCGTAGCTTCCATAACATCGTCTTGATCAAGCGTATTGTTATTCTTTTTCGCTTCTTCAAGTAACATTTTCCGGACTTGCGGTAATGTTAAATACGTTTCTTCTTCTTCATCTTCGAATACGACATCTTCTAATTCTTCCATATCATTTACTATCTTTTTACTCATAAACTATAATCTCCTTTACTATTTACGTTTGTATTTCTTTATTAATTCTTTTTTGGCAATGACGTATTTATTCATCGCCACTGCATAGGCAGTTTCATCACTTGCGTCGAGTAACGCTTTTTCATGATTGCGCTCGAGAATGCGTAGTTCTCGTTCATACTGCAAAGTATTGTTAGCGTCATTTAAGACATCAATATCATAATTAACATCATCCATATTGGCTTCAATATCCATAATTTCTTGCGTATATTCAGAAATTTTCGCTTCATCTTCAAATCTTGTATTAATATCATTTAAGATTTCGGCAAAATTTACTTTTTGCGATGGCATTATTTCTTTTAAATAATTGGCAAGATATTTATGAATTTCATGGGTGAATATTTTGACATTAGCGTCAAAGTAAGCGCGGGCTTCGGGATAAACAAGCATTTGATAGAGAATAAATCGTTCCGCCTGGGTCACTTTATTTAATGTTTGCCGCAGCGGTAGTTTTTGGCTTACGGTAACAAATGCTTTTTGCTCCATATCCTTTTGCTGGCGCATTTTCGTATACATTTCATTTAAGATAATGCCGTTAAAGCCGCTAGAAGCGCTTAATCTTTCAATAAAGGCACTTACTTCGAGGCGACTATTAAGATGCAAGATCACATCTTTCATTACCGCAGTGACAAAACGCTTATTTGTTTCTATATCATCGCGTTTATTTGCACTTTCGTAATAAGTGAAAATAAAGTCTTCGCGCGCAATGAATGTATTAGCGGTTTGCGTTAACACTTCACTGCCGTGCTTTTTAAGGATGTCATCTGGATCTAAGTTTTCGTCATTGGGGCGGACAATTTTAAAGTCGATATCGTTCGACATTAAGTCTTTAATGACGCTAAGAGTCGCTATGCGTCCGGCGTTATCACTATCAAGAAACACGCGTACTTCTTTATTTAATAATTTAAGCATCGCAATTTGTTCTTTGGTAAAGGCGGTTCCCATTAAGGCGACCACACTTTTAATGCCAGCTTTATCTAAAGCGATAACATCAAGGAAGCCTTCCACTAAATAAACGTATTGAACGGCCATCAGTTCTTTAGCAAAGTGGTAGTTATATAACACTTTTGACTTAATAAAGAGTTTTGTTTCCGGTGAATTTACATATTTTGGCACATTTTTCTCATTACTTAAGGTACGCGCACTAAAACCAACACTTTGGCCGTCACTATCGGTTAAAGTAAAGATAATCCGCCCTTGATTACGGTCGTAACTCGTATCTAATTCACCACTTAAAACGCCAATATCTTCTAAAGTCTTTAACGAATGGCCCTTAGATTGCAAGAAGGCAATTGTTTCACGCCCATTAGCAGGTGCATAGCCTATGCGATACTTACTAAAGTCATTTTCGTTTAGGCCGCGTTTTAATAAATATTTCTTCGCAGCTTGCCCTTCTTCGGTTAAAAGCGTGTATTGATAATAAGCGACTAAATCATTCATCGCTTTAATAAGCGGCGTTTTTTCACTATCAATGGCACGAACAAAGACTGGTTTATCAAAAAAGTCACTTTTATAATTAACAATGCCCGCTAGTTTTTGCGCCGCTTCAAAATATGTTTTTTTCTCATAAAGTTGGATAAAGCGAATTGCATTACCACCCGTATGACATACGAAACAATTAAAAATTTGGCGCGTCGGGCTAATCATTAAGCTTGGATTACGATCATCGTGAAATGGACAAAGCGCTTGATAGTTTTGCCCTTGCTTTTGCACCGTAATGTAGCGTGAAATAATATCAACTATGTTGACATTCGCTAACAGTTCATCAAAAGGTTTGTTGTTGTTAATAAGCGTTTCTCCTAATTTATTACTATAAAACTACTATTTATATACTTTTGACCGTATATAGCCATTTAATTCACTAATTTTGATGCGGACTTGCGCCATTGAGTCCCGTTCACGAATAGTGACACTTTCATCATCCATTGTGTCAAAATCAATCGTTACGCAATATGGCGTTCCTATCGCATCTTGGCGCCGATACCGTTTACCAATTGATGCAGTTTCGTCATAGACAGCACTAAATTCTTTAACGACTTCTTTAAAGACGGTATGCGCCTTTTCACTTAGCTTTTTTTGTAGCGGCAAGACCGCGACTTGATAAGGTGCTAAATGGGGCGCGAGCCGTAACACAATCCGCGTATCATTTTCAAGTTCCTCTTCTTCATAACTATCTACTAAAGTCATAAGTAAGAGCCGATCTAACCCGACACTTGGTTCGACGCAATATGGGATGTAGCGTTCGTTAGTTTCTGGGTCTAAATACTCAAAATTTTCGCCACTATGTTCCATGTGTTGCTTTAAATCGTAATCAGTGCGATCAGCAATACCCCATATTTCGCCCCACCCAAAGGGGAATAAATATTCAATGTCGGTCGTTGCTAATGAATAAAAGCTTAATTCATCTTGCTTGTGGTCACGGAAGCGTAAATGTTCTGGTTTAATGCCTAAATCTTCAACAAATTTAATGCAATAATCTTTCCAGTATTTAAACCATTCAAGATCAGTACCTGGTTTACAGAAGAATTCCAATTCCATCTGGGTAAATTCACGGGTCCGGAATGTAAAGTTTCCAGGCGTAATTTCGTTGCGGAATGCTTTTCCAATATTAGCGATGCCAAAAGGTATTTTCTTCCGCATAGTCCGTTGCACGTTTTTAAAGTTTACAAAGACCCCTTGCGCTGTTTCGGGCCGTAAATACACTTCATTTTGACTATCTTCAGTAACCCCGATGTGCGTTTTAAACATCATATTAAACTTCCGTATATCCGTAAAATCTTTTTTACCACATACCGGACATTTAATGTCGTATTCTTTAATAAAGGCGGTTAAAGCTTCATTACTTAGTCCTGCTACTTCTACATGTTTAATTTGACTTTCAATTAATTGGTCAGCCCGATGGCGGGCTTTACAACTTTTACAGTCAATTAAAGGATCATTAAACGTTGTAACGTGGCCAGTCGCGTGCCAAACTTTTGGGTTCATTAATATTGCCGCGTCAATACCGACGTTAAGGGTGCTTTCGGTGACAAACTTCTTCCACCATAAGTTACTAATATTATTTTTAACACTTGTCCCTAATGGTCCATAGTCCCAAGTATTACTTAAGCCGCCATAAATTTCGCTGCCTTGAAAGACAAAGCCGCTTGTAATTAAATGGTTAACAATTTTTTCAAATGAATGTTTATGCATAATTCCTCCATAACGCTTAAAAGTATACTACTATATAGTAGTCTTGTCAACCCATTATCAGTGTAGTAAACTATTTTAATAAGGCACTGCTTACAATTTTAAAGTTATATGTTTCTTCAAGATAAACAATGAATCTTTTCAGTAATTCTTTAATATCATCATCTTGGAATTCATGACGGAATAATTGGTCATTATTTATCATAAATCCGTAACGAACTTTTTTAATGTCTTCTTCATTTAAGTGCATCGTAAAGGCATTTTGACAATGTTTACAAATAAGGCCACCATCATGAAATGAGATGCCGATAATATCATCTTGGCGCTTACAAATAACACAGCGATCAATGACAAAACCTAGTCCTAAAACTTTTAATAAACTAGTGAGAAAAAGATACGTAAGTGATAAAAGATTATTGGTGGTCGCTAAACCAGTTAAGGTGTTTTTAAGTAATGGGAACGCTTCTTTAATTGTTTCATCATCTTTTAACGTTCTAATCATTATTTCGCCAATTAAATTAAGAGTAATTATTTTGTCATAATCAGTGAAGATTTTGGCGATATTATTTATATTTTTAATACTTACTAAGGTATAACCAACTTTTGTTTCTTTAAGTTCAACGAACACAAGAGCGTATAAAAATAGTTTGCCAGCAAAATTACTTTTAACGTTTAAGGCACCACTAGCGCGAAAAGTAATTAATCCGTCCACCGTTAAAGCGTTGACAATATAGTCTTTTTCTTTATACGGCGTTAAACGAATAATAATTGCTTCCATTAAATACCTAATAGTTTTTTAAGAATTTTGGGGTCACTTCGCCACATTGGTTCTACTTTAACGAGTATTTCTAATAAAACTGGTTTTTTTAAATAGTTACTTAATTCATATTGCGCTTGTAGGCGAATTCTTTTAATCATTTTCGCCCCTTTCCCAATCAAAATACCTTTTTGGCTTTCTTTTTCGCAATATATGGTAAGAAAAGCTTCAATATCATTTTCATTTTTATTAATGTGATCGACGGTAACCGCGACGCTATAAGGAATTTCTTCACGGGTCAGCATAATAATTTTCTCGCGTACGATTTCATTAATATATTGTTCAAGCTTTATTTCATAATCTTCGGGTTCTGGGAAATAAAGTGGTCCTTCATCTAAATGATCAAAAATTAAAGTAACGAGTTCCGCAATATTAAAGTTATTAACACTGCTTACTTCAATAATCGGCGCTTCTTTATAATTTTCTTGCCATTTAGCTTTAACCGCCGCGACGTGTTCAGCGCTAGCTAAATCAATTTTCGTCAGGACAATAATTAAGGGACTATCTATTTTTAATTTTTGATATAAATATTCGTCGCCCGCGCCATAAATGACACTCGCATCAACGACTAAAAGCGTTACTTCACTTCCCCGAATACTTTTATAGGCTTGTTTATTTAAATGTTCGCCATATATCGTTTTTGGTTTATGAATACCAGGAGTATCAATAAAGACAATTTGCCCCCGTAAATCGTTATACACGCCTTGAATATTACGATTGGTCGTTTGTGGTTTGGGGGTAACAATTGCCCGTTTTTCTTTTAAGATCGTGTTTAAAAGCGTGCTTTTCCCCGCATTAGGGCGTCCGGCAATCGTTACAAAGCCACTTTTAATCATAAATCACTATCATCGAAGGCAAACGGTAAAAGTTCGGTCGCATTCGTTTCTTGGACCATACCTTCTAAGTTTGATAAATAAATGGGGGCGTCTTTCGGAAATAGTTCACTTATAACTTGGCGACACGCACCGCACGGACTAATTGGCCCTTTTGTTTGGCCACTGACCGCCATTGCTACAAAATCTTCTTTCTTTTCGCCGTGATTCATTGCGTTAAATAAAGCATTACGTTCTGCGCACATACAAAGCGGATAACTAGCGTTTTCAATGTTCGCGCCTAAATAGACTTTACCGTCTTTTGTAATTAAAGCAGCGCCCACTTTAAATTTTGAATACGGCACATACGCATTGTCACGAGCTTTTCGCGCTAAGGCAATTAATTCTTCTTTTTTCATAAACTGATCCCTCTTTTTCCTATTATTTTATCTTGCAGCGCAAACATAACTTTTTCTTCTTCTGCACTCTCATGATCATACCCTAATAAATGGAGTAATCCGTGAGTGAATAAAAACTTAAATTCGCGCTCAATTTTATGGTTATATTCGGCGGCTTGACTAATGGCTTTCGGGGCGCATATAAGAATAGTTCCTAAATGCGTCACTGGGGCGTCTTTAATGACTACTTCTCCGGCCACTTCATCATTAAAGGCAAAGGAAATTACGTCAGTTACATAATCTTTTTGCCGATAATCACGGTTAATGGTCCTTATTGTTTCTTCATCGACAATATTAACTTCAATTAAGTAATCATGCGCCGTATAATCAAGTAATTTTAAAGTTTTAGCGAATATTCTTTTAAAGATTGCCCGGTATTTTTTGTAAGTAGGGGCGTAATCATCATAAAACTCTAATGTTAGCTTTTGCATATAATTATTTTAACATAATTTAGGCGATCTTTATACTTTTCTTCACTTGTTAAGGATGATATTTATTGCTTGGTAATAGGCTTTTTTTGTAAGTAGTAAGCTTAGTAGTTTCTTTAACTCATAATAATAGTAGGCAAAACCAAAGAAATAGAAAGTTAAGAAGTTTAACGTAAAGGTATTACTAAAATACATTAATAATATAATAAGGACGCCTAAACTAAAATGAACAATTACATTACGGTATATGTGTCTTTTCGCTAGTTTCCCCGAATCTTTAATTAAATTATTGTATAGTGCGGCTCTTTTAGTCTTTTCAGCGGTAAATAAATCATCATGACTATTACTTATCGCCCATTCGCGCTCCCCATTTTTATTTGTTACATAATGATCAATAAACGCAAAAAAGACTAGATATAAGGCCACGATAAATAAAAGTACATTATTAATGAGTAACAGAATCGAAATAATGATAATTGTCGAAAAGGAAGTAAATTGGCGCAGGGGATAACTAAACACCTTCTCTTTCGCTTTTTGTAAAGGCATGAAAGTTTTGGAAAAATCATCTTTATAAAGTGGTAGTTTAGGACTAATATAATGGACGTCGAATTTTGTAAACGAAGCGACTATCGTTTGCTGTTCGCAAATTTTAGTAACCGCAGCCAAGGTAAAAAAGATATAGCTTAGTAAGTCAATATGCGGCAATCCTAAAAATGAAAAGCCTAAGACGATAAAAAGAATAAATACACCATGAATATATAACGGTTTGCGCGTATACTTAAATTTGGGTTTTAAGGGAGGATTACGTTTCTCTACACAATTTACTACTAATAATCTACCATTAAAATACTTTTGAACACTTTTAAGGCTTAAAACATAAAAATCGCCGCTTGGATCGTTAATATGAAGTTTTCCCTTCTTTACCTTCGTTAAGACGAAATGGGGAATGCCTTTGCGCGTTATTTGCATAATAAACGGAGCTTTAATTTTTAAAATATCCGCACTATTTTCATACTTTCTGCCTTCTAAAGTAACCCCGTATTCGGCGGCAACTTTTTTAATTGCGAGCATGTTTCCTATATCTTGGTTAAGCGGCAAAGTAAGGAAAGACCGTGACTTATGTGTGTAGGATAAAAGCATACGTACAACTGCTTTCCCGCATCCCTTCTCTTTACTTTGGGTTAAAAGAATTTGTTTAAATGTCATACTAATAGGTACAACAAAATTATCATTATTTGCACAATTTACTGCATTTAGCGAAAGAAAAAAGCCATCACTAAGGATGACTTTGTTTTTTCTTTATTTAGCCTTTACGCGCTTTACGACGAGCTTGTTCAGCTTTAAGTTTACGTTTAAGGCCTGGTTTTAAGTAATATTGACGTTTTCTAGTTTCAGAAAGGATACCGGCTTTATTTACTTGTCTTTTAAAGCGTTTTAAAGCTTCATCTAATGATTCGTTTTCACGGACAAATGTTTTTGGCATATAAAGTCACACCCCTTCCCTTGCTAGTTGCACTTAATTATTATAGGTAGTTATAAAGAAAAAGCAAGTCAAAACTTACTTTTTTCCTTATTTTTTTTGTTTATTCGTTGCTTTTGTCCTTATTTTCGTCATTTAATAAGTTTTTCGTAAAATAACGATCAGGATGATTATTAATAAAAGCGTTAAGCCCCGTTTTAAGAGCCGCTTCGGCTTCATGGCTATTTTTGATAAAACGAATAATACGCATATCGCCACTTTTAGTGACAACAACTAAGTTATGGCGAAATTTGCCAAATGAACTTATATCACTAAAAGGGTACGTTATTGTTTTCTTCTTACTTAAATGGACATAAACATTTTCGTCATCAAACGATAAGACGGTTACTGGCCGCCGCAAATAAAGGCCAATAAAAAGTGCTTCGCCGCCAATTAAAATGAAGAAAAGAATGGATAATAAGACAATGTCACCAATCTTAGAGCCAGGAGACGTCGCTAATAAAACAATCCAAAGCGCAAGTGCACCTAATGTTAAGATTAAGCCCCCTAAATATAAGTATATATAGTGACGTGATTTCTTAAATGTAACCATAACTTCTATGTTTTAGTAACCAGAACCCGCTTTTCCTTCAAAGAAGGCAACGCCGTTACTTGTCCCGATGCGATTAGCCCCGGCTTTAACCATTTTTTCAAGGTCAGCCATTGTTCTCACGCCGCCACTAGCTTTAACGCCCATTTCTTCACCAACGGTTTTGCGCATTAAGGCGATATCTTCAGCCGTTGCGCCCCCGGTGCTAAATCCGGTGCTAGTTTTTACAAAGTCAGCGCCCGCTTTTTTACTTAAGACACACGCTCTAACTTTTTCTTCTTCGGTTAATAAACTCGTTTCGATAATAACTTTTAAAACGATGTCTTCCCCGACTGCAACTTTAATATCACGAATTTCTTGATATACTTCTAAATCAAGGCCCGCTTTAAGTTTACCAATATTAATGACCATATCGACTTCGCTTGCCCCTTCTTCAACGGCGATTGATGCTTCAAGCACTTTACTTTCACTACTGGTCGCTCCTAAAGGGAAACCAATGACCGTACAAACTAAAACATCACTGCCCGCTAAAAGCATACTGGCTAAAGGAACATAACCTGGGTTGACACAAACACTTTTAAAATCATATTTTAAGGCTTCTTCACAAAGTTTAGTAATTTGCGATGGTGTCGCCTCGGCTTTTAATAGTGTGTGATCAATTAATTTATTAATTTTCATAATTACCTCCATTACTTATTATACAACTTATTATGCGTTTAAACATAAGGTTTATGAATACTTTATTAATAATTAATAAAAAAAGGAAGCATAACTTCCTTAATTTATCTTTTTTACGTCCGCTTACTTTTTAGGTTTCGCTTTTGTTTCTTTTTTTGGTGCTTCTTTCGTAATTACGTCTTTACCACCATAATGGTGACATTTTGGGCACACGTGGTGGGCGCGAATTAATGTCCCGCAATTTGGACAAGTTGTTAAACCAGTTACTTCTAGTTTAAAGTGCGTGCGCCGTAAGCGTTTTCTTGTTTTTGAACCTCTACGTTGTTGAACTGCCATCTTAATCCTCCTTTTCGACTAGAGTAATTATAGCAAGAGAAAAAGTGTTGTCAACTAATTTAGACATTTTATAGTAAGTTTTTAAATATATTGATTATATGATAGCAAAATAGACGCTATTTTTTAGACACTGTCTATTAATTTTGATAATTCAATCCCAAATTCAATCGTCACAAGTTCATGGGTTAAGTCGCGCTCACTACGGACATAAACATCAAGATAATTACTAGTGTGACCAATGTAGAGATCTTTTTCCATGTCGTACGTTTCAATAAGCGCACTTAACGTTTTGCCAACATATTTTTCACTATAAGCTTTTTTAAGTTCATTACTTAAAGTGATCAGTGTTTGCACTCGGGCTTTTTTAGTAGGAGGACTTACTTGATTTTTAAATGAAGCGGCCGGCGTTTTCGAGCGGACGCTATAGGGGAAAACATGCAGTTCACTGAAATTTACTTTCTTTATAAAGTCATATGTTATTTGAAAGTCTTCTTCACTTTCTCCGGGGAAACCAACAATGACGTCAGTCGTCAGCGCAATATCACCAACAGCGGCGCGAATTTTATGCATTTTTGCTAGAAACGCCGCGGTATCATAACGGCGATTCATCCGCCGTAACACGTCATCACTCCCCGCTTGCAACGGAATATGAAGATGACGGGCGAGTCTTTCATCTTGTTGCATCATTAAAAGTAAGGCATCATCAATTTCATTTTCCTCAATACTTGAAATCCGTAATTTATAAAGCGTGGGACAAGCATCTAAAATCATCTTGACCAGGTCACTAAAGCTAATATCTTTTAAATCAAGGCCGTACGCTCCGGTATGAATGCCCGTTAAAACAATTTCTTTATAGCCTTTAGCGACTAAAGTTTTAGCTTCTTTGATGACGTCTTTTGGGTCTCTTGAGCGTAATTTACCGCGTGTTAAGGGAATAATGCAAAAAGTGCAAAATTGATCACATCCGTCTTGAATCTTTAAATAAGCGCGGGCGTGTTTTGTTAAACTTGGGGCATTTAATTCTTCATAAGTAAAAGTGCGCGAGGCGCGGTCCACGGCAACGATTTGTGTTTTCGTCTTTTGATATTCTTCAATATACTTTAATATATGGCGGCGGTTACTTGTGCCGATGACGATGCTAATTTCGGGAATCGTTTCCGCTAGTTCGATATTAATTTGGGCGTAGCATCCCATTACGATTAAGATAGCTTGCGGATACTTTTTAGCGAGTCTTCTTATTTGTTGCCGGCTTTTTTGGTCGGCGCTACTTGTGACACTACACGTATTAATAAGGGCAATGCCGACTGCTTCATCGTTTAGTGCGTGAGTGTACCCGTTTTTAATTAATTCATTCGTTAAACTATCAACTTCATAGGCATTTACTTTACAGCCAAGCGTAACACTGACAAACGTCTTTATCATCGTCTTTTTTCCCTTTTAATATAGGCTAAATATTTATTGAATAGTTTATGACTAATAAGTTTTTCATACACTAGGGCGTTAATAAAGGCGATTTGATCATTTTCGTAATAAGCTTTAATAACAGGTTTAATACGATCAATAATATTGCGGTAATCGGGACTTTTAATATGCTTATCAAAAAGGCTAATTCTTATATCAAGTCGTCCTTGGTCATTAATGATATAAATCGTATGAAAGTCATAATGATAATACGCTCTTGTATGTAAATCTTCACCGACCTTCACTAAACTTGTTAGTTTAGATTCGTATAAGGCAAAATTATACGTTTCAAATAAATCGATAATATCATGATTAATGTTTAGTTTAATATCTTGATTATTCGCTAATAGTAAGTTATTGCTAACACTAAAAAGTGGACAAAAGATTGGCACATCATTAAACGTAAATAATGGTTCAACATTAAACTCTTTTGTTCCCGCTTCCCTATTTTCAAAATACGCCATTATTTCTTCATATTTTATAATTGATTCAATAATAATATTCGCTTGCACTAAGTTAAATTCATCATTGGCCTTAATAAATGGTAAAAAGTCAGGGGTTAAGCTCAACTTGCCTTCGTTTTCAATATAATATTGATGCTCGCGACTATTACTTAATAAATGTAATCGGCGATTATTAATTAATAAATCATATATTTTCATGCTTTTAGCCCTTCTTTATAATTATTTAACACACTTAATCCGTACAAAGGCGCGGTTTCACTTCGTAAGACACTAGCCCCAAAACTAATACTTAAATAGCCGGCCGCGACTGCCTTTTTAACTTCATCTTCACTAAAGCCCCCTTCTGGACCAACAAATAGGCTGATTGTTTCGGGTAAATCTTTTAAATCTTGGAGCACTTTCGCTAAGGGGAGCATCGCCTTTTCATGGGCGAATAAGCGCAGACTAAACACTTTTTTAAGCGCCGCATCAAAGGGAAGCGGTCCTTTAATTTCCGGTAAGAAATCACGCTTACTTTGCATCGCCGCACTTTTTATTATTTTTAGGTAGCGATTAATTTTAGCGTCAAGTTTATCTTTTTTTATTTTACCAATACTCCGTTCGGTATCGACTAAAATAATTTCACTAACGCCAAGTTCAACACTTTTTTGAATTACAAACTCGAGTTTATCACCTTTAGGTAGCGCGTAAAATAACGTAATTTTGCCCGTATCTTCAAGTTTTATCTCTTTTATTTCTTTAATGTCTAAAGAAAACGGATTAAAGCTTTGCACGGTCGCTAAATATAATTTATTAGCCGCCACTATTTCAATTTTTTCATCTTTAGTAATTCGTAAAACTTTCGTTAAATGAAAAACATCATCACTATGTAATGTTAAACTATCATTTACTAACGTGCCAAAAAATCGATAACTCATAAATATACCGGTTATATTTTACCATAATGTAAGTAAGAAGTTTAAAAAAGGGTAAGATTCCTTACCCAATCTTTTAGCGTTTAAATTTCGCTTTAAACTTTTCAAAGAGCGAATCTTTTTTCGGCTCTGCTTCTTTATATTTTTCTAGCGCTTCTTTTTGCGCCTTACTAAGATTTGACGGTGTTTTCACTTCAATTTCTAAATATTGATCACCGACATTACCGCGTACATCTTTGACCCCTTTGCCACTTAAACGTAAGATAGCGCCCGGTTGCGTTCCCGCCGGTACTTTTACTTCGACAATGCCGTAGACTGTCGGCACTTCAATCGTAATACCAAGCGCGGCATCAACGAAACTAAGCGGCACTTTCAAAAAGATATTATTGCCATCTCTTTTAAAGTTTGCATGTTCTTTAATGCGTACTTCGACGAATAAGTCGCCGTTTGGCCCGCCATTAACGCCACGTTCCCCTTTACCAGTAACGCGAATCTTTTGTCCTTCACCAATCCCACTTGGAATATTGACTTCGACTTTTTCTTTCGTCACTTGATAGCCGGATCCACTACAAGTTTTACATTTTTTACTAATGGTTTTTCCGCTACCACCACATTGACTACACGTTCTTTGTGATTGCACGCGGCCAAAAATGCTATCTTGGATAAACGTTTCCACGCCACTTCCGCTACATTTAAAACACGTATGAATATCATTTTTATCTTCCGCACCAAGTCCGTTACATGTCGGACACCGTTTATCATAAGTATGATTAAATTGAATCTTGGTGCCGTTAATGGCGTCCATAAAATCAATGCGCACGCGCGTTAAGACGTCATTACCTTTAAGGGGACCACTCGCCCGCCCTTGCCGGGATCGTCCGCCACCAAAGAAACTAGAGAATATATCGTTAAGGTCAACATCACCAAAGCCGCCAAAGCCGCCACTAAAGGGGTTACCACCGCCTCCAGCTTGATCAAAGGCTGCGTGGCCAAATTGGTCATAAGTTGCTCTTTTTTGATCGTCATAGAGGATATCATAGGCTTCTTGTACTTCTTTAAATTTTTCTTCAGCCCCTTCTTCTTTGTTGACATCAGGGTGGTATTTTTTGGCAAGTTTGCGATAAGCGCGTTTAATTTCATCTTTCGTTGCGCTTTTCGTGATGCCTAATACTTCATAAAAATCACGTTTTGCCATTTTCCCTCCTTAATTAATGATTAGCCCCGTGCGTAACGGGGCTAAAGTAATAGTGTTAAATTTTAATTGTTATTCTTCTTTTTTATCAGTGAAATCAGCGTCGATGACGTCATCTCCACTTTGTGGCGCTTCACTTGCTTCTTCGCTTGTGGGTCCTTGCATATTTTGCATCATTTGCGCCATTTGTTCAAGTTCGGTGATTCGTTTTTCAAGTGTTTCGTAATCTTCTTTTTCAAGCGCTTCTTTAAGTTCGCTTAAAAGTTTTTCACTTGCTTCTTTTTGACTAGCGTCAATCGCATCACCTTTTTCACTCATGCTATGTTCAATATCATTAATATATTGTTCAGCTTTGTTTTTAAGTTCAACGTTTTTCTTCCGTTTTTCATCCGCTTCTTTATGGGCTTCTGCATCTTTAACCATGCGTTCAATTTCTTCTTTGCTTAAGCCACTGCTATTGGAAATCGTAATATGTTGTTCTTTTTGCGTATCTAAGTCTTTAGCGGTTACTTTAACGATCCCGTTGACGTCGATATCAAAAGTAACTTCAATACGTGGGGTGCCCCGTCTTGCCGGTTTAATGCCGTCAAGCCGGAAGTGGCCGAGTAATTTATTGTCGCGCGCCATTGGTCTTTCTCCTTGATAGACGACAATGTCAACTGACGGTTGATTGTCAGCCGCGGTGGAGAAGATTTGGGATTTCGTGGTCGGAATCGTCGTATTACGCGGAATTAATGGTGTTAACACTTCACCCATCGTTTCAATTCCTAAAGTAAGCGGGGTAACGTCAAGTAAGACAACATCTTTAACGTCGCCAGCGATAACGGCTCCTTGAATAGCGGCCCCAATTGAGACTGCTTCATCCGGGTTAACACTTAAGTTAGGATTTTTACCCGTCATTTTCTTTACTAAGTCTTGGACGGCAGGCATTCTCGTTGAGCCACCAATTAAGATAACTTGTTCTAAGTCACTTGCCTTAATTTTTGCATCACTTAACGCCCGGCGAATTGGTTCTTCAACGCGCGCTAATAAGTGTTTAGTAAGATCAAGGAATTTTGCTCTTGTTAATTTGCCTTCATAACTAATTGGTCCACTTGCGCCCATACCGATAAAGGGTAGGCTAATCGTTGTTTCGAGTAATTGACTTAAATCAATTTTAGCTTTCTCAGCCGCTTCACGGAAGCGTTGGGTTGCCATTTTGTCATTAAGTTTAAGCCCGTGTTCACGTTCGATTTCTTGTTTAATCCATTCAACGACTTCATTGTCCCAGTCGTCGCCACCAAGGTGATTATCACCCGCGGTCGAAATAACTTCAAACGTCCCGTCACCAATTTCTAAGATTGAAACGTCAAAGGTGCCACCACCTAAGTCAAAGACAAGGATTTTTTCGTTATGTTCTTTATCTAAACCGTAGGCTAAAGCAGCCGCGGTTGGTTCGTTAATAATCCGTACAACTTCTAAACCAGCAATTTCCCCAGCGACTTTCGTTGCTTGCCGTTGCGCATCATTAAAGTAAGCCGGAACGGTAATAACGGCTTTAGCGATACTTTGCCCTAAATTCTTTTCGGCATAATCTTTCATATAGGCTAAGATTTTGGCACTGATCTCTTCAGGGGTAAAGTCTTTTTTTAATGATTGGATGCGAATTTTATCGCTTGTGCCAATTTTTCTTTTAATACTTAAAACGGTATCGGGGTTTGTGACCGCTTGCCGTTTAGCCGCTTCGCCATTTATTTGTTCACCGTCGGCCTTAAAAGCGACAACACTTGGCGTTGTTGGCTTGCCTTCGGGGGTGGGAATAACTTTAATTTGGCCGTCCGCTTGGCGATAGCTGACGACACTGTTGGTGGTACCTAAGTCGATACCGATAATAATTTCTTTTGCCATACTATTTTTTCTCCTTTTTTATTTAATTAATGTAAGTTGGAAGGATCTTTTTCTTCTTCTTCCGCCTCGTTTTTTATATTAGTCGAAACTGTAACTTGCGCTGGTCTTATGAGGCGATCGTGGAACATAAAGGTGTTGTTGCGCACTTCTAAGACCGTATTCGGGGCTACATTTTCGTCATAAACTGCTTCTAGGGCGTGCATTGAGTTTTCATCAAAGGCGTCACCGACTTTTACAATCTTTTCTTCAAGCCCTTCACTTTTTAATGCTTCAATAATGTGACTATAGACGTATTGGAAGCCAATTAAGTAGTTTTTTAACACTGGGTCTTCAACTTCATTGCGTAATACTGCACCGAAGATATCAAGTGACGGTAATAGTTTTTCAATAAAGGGGACGGCCCGATATTTTAAGTAATATTGTTGGTCGCGGGCGTTTTGCTTTTTAGCGTTATCCATATCAGCAAGAACGCGCATGAATTTATTTTTCCATTCCCCGACTTCGGTTTGCAATTTACTTATTTCTTCTTCTAGTTTTTTTATTTGTTGTTGATGTTTATTCCGTGGTGATATTTCTTTTTTCACTTTCTTTTTATCTTCACTCATCGTTTATCTCTCTTTCTATCTCGAAGTACTTTTCAAGTTCATCGGTTACATATTCAAGCGCCCATAAGACGCTGTTATAATCCATTCTTTTCGGACCAACGAGGACAATTTGTCGTACTTGATCACCGGGGAGTTGAATATTCGTGCTTACTAAACTTAAGTCTTCATCACTATCGCCAATGTTTACATTAAGTTCATCATCACCAATGATTAGTTGTCGTAACTTTTGCGGGTCATCGAGAATAGCGATTAGTTTACGCAATTTTTCACTATCATTAATAAATTCGGGTTGTTCTAATAAACTTTCTTTGCCGTATAAGCTTAAGCGATCACGGGCGTAACGGATGAATGCTTCAGTAAAGGCATTTGCAAGTACTTCTTGTTCGACGACGTATTCTTTAAGTAAGGGCCGTAATAAGTCCATTTTCGCACTTACTTCACTAATTTTCGTGCCGACTAAGCGTTCATTGAAGATTTGTGTTACTTTCGTTATTTCACTAATGCTACTATTAGGCGGGATTATAAACGTTTTATGTTCGACATAGCCATGATTCGTGACAAAGATCGCGGTTGCACTATTTTCATCAAGGGGAACGATGTGCATACTTTTTAGTACTTCACCATTCGTTTTTGGACCAAGCGAGACACTGACAAGATTAGTCATTTGACTTAAAATCTCACACGTTTGGTTAATTATTTCCTCAACACTTTTCGTCCGTTCTTCGACAATCGTTTGAATTTGTTGGCGAATGTTATCACTAACGACGCTTTCTCTTAAGTTTGCAACATAAAACTCATATCCTAACTTTGAAGGTACGCGGCCTGCGCTTGTGTGCGGTTTTTCTAAAAATCCCGCTTGCTCAAGGGCGTTCATTTCCGCGCGGATCGTTGCACTACTATAGTCTAGGTTATAGTTTTCAAGTAATGATTTAGAACCGACAGGCTGTGCGGTTTTAATAAATAATTCCACAGTATATTTTAAGATTAATTCTCGTCTACGATACCGCATACATCCTCCTTTAGCACTCGCAATGTTTCATTGCTAAATTAATTATACTAAAGAAAATAGCACTGTCAACCATTAAGTGCTAAATTCTTTAATTTTTTAGATTTATTTAATAATTTTATTTAATTTTGTTGATTTTATTGCATTTTCTCAATAATTTTCTTTTTATCTTTCTTTTTATCTTTAAAGTTTAAAAGCCGTAATCCGTTTAAAATAACGATGACAGTGCTTCCTTCATGAACGGCAACAGCGACCCCCATTGGTAAAGTAAGGAAGAAATTTAGGGTAATTAAAAGAAAGACCACTCCCATGGCAAAGGCAATATTTTGAATGACAATATGTTTAAGTTTTTTCGAGACGGCGTGGGTTAAGGAAAGCTTAGCAAAATCATTATTGACGAGTACGCCGTCAGCGACATCAATCGCGACATCGGTGCCGTCCCCCATTGCAATACCTAAAGTCGCTTCAACCAGAGCGGGAGCATCATTAATGCCGTCACCAATCATCGCCACTAGGCCATGCTCTTCTTTTAATTCTTTGACAATGTCTTGCTTTTCTTCTGGTAACACATTGGCATAAATCTTACTAATTCCTAAGTCTTCGCCAATTGCCGCTGCGGTTAGAGCGTTATCGCCGGTAATCATTACGGTGGCAATGCCTTTACTATTGAAATATTCAAGGCCTTCTTTGGCACTTTCTTTCGGCGTATCAAGTAAGGCAATAACAATGAGTGCTTTTTCATCTTTTGCAAAAATAACGACCGTTTTTCCTTCTTTGGCAAACTTTGCAATCGTTAAATCACATTTTTCACTATGGGTAAATAAACTTGGTTTGCCAATTTGATAATTATGGTTTTGATAGTTAGTCGATAAGCCACTGCCAATAGCGTGATTAACTTCAAGTTCTTTAACGCGCGCATTATTAAAATGATTAACGAGCGCGTGCGCGAGCGGGTGATTTGCCTTTTTTTCCATACTTACTAATAAAGAAAGAGCTTCTTCTTTATCGTTATCATTCATGTCTTCGACGAAAATAACGTCAGTAACACTCGGTTTACCGTATGTTAAAGTACCGGTTTTATCAAAAGCCACCGCTTTAACATCGGCGAATAAACTTAAAGGAGCGCCGCCTTTAAATAAAACCCCACGTTTAGCAAGTAAGCTTAAGGCACTTAAAGTTGCCGGAATATCACTAACCGCTAAAGCACAAGGTGAGGCGCCAATAAAAAGAATGATCATCCGGTTAAAGGCTAAATTCATGCCGTTACCAACATTAGCGGTCCAGCCCATAACGTAATAGCCAAATAAATAAAATAAGGGAGCAATAAGCATAACTGCCGTTACATATATTGGTTCAAACTTTTTAATAAAGGTCGCAGTTTTTGTAAAGTTTGTTTGCGTTTCACTCACAACTTTTAAAATTTTCGCTAACACAGTTTCATCACTATTTTTCGTAACTTGCATTGTAAAAGTGCTATTACCGTTAATACTACCACCAAAGACATCCGCGCCTTCTTCTTTTTCTTTCGGAATACTTTCACCAGTAATCATCGCTTCATTAATAGCAGCACTCCCTTTAGTAATTACCCCATCAGTTGGCACTTGATCACCATTAAGCACTAAAACATAATCACCGATTTTAAGTGAACTTACAGGAACAATTGTTGTTTCTCCTTGTTCATTTAAAAGTCTTGCATTTTGCGGCGTAAGTTTTAAAAGATTTGTAATTTCTTTTTTACTTTTCGCTTCAGCGTAATCTTCAAGAAAGTGCGCTCCCGCAAAAATTAAAATTAAAAGCGCCGCGTCTCGATAGTCGCCGATAATGATAGCGCCGATCGCTCCTAATGCCATTAATATATGAATATTTGGTTTAAAGCGCCGATGTTTAATCGTTTCCGTAATCGTACTTAAAATGCCCGCGGTTACGACGTGGTGGCCGGCAAGGATAAGGGCAGCGATATTTAAAATCATTACCCATAAAGGACTTATAAAAGTAATAGATGGGAAAAGTGGTAATAAGGCAACAAGAAATAAAAATAGACCAATAAAATAAAGAATTAGTGATATCTTGTGCCAATCAATACGTTTTTTAACTGTTTTTTTCATAGTTTTATTCCTCAATATGTTCTTGGGCTTGGGCAATAATTTCATAAATATGGTCATCAACGATTTCATAAATGCGCTCTTGACCACTGCGGACATAAGTAACAACCCGGTGTTGATATAAAACGCGGAGTTGGTGACTAATCGCACTTTGCTCCATTTTTAAAGCCCGGGCAATGTCACTTACATTAAGTGGATTTTGCCGTAAAAGCAATATAATCCGTACTCTTGTTTCGTCGCCTAAAACTTTAAAGAAATCTTTAAGGCGCCCAATTGTTTGTTCATTATTACTCATTTAATACCCCTTGTATGAATAGTTGTTCATATATTCATGTATTCATTATAAAAGAATATTAATCAATAGTAAAGAAATTTAAGATATTAAAGTTAAAATTACAGAATCAAGTAGTAATATGCCTTCATCCGTTAATGAAAAACGGTAGTCATCAATATAAATTAGTCCCATTTTATGAAGTTTTTCTAGTGGAACAGCGAAAGCTTTTTTAAAATCTAATCCTGTTTTTTTATTAAAGTCATCAAGTAAAAAACCGTCTTCCAGGCGCAGGTTAAGCATTAAATATTCTTCAATATACATTTCTTTGGTTATCGTATCTTCTTCAATTTTCGGGCTTCCTTGTAAGTAATTTTTTAAACCCCCTTTAATAATGTAGCGTTTATTATTTATATACCCACTTGCCCCAAGACCAATGGCGTAATAGTTATCGTTCCGCCAGTAAAGTTTATTGTGCACACTTTCAAATGTTGGCTTTGCAAAGTTACTTACTTCATAACGCTTATAACCAGCTTTACGTAAGGCTTTTAAAATTATTTCATACATCTCTCGACTTTCTTCATCACTTATTTTTAGCCATTTATTAATATAGGCAATCGTGTTTGTTTCAATTTGTAAGTCGTATGTTGCAATATGCGGCGGCTCTAATTTTAATATATTAGCGATATCTTGCCGTAATTCGTCTTTACTTTGTTTTGGTAAGCCATAAATTAAATCGACACTGAAGTTTGTAAACCCGACTTCTTTTACAAGTTTAATCGCTTTTTTAATATCAATATATGAATGTAGCCGATTCAAAGAAACAAGTCTTTCATCATTGGTTGATTGCACACCAATACTTAAACGATTAACGCCAAATTCTTTCATAAGTTCAAGTTTTTCTTTCGTTATGCTTTCGACATTCGCTTCAACCGTAAATTCCGTTACATGCTTCGTATACGGTTTTAAAAGCGTTAAAAGTTCTTTTAGTTCTTCCTTGCTTAATACTGTTGGGGTGCCGCCACCAATATAAATTGTGTTTAACTTTGGCGGGACATTAAAAAAGGCTAAATCTTCTTTTAGCCGTTTTAAATAGGGACTTACCCATTCTTTTTGATAAATAAACTTTACAAAGTCACAATAATGGCAAATCGCGCCACAAAAAGGGATATGGACGTAAAGACCTTTATTCATCTTTTGGTTCAGGTTCAGCTTCAGTTTTTTCAATTTCCGTTAAGATTTTTTCGTCGGTAATTGGTTCGAGAACGCGGTCCAGTTCTTGTTGAATCGCGACTTCTTCATTTACTTCGCCGCCCTTATCTTTTAATCCAGGGATAAGCCGGCGTAAAATAAAGGTGATTAAGGCAATGAGCCCAAAAAATAATATAAGGAAGAGCAGAATTAAGCCGGGATTATCAATCACCGCATACATATTTAAATATTTTTCCATATTGTTAACCTATGCTTTCTTTGTTGGGGTATAAATAAATTTGTTTTTAAACTTTTCTTTGCGATAATAACCGCTATTGCTTAAATGATCCATACTTGTCCGTGCCGTTTCATAAGCGCAGCCAATTACTTCTTTAAAGTCATTAATTGTATAGTATTTACCCATTGTGCAATGACGAGCGTAAAAATAGGCTTCGGCGCGTGAAAGACTAGGATCACTTTCTTTTAAATGTCTTTCTAAGCGTAAAATTTCATTTTCACTAAGTTGCGGTGGAAGTTCACTAATGCCAAGTCCAGCTTCGGCAACGGTTACTTTAGTAGCGGTTGGCGTTTCTTGAGGTAGCGGGGTCGCACTCGCTTTTGGCGTATAAATTGGTAACGGTTTTGCCTTTTCTTCAAGTTTCGCGTAGCCAAATAAGTCTTCTGGTTCTTCGTTTATGACTTCTTTGACTTCTACGGGCGCTACTTCTTCGTCTAAGCCATGTATTTCCGCTTCAAGTTCACTCGTGGTGACGAATGTAATATGATTTTCTACTGCTTGTAATGATTCATTCAAGACATTGATGAATAAATCAATAAAGTATGTAAGATCACCACTTTTCTTCACTTCTTGGAATATTTCTTCAATATTTTCTTTATATTTGTCATTCATTAATTCAAAGTTAATAAACGGGGCAATAAAGGAAAGTTCATTTTGCGCTAAAAAGCTTTTGGCGACTAAAACCGCAATAATTTCACTATGAGCTTCAAATGGTTTAATGTAATCAAGATAGAAAATAGTTAAGGCACTTTGCACAATCGTCGGTAAGCTGTCACTAGCCATAAATTTATAAAAATCAGCAAGAAAATCAGTAACTTGATTAACGGGAACATGGGGATAAAGTGAGCCGATAACGAGTTGGCGGGGCGCTTTAATTTCCGTAGTCCGATAAATGTAATTACTAAGGGACGGGGCATTAAAAATACGGCCGACATCACCAAGCAGTCGTTCATCAAACGATAACCACTGCGCATTACTAACGAGTTCTAACCCGCGATAATAGTCATTTAAAAACATTTCGCGCGGACTTAAAACACTAACGGCGTCATTAATTAATTGGGTGACAATCCCTTCATTAAAAGTAATGTCATAACCGGAAGCGACGGTCTTTAAAATATCACGATATAAAAGAGCATTTAAAGCTTCAAATTGGACATGATTTACCGTTAATTCTTGAATGCGTGCTTGAATGCGCGTTAACCGGCGATCAAGTTGACTAATACGATCACTAATAGTCGGGGTTAAAACAACATTAATGCGATTACGTTCGACCGTTCTTAAGGGTAAGGTCGTCATAAAAGCATTGCGATATTGGAGCACTTCTTTCCAAATATCATCAATTAAAGTAGTTCCTAAAGCGCGACTAACCTGATTACGGGTTAAGTAGCGTTCATTACTAAAACGTTCTCCTTGATTAATACTCATAATTACCTCTCTTAAAGTTTAACATAATTCACGCGCTCGTACACCGAAAAACTATAAAACTACTAATTGTTTACTAATTATCGTCTTCAATACTTAAAACTGACATGAAAGCTTCTTGGGGAATTTCAACGGAGCCGACTAATTTCATCCGCTTCTTCCCTTCTTTTTGCTTTTCTAAAAGTTTGCGCTTTCGACTAATGTCCCCGCCATAACATTTAGCAAGAACGTCTTTGCGGACCGCTTTAATATCGGTGCGGGCAATAATTTTATTGTTGATTGCTGCTTGGACGGGAACTTCAAATTGTTGCCGTGGAATGATTTTTTTTAAGGCACGACAAATAGCTTCCCCCCGTTTATAAGCGTTTGGTCGATACACAATTACACTTAAGGCGTCAACGGGTTGACCATTTAATAAAATATCCATTTTTACGAGATTACTCGCTTTATAATCACTTAAACTAAAGTCTAAAGTCGCATAGCCCTTCGAATAACTTTTTAATTTATCAAAGAAATTATAAATGACTTCTGCTAACGGTAATTCATACGTTATTTCCATTCGTGTATCATCTAAATACGTTAAATCAGTGTAAATACCGCGTCGTTCTTGGCATAAATCCATAATTGGGCCAACATATTCTTTCGGAGTCATAATTTTCGCGGTCACAAACGGTTCTTCAATGCGATCAATAAGGGTTACATTCGGTAATTTTGACGGGTTATCGACGGCTAGCATTGTTTTGTCGTGCAGGTGGACGTGATAAATAACACTGGGCGCGGTTAAAATAAGGTCAATATCATATTCTCTCTCTAACCGTTCTTGAATAACATCCATATGTAAAAGTCCTAAAAACCCACAGCGGAAACCAAAGCCAAGCGCAACACTCGTTTCGGGTTCATATTTTAAGGCCGCATCATTTAAAGAAAGCTTTTCTAACGCTTCTTTTAAATCACCATATTTTTTAGAATCACTTGGATAAAGACCGCAGTATACCATTGGGGTTATTTCTCGATACCCTGGCAAAGCTTCCGCGGCTTTATTTTTCACTAAAGTAACAGTATCACCCGTACTTATATCTTTAATATCTTTAATTTGGGCAGCTAAATATCCTACTTCACCGGCTCTTAACACATCACGCTTTACTTCTTGCGGGGTGCGAATGCCAAGTTCAGTCACTAAATATTTTTTGCCCGTGGCCATCATTAAAACTTCGTCGCCCACTCTTACTTCCCCTTCTTTAATCCGCATCATAATGACAACCCCACGATAAGAATCGTAATAACTGTCGAAGATAAGGGCTTTTAAGGGTGCATTAACATTACCAGTTGGCGCGGGAACGTATTTTACAATTGCTTCTAAAACAGCGTCAATATTTGTTCCGGCTTTTGCGCTTACGCCGATGACTTTATCGCTCCCTAAACCAATACGAGCATCAATTTCTTTTGTTACTTCTTCTAGGCGCGCACTAGGTAGGTCAATTTTATTAATAACGGGAATGATTTCTAAATCATTATCGACCGCTAAATAGACATTTGCTAATGTTTGCGCTTCGACCCCTTGCGTCGCGTCAACGACTAAAATTGCGCCTTCACAAGCAGCGAGCGAGCGACTTACTTCATACGTAAAGTCGACGTGTCCGGGAGTGTCGATTAAGTTAAGTTGATATGTAATGCCGTCTTTAGCGACATAATTTAAGGCAACAGCGTTTAATTTAATAGTAATACCGCGTTCCCGTTCCAATTCTAAAGAATCAAGCACTTGGGCTTTCATTTCCCGTTTTTGCAGTGTGCCTGTATGTTCGATTAAGCGATCAGCAAGCGTTGATTTACCGTGATCAATGTGGGCAATAATCGAGAAGTTTCTAATTAGTTTAGGGTCATAATTCATATTAGTTCGTTCCTATGCTAAAGCATTATACCAATTATTACTGTTTTTTAAAAAAATGATGTTAGAAAAATGATTTCTACATGTGTTAAATTATTAAATATATAGTTTTTTAATGAAATCTATTTAATTTAAGAGAAAGTTAGTTAATATCTGTTCAATTTCTTCGGCACTACTTACTCTTTTAAGCACGCCATTATAACTTGCTAAATGTTCACGGTATGGGGAAAAATTGTAGCGGCGGTCCATGAGTAAAATAAAGCCGTGATCTTGCTCGGTGCGAATAACGCGGCCCATCGTTTGTAATATTTTATTAAGCGCAGGGTAAACATAGGCATAACTTACGCCATCATTTAAAATCTTATCAAAGTATTCTTTTTCTAATTCTTTTTCAAATGATGGAGGTGGGTAACCAACGCCTAAAATAAAGATTCCACTTAAACGGTCACTAACGAGATCAACCCCCTCACTAAAAGAACCACCAAGGACGGCAAGGCCAATTTTAGTTTTTGTCGGGGCAAAGGTAAAACCTTCAAGATACGCTTCTTTTTCAAAATCAGACATCCGCTCTTTTTGCACTTCTAAATCAAAACCATCATACGCTTCTAGTTTATTATAAAGTAATTCTAAATATGCAAAACTTGGGGTGTACACTAAGTAGTTACCCGTTTTAATAGCGGTTGCTTTTAAAATGCGTTTAACGACCGCATCAAGGGTCTTTTCCCGGTCTTTATAATATAGCGATACCGTTGCATCAGTCATAATTAAAAGTTGATCTTTTTTAAAAGGGTTTGTAATGTGGATAATGTCATTTTCAATCCCGAGAATTGTCTTATAATAATTTTCTGGCGCTAAAGTGGCGCTAAAAAAGATTACGTGATCAATTCCTTTAATCGCGCTATTGATAAACGTTTCCGGATTTAAACATTTAATATAAAACCGCGGGAAAAACTTCTTATCTTCATCAATTTCAACATATTGGACAAAGTCATTATTAATTAAACTATGAATTTTAATGAATTTATTCACATCAAAGAAGAAATCACGGAATTCGTCACTTACATCTTTGCCCATCTTTTGCATATAATCACTACCAACTATTAAAAACTTTTCAAGATAGCCAAGTAATTTAGCGGGGAATTCATTAATCGTTTGTAAAGGCGCGATAATATCAACACTATATTCTTCCAAAACTTTAACGATCCGATTAATAAGACGCCGCACTTCTTTATGAAGTTCGCCTTTTAACGTTTTTCGGAAACTATAAAACGCACTAAAATCAAGGCGCTTTGAATAATTATCATTAACTCTCCGTCCTAAGTTATGCGCTTCATCCACTAAGACGATATATTCTCCTTGTTTTTGATCAAAATAGCGTCTTAAATAAACAAAGGGGTCAAAAAGATAATTGTAATCAGCGATAATAACATCACAAAATAAACTTAAGTCAAGTTGAAATTCAAACGGACATAATTCATGTTTTTTAGCAATTTCGAGTATTAAACTCGGCGTATATTCATCATAATTCATATAAATATCAAGAATCGCGTGTTTAAGTTTGCCATAGTAATTACGGGCAAAAGGACATTCATCAGGATTACAGGCAATCTTATCGTTTAAACACATCTTTTCTTTCGCGCTTAAGTTAATACTTTTTACACGCGCTCTTTGATTAATAATCCGTAAGGCGTTTTCGGCTTGAATCTTTCCGCTTCCTTTCGCCGTTAAATAAAAGATTTTAACACCGTTTCGTTCGCCCATTCTTTTTAAACTAGGATAAAGAGTCGCCATTGTTTTCCCACTTCCAGTCGGGGCATTAAAATAACGTTTTTCGTAATTTAATAGTCCGGCTTCGACTTCATCCATCATTTCTTTTTGACTAGGGCGCACTTTTTGAAAAGGGAACGCTAGCGACTTTAAATCTTTATTTCTTGCATTAATATATGATTCAACTTTTTCATAAAAACTAAAATAGATTGCAAAATACGAATGAACATCCCGCGTTAATTCTTCAATAGTAAACGTATAACGCTTAATAATTTTTCGGTCATCAATTTGACTAATATATGTTAGTTGAACGTCAATTTCATGTAAATCATGGTCTAAAGCATACATTAAGGCGTAACATTTAGCCTGCCCTAAATGCCACGCTTCATGGGCATTAAAAAAGACATCAATATCGCTATTTGTCGTTTTTATTTCTTCAATAATTATTTCGTTATCATTAACAATAATGCCGTCTACACGCCCTTGCAACACTACTTCATACACATCGTAAATAAAAGTATAACTTAAATATTGTTCGGCTAAATAGCGTTTATTTTGTTTCGCCTGATAGTAAGCATGAATTTGCGAGCCTTTCGTCATCGTATCAATATTAAAGACACGCGTATCAATATCGCCACTGCGCAATGCATAATCAACTAAACCATGGACACTAAGAACGATTTTATTCATTACGACCCTTTGTTTTTAAGATTGTCGGCAGCTTTTGACGTTCACCATTGATAAAACTTTTAGCATCAACAATCTTTTTACCACTTTTTTGGAGTTTCAAGACTTTAATTTGCCCATCTTTTAATTGAATCACTAAGTTATGTTGATCATCAATAAATAAAGTGCCTATTGGTTTATTCACTTTCTTATTTAATAATCTAGCGGCATAAATTTTTAGCGTTTCATTAAAGTAACTCACATTTACTCCGGGTTCAGGGCTAAAAGCTTGAATCTTGCCTAACACTAAGTTTGTCGCGTCTTCTTCTAAGTTTAATGCTTCATCAATGGCCTTTAAAAGCGGAGCGTATGTTACTTTTGCTTCGTCTTGGGGACTTCCTTTATTTTTCCCACTTATGACACTTGGTAATACTTCTTTCACTAGTTTAAACGAGGCTTTGACCATTTGGTCACTTACGGTTTTAAAGTTATCGCTTGGGGAAAGAGGGAACTTTTCAACACCAAAAATAGCGCCAGCATCCATTTTTTCAACCATTTCCATAAGGGTTACCCCAGTTTCTTTTTCATTATTAATAAGCGCCATTTGAATGGGTGAAGCTCCACGGTACTTAGGTAAGATTGAACCGTGAAAATTAAGGGCTTTATATAAAGGGGCTTCTAAAACTGCACGCGGGACTATTTGCCCATAGGCAAAAGTTAAGATTAAATCAGGTTTGAGCTTTAATAAAAAGTCATATTCATGGCGAATTTTATGCGGTGTATAAACGGGGATATTATGACGAAGGCCTACTTCTTTAACCGGACTTGGTGTCAATATTTTTTTCCGTCCGACTGGCGCATCTTTTTGGGTTATAACGCCAATAATATTATAACCGTCGGCAATAAGTAAGCTTAATAAATCGGCGCTAAAGCGGGGGGTGCCCATATATACAATTTTCAGTGATTTTATTTTTTCCATGCTCTAATTATAAACGATATTATGAATATAGTTGAGTGATAGCAAAAAAAGAAAATATTATGACTTTTTTCTAGGGGAAACTAGTTGCGAAGATTGCAAAATGTCGGTATAATATAAAAGATTATATTGAAAGAGGTGAAGTATGCCAAATATCAAGTCACAAATCAAACGTGTGAAAACGAATGAAAAAGCGAGAAACCGTAACGCCCACTTTAAAACGATGGTGCGGACACAAATGAAAAAAGTAAGATTAGCGATCACCGCGAGTGATGTTGAACTTGCCAAAACTGAATATACAAAAGCAGTTTCTCTTTTAGATAAAGCCGCACAACGCGGAGTTTTCCACCCCAATAAAGTCGCTCGTCACAAAAGCGCTTTAGCCCGTGATATTAACGCGCTTGAAGCTTAATAGTTTAATAAAAATAATTCAAATCCATAAAAGCGGTCAATTTGGCCGCTTTTTATTTCATAATCAAGCTTAGCAAGGGCGAGTAATATATCAAACACTTGATCAAGACTTGTTCTTCGTCTTTGGTCCATCGCTAATTTAACCCGATAAGGATGAATGTTTAAATCACTAGCGATTTCATCATTTGTAAATCCGGCTTCGTGATATATATAAATTTTGGCATAAGTTCTAAATTGATTGCCAACTTGGGCAATAAAGGCAATTGGCTCTTGATTTTGCACCCGGAAATCTTGATATATTTTTAAAGTCTTGGCCGTGTCACCCGCAATAAAGGCATTAACGAGGGCAAAACTATTTTCTTCAAGTAACGGAGTAACGAGTTCTTCCACTAGTTCAACTGTTACTTTTTCCCCGTATATCGCTAGTTTTTCTGCTTCTTGCAAAAAAGAACCTAAATTATTAACCCGCGCTAAAAGTTCACTAACCGCTGCTCTTTCAATTTGCATGTTATAACGGTCAAAATACGCATAGACGAACCGTTGCCAATCATTTTTATCAATATCTTTTTCAATCGTTATTTTGCCATTGTTTTCAATATATTTATATAGTTTGTGGCGTGTATTTACACTTGAAGAACGAGCGATAAAGATAAGGTGAACTTCTTCAGGAATTCTTGCTAAATCAAGTAATAGCTTATCATCAATTTCTTTGTTGACACTTTTTTCATTACTCGTGGTAAGAATTGAGGCGTGGTCTAAAATAATGACCCGTGTTTCTGACATCATCCCCGTTGTTTCCGCATCTTCAATAATTTCTTTAAACGGCACTTGGCGTAAGTCATAACGCATATAATTAAAAGGATTACGGTCTTCTAAGATGTTATCGACCGTTTTCCGAATTACTTTTTCAATAAGGGCATATTCATTTGCCGCGAACAGATATAACATAGTTATATTATACAAGAATTAAAAGAAATAGTGCCGTCAACATCGGTTCTTTTGATAGTGACATTATATTTATTTAAGATATCAAGCACTTTTTGGTGGGGATGACCATACTTATTTTGGTGGCCGACACTGATGACAGCGTAGCGTGGCAAATAATGGGCAATAAAGGCTTCACTTGTACTTGTGTTTGATCCGTGATGACCGACTTTTAAGATATCGACTGTTAAAGCTGGGTATTTGGCAATCAAAGCTTTTTCGTTTTTAATACTGGCGTCTCCCATTAATAAAATATGTAAATTACGAAGTTTTACGTATAAAATTAAAGAATTATCATTTTTGTCTTTATGTTCTTCATCATTTAAATTAATAAAAGTGACACCTTTCATCGTAAGCGGGAACTCGGTCCGACTATCAAGGACATGGTGGACTTTAAAATTGGTGATTAAACTTTCTTTGCCGCCACTATGATCAAAATCATCATGGGTAATGACTAAATAATTAAGACTATATATTTGGTGCTTTTTAAAATAAGGAATAAGCACATCTTGAGCGACATCTTTATAATATAAACCGCCTGTGTCCACTAAAAGGGACTGACCATAAACATTAAAAAGAATACTATCGCCTTGCCCAACATTAATAAAAGAAACCCCAAGAGTCAAACTATTTTTAATCGGGGATATTTTAAGCATTAGTAAATAGATTAAAAGTAAACTAGAAAAGCGTTTAATGGGTAACACTTTAAGGTCATAACTATAAAGAAATACTATCAGTAAATAAACAATAAAAACCCGTGTATAATCAGCAAAACTTCCAATATACAATATCAACACACCTTGGTTAAAAAAGGTGATAATATAATAAATTAAGTTTAAGATAGTAACCGGCATATTATGTAAAAAGAAAAAAGGCAAAGTAATAAAATATAAAGCGTACCATAAAGTAATAAGAGGCGTTAATAAAAGGGGCAAGAAAAGAGTCGATACATTAATAGCGCCGCGACTTAAAATTTGATAAGGCACTAAAATTATATATAAAAGAAAAAGTCGCTTTGGATAACCTTTTAATCCCGAACGCGGTTTAAATAAGATAAATGTAAAGATTAATAAATAGGCAAGATAAAAGCCTTCACTAAATAAAAAATAAGGGTCAATAATTAAAAAGATAAATGCGACGAGGACATTTTGTTCAAGATAGGTAAAATAATTTTGCCACTTCTTTTTATTTAAATAACTTATAAACCCGGTTATGAAAATGCGATAAAAGGCAAACTTTGTTATTTGTAATAAAAATAACGGTAATAAAACAATATAACTCCAAAATAAAGCATTATCATCTTTTAAAAAGATACTAAAAAAAGCTTTACTAGTGCGCCTTAATAAACTTAGATGAGCACCGGTTAAACTTATAATAAAAAGCATATTATAATTAAGCATCATTTTAATTAGCGGATTGTCATAATCAATCGTTTTTTTTAAAAGTAAACTACGAAGCGGCTCTAAATGGGGAGGATAAGTAATAATTTTTAAAATATCAAGCTTTAAAAGCCGGAAGATACTTGGAATTTTTATAATCAAATTATTAATATGTAACCCACTTTTTATGCCCTTATTCATTAAATATTTAGCGTAATCAAACTCGCCTTCG
Organism: Bacilli bacterium; assembly: GCA_041654855.1. Taxonomy (GTDB): domain Bacteria; phylum Bacillota_I; class Bacilli_A; order RFN20; family CAG-826; genus UBA1361. Next base: position 12,675 of record JBAZCS010000003.1, on the reverse strand, counting down.
ACGGTTTTAAAAATGTAATTATAATTTTTTCCTGTGCCGTAAATTATGTCCCCAATTACTAAATTATGGTCCGGGGCACTTACGTAATATTTACCTTTAAACGTTAGTAATATGTAGTAATGCTTCCCACAGTTTGTGATGATTCCGTATCCTTCGTTAAAAGGCAACCTACTTATTAGGTCTTTGCAGAAAATAAAAAGAAAACCCGCTATGAAGGCGCTACTAAAAAAGAGAAAAAGCCGCTTATCACGACGCTTAATTATGATAAGCCCCATAAATATTAACAGAAAAAGCGGGTGGCGAAAAACCAAAATCCCGCTTATAAAACTAAGAAGTAAGCATAAAATAATCATCTTAATATGACATAGTCTTTAATCTTTTCAAAAGTGGCCTTGCCAATACCGCGCACTTTTAAAAGTTGTTCTAAATACGTAAAACTGCCGTTTTCAGTGCGGTAGCTAATAATATCGCCTGCTAACGTTGTACCGATACCATTAACTTCCATTAATTTCTCCCGGTTATCAGTGTTAATATTTACTTTTTCAAGTTCTTTTTCGCCGCAATAATCATCTAAGTCATTAAGGGGCGCAATGTAATAGCTTACCCCTTTTTCAAGCACTGTTTCTTCAAAATAAGCTCGCGCATCAGCGTTAGTTGTTGGTCCACCCGCGGCCATTATTAAATCACCGAGCGTTTCTTCTTTTTTCATAACATACGTCCCTGGTTTATGTACTTGTCCAGTGATCGTTAAAGATAAGAAATTATCATCAACGACTTGGATTGAGGTCGAAACTTGCGTTCCGGGTCCAACATTATTGTTAATAACAGTAAAGGCAACGATAACAATAACCGTTGCGATTACGACACCAATCATTAGTTTTAACATTTAAAAAGCCTCCTAATAATAAATAAGGAGGCATTCTGTTTTTTCGTACAATAAAATATTTTATTCGATCGGTTCTGTGGAAATGTTTAAAATTTGCACTTCATAAGGAACAGTGGCGCGCACTAAAACACGATCACCAACTTTACGCCCTAAAATTGCTTCAGCAATCGGGGCATCAATGGAAATAGTTCCTTGTAATGGTTTTCCTTCAAATTGGCCAAGAATGCGGAAGGAAAAAGTTTCGTCATACGCTAAATCGTGGACTTGGACATAGTTACCAACGGCAACTGTTTTACTAGTTTTTGAATATTCAACAATTTCTTTATTTGCTAAAATACGTTCAATTTCTAAAATACGGCTTTCAATATTGCCTTGTTTATTACGAGCGGCATCATAGTCAGCGTTTTCACTTAAATCACCATAACCGCGCGCTTCTTCAATTTCTTTTAATACTTCAGGCCGTTCAACATTTATTAAATTACTTAATTCTTGTTCTAATGCTTCAACCCCTTCTTGGGTCAATGTATATTTATCGATCATTTTAAAATCTCCTTTAATTACAAGTGCGTTGCTATTATATCATAATCTTAAAGCGATAACCTAATATTTTGAAATAATATTATTCTTCCTCTTCTAGTTCTTCTAATTCACTTTCGTAAGCGGCGAACACTTCTTCGATTTCACTTATTTCTTTACTGTCTTCAATGTATTCTAAAGTGCCATCTTCATAATAGCGCGCATACATAACTTCTTCATCATTTTCTTCATCATAGAAGAACACATAATTCGCCCCGCGTTTTTCGTTAGTAAAGGTGAAAAGAATGACAAACGTCTGTTCCACCCCTTCTTCATCAGTAATCGTAATTAAATCATTTTCTTTCATTTTTATTCCTTTCTTTGCCCTAAATAGTTCATTAAGATGTATTTAGCGGCAACTTCATCAATTTTTTTCTTTATTTGCGCTTTTTTATAGCCAAGCGCTCTTAATTCTTCATATGCTTCAATCGTCGTATACGTTTCATTAACGAGGACAACCGGTGGGGAACCTTCGCGTAGTAAATCTTCTTTAAACCGTTCACTACTTAACGCTCTTTCCCCTTTTGAACCATCAATATTTAAAGGATAACCTAAGACGATAAGTTCAATATCTTCTTTCGCACATATCGCTAAGACATGCTCTCTTGCTAATTTATAGTAAAAAGGGGGAAACTCATAGTTTTCATACGCAACCGCTAAAGTTTTATCACTATTAGTGATGGCAATTCCTAGCGTCTTTGTTCCTAAATCTAAACCGAGTATCTTAGCCATTGACACCTTGTTGAACAAGGGAAATAAGCTTCTTAAGTTCAGGCTTTTCTTTAAGTGAACCATTAGCAAAATCACTTCTTCCGCCTCCTGAACCGCCATACACCTTCGTTATTTCTTTCATTATCTTATTTGCATTTAATGTCGTGCTTAACTTCTTACTAAGACTAATTAATATTGCGTGCTGCCCATTTGTTAGACTGACAAAGACAACGATGGCAATTTGATCTTTACTGCGAATATGATCAGCAATAATGCCTAATTCTTCGCGACTTTTTTCACTCATGATTTCAACATAGTAATGTAAGTCATTTGCTTTTAAAGGTTGTAAGGAAAAAGCATAATCTTGTAACGCTTTTGCCTTTTGTTTTTCCACAATACTTTCTAATTCATTTTTAGTCGTTAAAAGTGTGCGTAACGATGGCACAATATCTTTTGTTTCTTTTAAGTTTAAGAGTTCACTAACATAATTTACCGTATATTGATATTCTTTCAAATATTCATAAGCTTTTAAACCACTATAAGCGACAATACGGCGCACACCACTAGCGACACTGCCTTCACTCACTATAACAAAGGCACCGATTTCACTGCTATTTTTAACGTGGGTACCACCACATAATTCAATTGAGACATCGCTATACATTACAACGCGCACTAAGTCACCATATTTTTCCATAAATAACGCTTTCGCCCCAAGTTTTTTAGCTTCTTCTAACGTCATAAATTTAATTGTTAAAGGAATCGCATCTTTAACATACTCATTAACGATTGCTTCAATACGCAGTAATTCATCTTTTTTAATCCGACTATTGTAATTAAAGTCAAAGCGTAAGTAATCAGGACCAACATAGCTCCCCATTTGCGAAACTTCTGGTCCTAAAACATCATTAAGTGCCCGATGTAAGAAATGGGTGGCGCTATGGTTTAAAGTAATTGCTCTTCTATTAACACCATCAATTTCTAAAGTTAGGGTATCGCCAAGGGCAATTGTTCCATACTCAATAACTAAGTGATGTAAATGTTGGCCATGGGGTGCTTTCGACATCGCATCAACTTTAGCGTTAAATTCCGCATTAAAGATCGTGCCAATATCACTTACTTGACCACCACTTTCACTGTAAAAGGGCGTTAAGTCAAAGACGGCACTAACTTCATCACTAGCACTCTCTACCATCTCCCCATCTTTAAATAAACCAATAACTTTTGCCTTTAAAGAATATGTGTCTTCAACAAACTTGGAAGGAGCAGTAAACTTTAAAAGATCAGCGCTTTGTAAACTCATACTGGCAATATTTTTACGCGCATTACGGGCTTTTTCGCGTTGACCCTCAAGAAGATTGTTAAATAGATCTTCATCGACCGTTGCGTTTACTTCACTCGCCACTTCTTTAGTGATTTCAAGTGGGAAACCAAAAGTATCATAAAGTTTAAATGCGAGTTCGCCAGACACTACTTTACTATCACTTAAGGCGTTACGTAAAAGTTCTTCGCCATGGGTAAGCGTTTTTAAAAACCGTTCTTCTTCAGCTTTAATTTGCCTTGTTACATTTTGCTCTTTCGCTTTAATATAAGGATAAAATTGTTCCATGATTTTAATTACACTTGGTACGAGTTTATATAAGAAAGGTTCGTTCACGCCAAGCTTTTTAGCGTAGCGAACAGCCCTTCTTAATACTCTTCTTAAGACATAACCACGGCCCTCATTTGCAAAGCTTGCACCGTCACTAAGGGCAAATGTGGTCGTTCTTATATGATCAGCAATCACACGATAAGCGACAATGTTATCTTTATATTTTGTATTGGTCAGCCCTTCAATTTCTTCTAAAATTGGTAAGAAAAGATCGGTTTCAAAATTACTTGGTGTTTGTTGTAAGACACTAGCAATGCGTTCGAGACCAGCCCCGGTATCAATGTTTTTACTTGGTAATTCTTCATAAGCTTCGCGCTTTACGCCCGCTTTTGCGTTATATTGACTAAAGACAATGTTCCAAATTTCTAAAAAGCGATCATTATCAACATCATCTTCTAAAAGTTTTGTCCCTAAGCCCTCTTGATCAAACTCCGCTCCTAAATCATAAAAGATTTCGGTGTTGGGGCCACATGGTCCTTCGCCAATTTCCCAAAAGTTCCCTACATTAGCGATGACGTGTTTTGGGTCAACGCCACAACTAATCCATAAGTCACGTGTTTCTAAGTCACTAGGATGATAAGTAAAATAAAGTTTTTCAAGAGGTAAGGCTAAATAATCTTTCCCTGTTAAAAATTCAAAACCCCAAATAATTGCTTCTTTGCGGAAATAATCACCTAAGGAAAAGTTGCCAAGCATTTCAAAAAATGTATGATGGCGATTTGTTTTACCAACATTTTCGATATCATTCGTCCGAATACTTTTTTGGACATTGACTATTCGTCTTTCATTACTAACTTTTGAGCCATCAAAATATTGCTTAAGGGCAGCGACACCACTATTAATCCATAATAATGTTTTGTCATTAACGGGAACTAAGCTTGCTCCTTCAATAATCGCGTGTTTTTTGCCTTTAAAAAAAGATAGCCACAATGTACGAATTTCATTACTTGTTAAGTTTTTCATATAACTTCTCCTATATTAAACCTATGCAAGGAACGACATTCGCCGCGGTACCATCCTATATTCATCTTTTTGATGCACTTAATTAGTTCGTAACGTGAATTAACCGGCGATGATTAGTCGCTCTAAGGAAGTGGCCTATTTTACTTTTGTGTTACTTTCACCCTTTTAACACTCGCTATAATCGTAAAACTTCGTTTCCGTATCGATTTCGTTAATATTATAACATAAGTTAATATTTAATTAACTTTAATCTCTTGAAAATAAATATCCCCAATAATGGCGCCACCTAAACAAATATCCCCGTCATAAAAAACGGCAGCTTGGCCCGGGGTGACTGCAAAATAAGGCTCGGGGAACCGTAAATAAACGCCATTTTCATCGTTATAATACGTTGCTTTTAAATCTTTTTGCCGGTAGCGGAGTTTAACTTTAATTTCGGTGCCATTTTTTAAAGGGGTATTTATAAAGTTAACATCACTTAACATAATTTTATCGCTTTTTAAGTGCGTATCATGGTCATCATTCGCGACATATAAAATATTATTTTTCACATCTTTTTTACATACATACCAGCGTTTATTTTCACTATAATCTTTAAGTCCGCCAATCCCTAAACCGCGTCTTTGCCCTAAAGTATAATAATAAACACCGACATGAGTGCCAATGACTTTATCCGTATTAATATCTTTAATAACCCCGTTTTGCGCCGGGATGTAATTTTTTAAAAACTCGCGGAATTGCCGTTCGCCAATAAAGCAAATGCCCGTGCTATCTTTTTTTTGCGCTGGGGTTAAGTTAAGTTTTTCGGCAATTGCCCGTACTTCACTTTTTGTTAATTCCCCAAGCGGAAAAAGTGTCTTCTCAAGTTGCGCGCTTGATAATTGACTTAAAAAATACGTTTGATCTTTATCGTGGTCTTTACTTTTTAACATATAGGAAACCCCATCTTTAACTTCCTTTTTCGCATAATGCCCGGTAGCGATATAATTAAAACCTAAACTTTCCGCCCATTTAAGAAAAGCATCAAATTTAATGTATTTATTACAAAAAATATCTGGATTTGGGGTTCTACCTTCTTTATATTCAGCAAGGAAATACGTAAAAACATCGTCCCAGTATTCCTTAATAAAATCGACACGGTGCAAAGTAACACCAAGTTCATTGGCCACTTTAACGGCGTCATCATAATCTACTTCTTGCGGACATGCGGGATCTAAAAGTGTGGGATTACCGCTTATATCATTATTGGCGATGGCGTCCCAATTACGCATAAATCCAGCGTGGACGTCATAACCTTCTTTTTGCAATAAGTAAAGGGCGACAGCGCTATCGACGCCGCCACTTAAGCCGACCATTACTTTAATTTTACTTTTATCGTTACTCATTTTCTTCCACAATATACGTTATGGGACCGACATTTGTAAAGCGAATATTCATCATTGCTCCAAAAACTCCCGTTTTAACACTTAACCTTTCGGCAAGTGCCTTATTAAATATATCATAAAGGCGAGCGCTTTCCGTCCCAGGAAGCACCTTTGTAAAGGAAGGTCTTCGCCCTTTAAATTCGCCATATAACGTAAATTGACTAACACTTAAGATTTCGCCTTTAATATCTAAGATACTTAAGTTTGTTTTTCCTTCTTCATCAGGAAAGATGCGCATTTTTAATACTTTATCGACTAATTTAAGGACAGTTTCTTCATTATCTCCCACTTTAAAAGAGACAAGTAACAATAAACCATAAGTAATTTCACTATAAGGTTTTTCATTAACGCTTAACGCGGCATCTTTAACAATTTGGGCAACAATTCTCATTATTTTATATATTCGTGAATAATTGGTTTAACACTTAATTTCTTTTTACTGAAGGTAAAGGCGTCATGAACATCAACTAAAATTGGTTGACTAACTTTATCTTCTTTATTTGTGTAAACAAGGGCGAGGCGATCGCCAACTTTAACTTTATCACCGACTTTTTTATTTAAGACGATTCCAGCGGACATATCGATAACATCTTCATAAGTTTCCCGCCCACCGCCAAGTTTCATACTGGCAATTCCAATCGCTAAGGAATCAATATGTTCAACATATCCTTCACTGGTCGCTAAAACTTCGTAAATGTGTTCACTAACTGTAAACTTTGCGGGGTCTAAAATATAACTTGCATCGCCCCCTTGCGCTTTAATCATTTCCACAAGTTTTTGGAGAGCTTCGCCACTTTTTATTTTTGCTTCAAGCGCGGGGTAGGCATCTTTTGCGTCTTTAACCGCACCCGCTTGTTCAAGCATAATTGCACTTGCTTCTAAGCATAACGTCGTTAAATCATGTGGTCCTTCGCCTTTTAAGGTCGCAATCGCTTCTTTGACTTCTAAAGCGTTACCCACTGCTAAACCAAGGGGTTGATCCATATCGGTAAGAATAGCGCGCGTATCACGTTTTAAGCTTTTACCAATGGCGACCATCGCTTCGGCAAGCTTTTTAGCGTCTTCTTTTGTTTTCATAAAGGCACCGCTACCAAATTTAACGTCGAGTAAAATCGTGTCGCTTCCACTTGCGAGTTTCTTCGACATAATCGAACTAGCAATTAACGGAATTGATTCTACCGTGCCCGTTACATCGCGTAAGGCATAAAGCTTTTTATCCGCGGGAACAAGGTGGCCACTTTGGCCGATAATCGCACAACCAATTTCATTAACTTGTTTAATAAAAGCGTCGCGTTCAATCTCAATCTTAGTGCCGGGAATAGCTTCTAGTTTATCAAGGGTGCCACCGGTATGACCGAGCCCGCGCCCACTCATTTTGGCAACTTTAACCCCAAAACTTGCGACTAAAGGTCCTAAGACGAGGCTTGTTTTATCACCGACGCCTCCAGTACTATGTTTATCTACTTTGACCCCTTCAATCGCACTTAAATCAATAATGTCACCACTTTTCATCATCGCAAGAGTTAAGGCCGCGGTTTCTTCTTTATTCATTCCTTTTAAGACAATTGCCATTAATAGGCTGCTCGTTTGGTAATCAGGAATTGTTTGGTTTGTGACCCCATCAATAAAAAATTGAATTTCTTGGGCAGTAAGAGCAAAACCATCTCTTTTTTTACAAATAATGTCATACATGCGCATAGTTAAAATCTCCTCTATTACTATAATTTTACCATAGGTAAATATATATATGTATTTATAATATTTTTAGTCATATATTAATGGTAATTCTTATAATTAGTTTTCGTTATTTTCTTCTTTATTTTCAATAAGGTTAGGATCAATCATCCTTTGACCATACTTATTAAGTTTTTGAGTATGATAGTATTCTTCTTTTAAACGCGCGCCGACTTCTTCACTAGCTTTTTGAATAGCGCTAGCGATTTCAAGGGTTGTCCCTTCAGGTTTAACCGGAGGCAGAAATTCAAAGATAACTTTATAACGTTTCGCTCGTGTTTTTTTCGGCAAGATTAATTGATTGCCCCAAAGGACGAAGGGTATAATTGTTGTATTTGTTTGTAGCGGCGCTTTAAACGCTCCTGCCTTATATTCTAAAAACGGGGCGTGATAATCTTTTTTGCGTGTCCCTTCCGGGAATATGACCCAACTTGATTCTTTATTTGCAAGCGATGTCCGCGTTTGTTGCATCGCTCTTATTTCTTGTTTTAAATTATCGCGTTCAATAAGGACGCCCCCGATTATTTTAAACATCGTGCCGACAAACGGAATTCTTTTGTTCTCAATTTTTGACACAAATTGGACGGGCACTGGCATGTAAGCAATCGAAATTAAGGCGTCCATTAAGGAAGTATGATTACCGACAAAGTAATATACTTCGCCTGCTTCTAGAGGTGGTAAATTGCGAATCTCAACATCGACTTTTAAGCGTTTAAGTACTTTAAGAATAAATTTTTGGGATCTTTTAAAACGTAACTCTTGGCTATATCGTTCGGGATGACGACTATAACGGCGCATCCACACCCAATAATTCCAAAGTAATGGTATCCCCACTTTTATTCCCCACACAAAGTATTTAAACATCTTCTTTTATACTCCTCTAATTAATTCTGCAACGACAATCGTTTCCCCATTAACTTCTTCTAAACGGCCTTTAATGGTAACGATTGTTCCCGCACGTAATTTAGTAAGCAAGCCTACCGATTGTGACCACATTTTAACTTTAAACTTGTCATAAAGCGGGACTTTTGCGTTGTAATCTGGCTCAGGAACTTTCTCGACATAAATATAGCGGCAATCACTTGCCATTTCGCCGAGCTTTCCCGTAATAAACACAGCAGTCAGCATAAAGCGTTGGTCGTCTCCTTTCCTCTTATTTTGGACCTAGATCTCCTTTGCGGAGGCCAAGTACAATTACACTATAAGGAGCAACCATCATCCGTTCAACATATTCACTAGACCGCGCCCCAATATATCCCGCGCGATTTAAAATAATTTTCAGCGGCTTATTTAAATCGACAAACATTGGTTCACTATTTGGGTTTACAAACACATGAAAATCACTATAAGGGCTTAAATCGTGTTCGGGATTATAAACGATTTCACTCGCCCCTAACGCTAAACTATTAAATGTCACCATTTTCTTAATGACTTTCGGGTTCGTTTCATGTAAAAATTTACACTCTTTTCGTAACGCCGTTAACGCTTTAAAATATTCAACCATTTCACTCCGTTTATATGCTAAAGTGTACGGGAATTGATTTATTTTATCACTACTTTTATAAGAGTTTTGATCACCATATTTACTAACTCCTATTTCTTGCCCACGATGGAAGAATGGCACCCCAAAAGAAAGCATCACAATGGCATTTAATGACATAAGACGCGTTAAATGCGTTTCAATGCTCTCTTGCGGGTTACTTACGGCCATTTTATCAATAATGACGCCGTTATCGTGACATTCAACGTAATTGATACTTTGTCCGGCATCAATATAGCGTGGCGTAAAGGTCGTATTTAAAACACTACCCGCATAAGCAAAGAAAAACCCTTCTCGGTAATTAGTCGCCCCTAAAAGATAGCCACGTTCATGTAAATGTTCGGGGAAACTTGCTCCTTTATTAATTTCGCGGAAAGCATCGTTAAAAAAGCCAAGTTCGGGTGTTTTAAAAGCATTGCCATGATGAGCGAGTTGATCTTTACGCACCGTCGTTGCCATTTCCCACCCTTCACCGTAGATTAAGAAATCTTTTTTAATCGCTTTCACTTTCTTCACAATTTCATCCATCGTTTCAATATCGATAAGCCCCATTAAATCAAAGCGGAAACCATCAACGCCAAGTGTTTTTGCATAATAAAGCGAAGCATCAACAATAAGCCTTCTTACCATCGGCCTTTCGGTGGCAAAGTCATTACCGACACCGCTACCATTACTTATAACCCCTTCACTTGATTTGCGGAAGTAATAGTTAGGCACAATCTTTTCAAAAACACTCGTTTCATGTTCATAAACGTGATTAAAGACGACGTCCATCACAATTCTTATTCCTTCTTCATGGAAGCGGGCCACCATCTTTTTAAAGTCTAAAATGCGGTTATAAGGGTCAAGGGGGTCACGGGCGTAACTTCCTTCGAGCACAAAATATTGCTGCGGGTCATAACCCCAGTTATATTGTTGCCATTTTTTCGTTTCATCGACCGTTTTAAAATCATAAACTGGTAAAAGTTGTAAATGGGTAAACCCTAACGCTTTTAAATAATCAAAGCCCGCCGGATAAACCCCTTTTACAAGGCGCCCTTCTTCAATCATCCCGGCAAACGTTGCCCGATATTCAATATCGGTCCGGTCATCACTTGTTTGATCACGAACACTTGTTTCATAAATGATCGCTTCGGTTGGTTTATTAAAGGGCGGTAATTTGTCATCATTTTGATCCATTAATAGCTTTTCAGGATCAATAACATAACTATATAATCCGTTTGGACCACTGCTTATGGCGTATGGGTCAGTAACTTCTTCTTCAAGCCCATTATTAAGCACTAAATAAGTATAACGAAGGCCATCATGATCACCTTCAAGTGTATATTCATAAACCCCGCGTTCACCGCGTTTTAATTTCCGATATAAAAAGTTTTTACTGCCTTCGGTAATGTATTTGACAATGACGCGACTAGCAAGCGGCGCCCATAAGCGAAAGGTCGTCGCCTTTTTCGTATAGATTGGTCCTAAGGGGCCGCTATAATAATAATCTTCATCAAAGTTTGGAAAGGTTGTCGCTTCACTGACGTTAAGCGGTACTTGACCAAAGTTTTGTAAATATACTTTATAGTTTTTCCCTAACACAAACGGTTGTTCAAGCGTTAATTCATACGTTGTAACTTTATATTGTTGGGTTTTTGTTTTCGTGGAAAAGGCAACTAATTTATCAAAATCATCATAAATTGTCACTTTTGTTTGTTCATAATGATATTTATCACTATATAAGACGACGCGAATGACGCGCGGGCTAATAAGATGCGCACTAAATTGTCCAAATGCCATAATTACTCCTTAATCTCCACGATAGCCACTGCATAATCGCCATCATGAGATATCGATACGGGGTAAACTTCGCCCCCATAATGAATCTCGGGGCGCCCATCACGCATATATATAATATCGATATGATGGAAAGCAATGCGGCCAATGCCTTCTTTAATCGCTTTTAAAAATGCTTCTTTCGCCGCGAAACGACCGGCGAGAAACTCTTCTTTATTCGGACGCATCTTATATATTTCAAGTTCGCCCGGTGATAAAATACGCGCTGCGAGTTTTTCCTTTCCGACAAAGCGGGGGATGTACACAATATCAATACCTATTGCCATAAACTTACTCCTATCTATTACGATTAATAATTACGGTTGCCCCTTTAGCGCTATTGCCTTCTTCCGGCGGTTCAATGACGCCATTATGAATAAGTAAATCATAAAGGCTACGCGCTCTTGGCCAACCTAAGCCAAATTGTTGTTGTAATCTACTAATCGAAATCGTGTCTTGCGTTTCCGTATACGCTAAGACGTGGGGGTATAACTCGTCATCAACTGGTCCCCCGGGCCCTAAAATTTGCACCTTTTCTTTTAAATCAAGGAAGTCAGGATGGAAATCGGGTTCATAGTTGTTACGTAAGAAATTCGTAATTCGTAACACTTCTTTGACGGGAATAAAAGGCGCTTGTACCCGCACAAAACCGCGCCCTACCGTAATACTATCGACTAACATGTCGCCGTAGCCTAAAAGTGTTTCCGCGCCCCCTTGTCCTAAAATAGTTGTCGAGTCAACGGCGCTTGATGTCATAAAGGCGACGCGACTAGGAATGTTTGCTTTAATGTTACCGGTAATAACTTGCACACTTGGGCGTTGGGTCGCAATGAGGAGATGAATACCGGCCGCGCGTGATTTTTGCACAAGGCGCAAAACACCGCTTGCTACTTCTTTTTCACTTTCAAAAAGGTCCGCGAATTCATCAAGAATTGCAATAATAAGCGGTAATTTTTCGCCCCCCATTTCTTCAATAACTTCATTATAATCACTAAATTTACTTACCGTTGTCGTTTCAAAAAGCTTATAGCGGCGTTCCATTTCATCAATGAGCCGATCAAGGGCGACTTTGGCTTCACTTGGCTCTTTAATAATTGGGGTTAAAAGATGGGGGATATTCGCGTATTGGGCAAGTTCAACCCGTTTTGGATCAATTAAGAGTAACCGTAATTCAACTGGGGAATGATTCATAATAAGGGCGGTTAAAAGCGTATGAATAAAGACACTTTTCCCGCTGCCCGTTGCACCAGCGACTAATAGATGAGGGAAATCAGCAAAAGAAGAAAAGATAATATTGCCCGAAACATCTTTACCCATAGGGACGTAATATTTCTTTTTCTTTTCTTTATTTATTCGTTGCATCGATTCTTTA
>JBAZCS010000002.1:0-63859 GCA_041654855.1 Bacilli bacterium | reverse complement strand
CGTTACTGGTATGAAATTATTCTTTGGTCGTATTTTAAGAGCTCATCCTTATCTTCAAGTTAACGACGATAAGTTAGAAGTAGCGGCGACTCCGAAAGGGAAGAGTGAAAAAGCTCTTGATGTCATGCTTGATGTCGCAGAAAAAGAAATTACCGCTGGATTAGAAAGCCCCCGCGTTATGATTACCCATAGTCATGGTGGGACACGTGTTGATTATTGTATTGAACGTTTAACGAAGTTTGTCGATCGTGAAAACATTGTTGTTACAAACGCTGGTGCAGTCATCTCAAGTCACTGTGGTGAAGGAACAATTGGTGTCCTTTATATCCGTAAATAAGTAATAATCACAAACAAATCTTTAACAATCTAATTAACAGGGAGTGAAGACTTCCTGTTTTCTCTTTTAACACTGATAATCGTGATTAAATTAATAATATTTATTATTTATGATACATACGCTACAATAAATATATAAACCAGGGTGGTTTGTAACGGGCCGGATTTAATGGTGTACGCAAGCACGAAAAGATTGAAAGTAAACTATTTTTCTATCTCGCTGATATTAATGGGTTATTAAATTGGATTGAACTTCCTTCCCCCATGAATTTAATATCGATGAAAGTGAAATTATTAAACATCAATTCACGCGGATTATAAAAGAACATATGTCACATCCTTCGGTCATGACCTATATTTGTTATATCAAATGACGGTTGGGAACATACGATCAGTGACTTATTAACGGTCCATAATTATCTAGAAACATATGACCAACTATTTGCGACTTATGAAGATATGATGGAAAACTTAAAAACGACTGGTAACGCCATGGCAAATGAATCAAGAAAGGTATACGCTAATAATTATGTATTTATTATGTGTCTATTTTGAAAAAGGTTTATATATTTGTATAATATATACATAAATACCATTAGGAGGAAATAAAATGGTTAAAGAATTTGGACTACCTTGGATTGCCCACCTTCTCTTACAAATCTTCGTAGGAGCCATTTGGGGTGCGGTCATTCGTATCGTTCGTGGACGCTTACTTTGGGGAATTCTCTACCTCATCACCGCCGGCGGATTTGGAATCCTCTGGATCGTCGACATTGTTACGTTAATCCTTAACAAAGACTACACAGTCCTTGCTTAATTACGAAAGAATAATAAGGGAAACACATCGTAAGATGTGTTTTTTCTTTACTTAAAATTACACTAAAACGCTGCATTCTTTAAAAACATTGGCACTTTTCCTCTGTAGTAACAACAAACTTATATAGGTTCTTCCTTGAAAATTATCGTTATTTCTTGTATATTAACCAAGTGACTATTGTCACCCTTTTATTAGGAAAGGAGTAATTATGGAAATTAAAGATGTAACAAATGTACTCTTTGTTAAAGAAAATAAAGTATTACTTGGTTTAAAGAAAAGAGGATTCGGCGCCCAAAAGTATAATGGTTTCGGGGGAAAACTTAAAAGTGGCGAAACAATTGTAGAAGCGGCGATTCGTGAAGCTAAAGAAGAAGTCGGCTTAGATATGGTTGAATATTATAAAGCTGCGGAAATTGAATTTGGCGAAAGTTATCCCCTTCGTATGCACTTATTTGTCTGTACGAAATGGGAAGGTGAAGTTTTAGAATCCGAAGAAATGCTTCCTTCATGGTTTTATTTTGATAACATTCCGTTTGAAGAAATGTGGGATGATGATAAATATTGGCTAGAACTAGCGTTATCTGGTAAAAAGTTTAAAGCAAACTTTATATTTGAAAATAGCGATGACCATGATGGCACCGCTTTAAATAGTGTTGTTAGTTATTCAATTAAAGTAGTCGATAGTTTAGCCTAACACTAATTATTCACTTACATTAAGAGCGGCTTCGGCGGCTCTTTTTTCTTGTTTTTTACTATATTCCGAGACGATTACACTTAAAGTAATACCTAAAACAATTAATGTAGAAACAATCGTAAAGACGATTTCATAACTTAAGTTATTTAATAATTCACCGATCGTTAAACTAGCGATAATGCGCCCCACAGTCGAGGCAATGGATACCATGAATAGAGCTTGTGTTAAATACTTTAAAGGTATGACTCGCGCTAAAAACTTAACGTTAAAGACGAGGAAATATCCCCAGCCTATCCCTCTTAACAATGAAAAAGCAATAATGACGTAAAGTGGCGGATTAAGCGCGGAGATAAGCGGTCTTGTTAATACGAGTAAACCCATGAATATATAAGAGAAGGTTGAATTTTGGAACATATTCTTGCGGAAAATAATAAAAATAAAAGCAATCGTTTCCACAAAGATGGCCGCGGATATTAAATAACCATATTGCGCGGTCGTAAGTCCTTTAACCTCAGTTATATAAACACCAAAGAAATTATCACTAACAATGCTTAGGGCGATTACAAAGAAGTTAAAGATAAGATAAGCAATAAGATCAGGATGCTTTGATAGTTTAATGCGGTCTTTTTCTTCAGGCGGTAAAGAGGATTCAACTTCATCAATATTTTGTTTTGGAAAGAACATAGTAATAATAAAAGATAAAAATAAGAATATTGCTGCGACAAAGAAAAGGGTGCTATAACCAACCCCAGCAAAATCAACGAGCAAGCCACCTGCTAAAGGACCAATAACATAACTTATTGTTCCCATCATACGCATAGAAGAATATTGTTTATTCCGGGCTGATATATAAGTGCCGCTATAACCATCAAGCAAAGCATAAAATGGCCCATTTAGTAAACTAACTAAACCAATAATAATCGCATAGAAAACAAATGATTCGTTATTAAATATCGAAAAGAGTAAAGCGACGATTAATTCTAAAAAGCCAAAGATGACCATTAATATACGGTTAACATCTAAATTCTTAGCAATTTTTTGGAAAACAATTGAACCAATTAACGCGGAGAAAGGCGCTAACGCGGATATTAATCCAAGTTGTCCAGTTGAAAAACCCAAACTTTTTAAAAACACATAAAGGAAAGTGTAAAAAAAGGCATCGCCAAGGAAGCGAATGAAGTAAGCGACTTTTAAGTATTCATAAGTATGGTTTTGAGCTAACTTTCTCATAATTCTTAATAAAACCGACCACATTTATAATATCACTTCCTATCATAATTCGTGGCACAAAAGATATAATTATGTTATGAACATAAATCCGCTACTAAAACCGCACTTTTTCATTTCATTATTTGAACTATTATTTGGTGAATACGCCGTCTTACCCTCGACTCCATTTGGAGAAATAATTGTAACTTTAAACACGATTATTTTTTCACTTTTTGGTTTCTTTTATCTATATCAAGTTTTTCTAAGTTTTTTCTCGGTTTTTTCCAAGACAAAGAAATATAAAGACACTGATGACTACCGCGAATATATATTTGTAACGAGTGCGCGGAACGAAGAAAATGTTATCGGTCAACTTATAACTTCAATCCGTGCCTTAGATTATCCGCAAGATAAAATAAAGATTCATGTGATTGCTGACAATTGCACGGACCGCACGAAAGAAATAGCCGAAAGTATGGGGGTTAGCGTTTTTGAACGTTTTTCAACGGAAAATATTGGCAAAAGTTACGCGTTAGATTTCTACTTTAAAGAACAAATTAAGATTGAAAAAGATAAAAACTTTGCAGGTTACATTGTTGTAGACACTGATAACGTTTATGACGCGCAATATTTAAAAGAAATAAATAAAGTCGTCGTCGCTACGAATAGTGATCTTATTGCTGCGTATCGCTCCAGCACGAATATTGGTGATTCACTTTGGAGTTACGGTACTGGTTTATCATTTCTTAGAGAATGCACATTGCTCCATAAAGGCCGGGAACGTTTAGGGCTAAGTAGTTATATATCAGGTACGAGCTTCTTTGTTAGTTTCGCTAAGATTGAAAAAGAAGGAGGATGGAACACTCATAGTTTAATTGAAGACATTGAATTTTCTGCAGCCCATCTTTATAACGGACAAAGAACAAACTACGCTCATAATGCAATCTTTTATGATGAACAACCACGTGGGTTTAAAGATAGTTTCCGCCAACGATTAAGATGGGTAAAAGGATTACTCCAAGTTGGCAAAATATATGCTTTTCGCATGTTTAAAGCCATTTTTGCACGTAAAAAGACAATGAAGCAACGTTTTTCTCACTATGAAAGTTTTGTCTTTTTAACTCCATTTCCACTTTACATAATATATTGGTTTATAATTTATGGCATCTTGTCTTTAGTAAACTATGTGATGACTAATGACTTTCAATATTTCTTACAAACATATTTATTTACGCTTATTGACTTTGGGATTGGCCTATTTTTATTTACAACCTTTATGAGTTATGTAATTATTATCGTGGATTGGAAAAGAATAAAAATGCCGTGGTATAAAAAAATAATTTACCCGTTATTTGGCTTTCTTTTTCTCTTGTCTTATATTCCAATGTTTATGATTGCCCCATTTATAAAAGTTAAATGGAAACCAGTAACACATTACGGTTTAAAAAAGCCCTTAGAGTAAGGGCGATATAAAGATATGATTTCTATTTACCTCTTGTGGTGTTTTTACATTAAGGAGCACAAGAGTTTTTTTAATATCATCTATTAAGGAATCAAGTTTCTCTTTTATCACTTCAAGTGGTAAGTCGCTTAAATCAAGGAAATAACGCGCCATCCCAACTGCTTGGGCGTTAAGGGCTAGGGCTTTTACGATATCTACCCCATTACGAACTCCGCCACTTGCAAAGTAAGTAACATCAGCTTGCTGCGGGGCAATTAATAAACTTTCGACCGCACTTAAACCAAAATCTTTAAACGGAGAATCTTTCTCTCCTTTACGCGCACTTTCAATATGCGTAAAGTTCGTCCCCCCTTTACCACTTAAATCAATATATTTAACTCCAATATTAATTAAAGCTTCAATCGTTTGTAAGTGCATACCGTAACCAACTTCTTTAACAATAACAGGAACGTCAACTCCTTTTACTATTGCCTCAATGTTTGTAAGCCACTTACTAAAGTCACGGTCCCCTTCCGCCATCACTAACTCTTGAATACTATTAACGTGGATTGCAAGAGCGTTGGCCTTAAGCATACTTATTGCGTCTTTGGCCATCTTTAATGAAAAGTTAGGATTTACATTTGCAACAATGAAAATGTGGGGAAAAGCCTCACGTAAGGTAATATATTGTTCTTTAACGCCACTTTCTTTAAACGCTAGACTTTGCGAACCGACAAAGAAGGGAATATTATATAAAGACGCAATCTTTGCTAATTTAAGGTTAATAATATTACCATCATTATTACCGCCTGTCATCGCATTTATATAAAAAGGATAGTTAAAAGTATGGCCTAAATACATTGTTTTTAAATCAATGTCATCAATGCTTAAAGAAGGCACACTATGGTGAATAAGGCGAATTTTAGCAAAATCATTATCCAGAAGTTCTTGTTTTTTTGCAAGTTTTATATGATCATCTTTGCGACCTTTACTCATTATCCTTCCTCCATATGTCTAATACCTTGATACCTTCATTTTCCCACACTTTTGTTAAAGTTATTATTTGGTCATCATTTTTTATTTGCGCAATACCGCAATCTCCGTATCCCGCCCCCGATATTTTCGCGACAATATTAACTTTTTTTGCTGCCTCGACTAAAGTTTTTAATTTTGGAGTTACTAATCCTTTTTTGGTCATACTTAATTCTTCAAGTAAAGTTTGGTATTGTGCGATATAAATGTCATCATATGTAGATAAATAATTATTAACAAGACGCGAAGCCTTTTCAAAAAAAGATGGACTAATTTCCCCGTTTGTGTCCGGTATAAAACTTTCCTTCGTCCAACCAACGATAAAATTGGGAATTTTTGTTAGTAATTTAATTTGTAAAAGGGGCCACTCTGTTTCTAAAAGTTCAAATGTCCTTTCTTCATTTAATAGCCAATCGACATCATAACGAGCGTAAAATAAAGGCATATCAAAAATAGTGCACGCAATATCGCCCCCTGAACTTAAAATACCAAGTCTTCGTTGAATTAAGACGGCCATTTTAAATTGCACCATCGGTGAAAGGTTTGTTTTATAAAGACGATTTAATAATTTGATTGTTAAAACAATGCTCGCCGCACTTGAACCAAGCCCATACTTAATTTGTTCATCACTTATTAAATTATTTTCAATGTTATATTCATAATGAACAACGGGAATGTTTTTAAGCGCTAAATATTCATTAAAAAAAGTGATGGCCGCAACGGTGTTTTTTAATTGTTGGGGACAATCATTTAATATATCTAAATATGGATGGTATACGCCATCTTCGATAATTGTTGTTTTATGATTTGGGGTAAGTGCGCCTTGTAAAAAAAGATTGACCGGGGCAACTATCGCGCCGTGGCCACTTTTTAAAACATTATATTCACCAATAATATAAAGTTTACCGGGAACTTTTTCATAAATCCGCATCGCTAATCCCTCCGCCGACACCACTCACTTGGATTTTGACGTCAGGTAAGAGTTTTATAATTTGTTCAACGTGTTTTTCAAGCGTTAATATAATTAAGTTTGGTCCCGCATCAAAAGTATAAAAGACGGGAATGCGATGCTTTGAACGCATTGAACGCACCTTTTGAATAAGTTTTTGGGTCGTCGGGGTATGATATTCAATGCCAGCTTCAAGCATTACATTACGCATTAATTCGGCACTTCGTTCCGCAATACGTCCCACGGTATCAATTTCATATTTTTTAAGCCCTTCAATCATTGGCTCGACTAAGGCGTTACTTTCACGTACATATATATCGTATGATGGTGCCTTTTCAACGGTAATTTGCATTCCAATTCGACTTGATATTCTTTTCGCGCCAGAATCAATAATCGTAAATAACATTCTAAATTCAGGCCAATCAATTGGTATTTGCTCAGCAAAGCTTGTTTCGTGGCTCTCACCTTGATGCCATACGACAAATCCGCCATGAATTGATCTTGTGGCACTTCCACTACCAAGGCGAGCAAGACAAGACATTTCTTTTGCGGAAACCTTAGCACCAATTGCATCGATATAAGCAGCGGTTAATGCGGCAAAGCCACTAGCGCTACTTGCGTACCCAGCACGAATAAAAACATTGTTAATAGAAGTAACAACGCAATGTTCATCCCGTTTAAAATATTCACGCATTGTATTTAAATGGTGAACAACCCGAGTATATTGTAAGCCGGTCAATTCTTTATCATCTAGGATAACTTTATCTTTTTTAAGGTTTTTATCTAATGTAACATTCGTCCGAGTGTAAAATAAGTCTGCAGTAACCGAGACACTCGTTTGGTACGGCAGATTTAACTTTTGATCTTTCTTGCCCCAGTATTTGAGCAAAGCAATATTTACATTAGCGCGTTTAAACTTCATAATAACTTATTTAAGTTTACCACCCATGAAGGGTAATTTTCAAGAGTTAGTTGCCCTTGGCGTGCTTTTTGTTCATCTTTATAGAGGGCAATGAGGCAACCCCCCATTCCTCCACCGGTAATTTTAACGCCCAGTGCACCAGTATCAAGAATAAGTTTTCGCAATGTCTCGAGTTCAGGGGTTGAAATACCGAGCGCTCTTAAATGTTCATGACTAGCGTTAAACATTTCCGCTAAAAGAAAAATATTATTATTTTCAAGTGCCCACTTCGCATTTGCGGTTAAAGCCCCAAGGCCATTAATATGAATATCACGATGAGGATGGGTGCTTACATGGGCAACCGCATCTTTAGTAGCGCTATTTGTATTTGAATAAAACGCCACGAGAAAACCTTCAATATTAATTTTTATCGGCGTAATATGTGGAGCCTGATATACAATTGGTTTTTCATACACAATCGTTGAGGCATCAATCCCACTTGCCTTATGGTGATAAATGTTTTCAGAAATCTTTAATAACTCAAAATAATCGGTTTTTGTTAAGTTAAGTTTAAAATAATTATTAAAAGCATCAATTAAAGCTTTAGCGACACTTGCGCTAGAGCCAAGCCCACTTTTCTCTGGTAAGTTTGATCTAATACTTATTATTACTGGTGTTATATCTTTATAACGAGTACGTAATTCATTAATTAACGCTACAAGACCACGTAACTCAAAAACCGCATTTTCAATTGGCCCTTCATAGTATTTAGTGTCAAACACAAACTTATTGTGTTCCACTAAAACAACTTCACTGCGCAAAGCGTAGAAAGGAATGGCAATCGCCGGATGGCCATACACTACAGAATGTTCACCAATTAAGATTATTTTCGCTAAACCATATCCGTCCATAATAAATACCTAGAATAATGCGTGAATTAGTTTAATAAATAACCCACCAGCGTAAAGGGCCATAAATTGAACACCGTATCCCGCTCCTTTTTTATTTAACCATCCACTAAATAGACCGACACCAACAACAATAATTAAGCCGTATAATCCTGCTTCAGCAAATGATAAAAGCGCAATAATCGAAAATAAGAATATTAATACCGTTTCTTGGGCGATATATTTAAACACTAATTCGGTCATTTTACGTGAATATTTCATACCTAGAAATACCGAAAGCGAAACACCGATTACTAAACCAATTAATATTGGCACTAAAAGTGTGGCCTTATCAATAGTTAACCCCGAGTTTCCAAATTTAATAAATGTCCCATCCACGCCATTAGCGCCACTATTAAAGATTATTGATCCAGGGCCAAGGGCGGCAGGAGAAATCGGGAAGGCGAAGACAAATAAAGAAATAAGAATACCAGCTAAATATGTCGCACTAGATAAGCCATTTACGACAGAAACGCCTTGAATAGCTTGTTGGACCTCGTCTTTTTCATCACGCACAGCAAATTCGCCAAGCATCATTGTCACTCCAACCGGCGAAAGGAAAAAGAGCAAACTACCTAAAGCACTGGAAATCGCGGTTTTCTGCACCACTTTTTTCGAACCAGTCCTCACTTTTTTAACATCCTGTTCTAATAAAACAGTCATTTTACCTTCAACTTTTTGTTTGTGGAAGACTGAAGGGAATAATAATTCAAAAAGACCATAGACTAAAGGTCCAGTTGTAATACTTAAAAAGAATGGCGTCATTGATAGTTTACGACCTGCAACAAGGAAGTTTAATAAAGTGTTGTCTATGACTAGATTCGGATTACGTAAAAAAGCAGTTGCAAACCCAAAGGGAATGATTGTTAAAAGTCCAACCCATTTGTGTTTACTGGTCATACTCATTAATACCGCACCACCAAGGAAGATATATTCATTGTATTGTTTAATGAAATTACTTATTTGAAGACCCGTTTGTACCGAAAGAAACTCAAAAATGCCCCAAAAAGCAAGCGCAATCGGTAAACTGATAAGAACACCAATTAATGATCCAATCATCATCCATTGCACGCTATAGGATGTATAGCCATGCTTTTTTAAAGTTTGACTATGGCCGACAAGCGGCGTCGACATAACCCCACCGGGTATTGAAGTAATGGCTGTTGGTATTGAGTCAGTAATGTTTAATGTAACAACCGCAGCAATAAAGGCCGACATAATAAGTAGGGGATTCACTTTTAGTGAAACGAGAATAACCGTCATTGGAACCATGACACTTGTTTCGTCAGTGCCAGGAATAATACCGATAATGACATATAAAATGGTCATTAATAATGCAATACCGACCATTTGTAAGATTAAGGAAAAAGTAATAACCATAACTATTCTTTATCCTCGCTATCTGTAGGTTCAGCCTTAGCGATAATGTTTCGTTGCGGTTTAATCCATAAATTATTAATAATAAACGCAACTAGCACTGCTAATGTTCCAAAGCCATATATTAAGTCTTTCTTATTACTTGCGACACTAGAATAATAAAGCGCTAAAAGTTCGATCGTTCCAAATGTAATCGCAACAAATAATAGACTAATTGCAAGTCCAATAAAAAGGGAAGAGATTACTATATGATCTCCCCACAGACTAACCATCGTTTTTTTCTTTTTCATAATGAATCCTCGCTTGAGTGCATATTATATCATTAATTCAAATGATATTTGATAGTTATATTAAAAAAGGCCGTAGCCTTAATTAAATAGAAATAGTTTACTTTAAAAAATCTCCCCCACATTTTCAACAACAAACGTTGGTTTATTCGGGCTATCTTTTAAATCTTTTAAGGATGCCTCACCAGAAAGCACCAAAATTGTGTCAACACCTGCGTTATTACCAAGGGCAATATCTGTATATAAACGGTCACCGACAATGACCATGTCTTCTGGGCGCAAATTGAACCGTTGCAAGATTGTTTCCACAAAAAGTTTGCGTGGCTTACCTAGAAAGAGTGGATTTCGACCAGTTGCATTATAGATAAGTATGGCAAAACTGCCACAGTCAGGCAAATATCCAGTTTCTGTAGGGCAAACGAGGTCTGGATTAGTTGCTAAGTACACAACGTCAGGTTTTGCCAAGATATGGCACAGTGCCGTTAGTTTCTCATAATTTAGTTCTGTATCGTAACTTAATACAGCAACTTCTACCTCATCGATATTTTCGGTTAAATTGATGCCATTTTCTAAAAACTCCCCGGAGAGTGCCATAGTTCCCACTAAAAAGACCTTTTTCCCTTTGTGGTGGAGTTTAATATAATCCATCGTTGCATGGGATGATGTATAAAAGTCTTCTGCAGTCGCTTTAATACCAAACTTATTCATCTTAGCGACATACTCATTTGTGCTTTTAGATGAATTATTGGTAATGAAAAGATACTTAGCGCCACTGGCCTTTATTTGTTCAAGAAACTTTACTGAATATGGAAAAAGATGTTTCCCTTTGTAAAGGGTCCCATCTTGATCCAATAAGAATAATTTTTTATGTTGTTTAAAGGTTACTTTCATCGTCAGACTTTGGCGCCTCTTCAGTCTTTTCGGGTATTGCTTCAGTGTGCACAGGTTCACCATGCTTAACAAAGAACATTGGAATAAACGCTAAACCTAAGAATATTGCACTATATACAAACAATGAAGAATAACCAAGTAAATCCATTATTTTTCCAGAAAGAATTGGTGTAACAATCATCGCACTCATGCTTGCGGTATAATAATAACCCGTATATACGCCTATATTTCCGTGTTTAGACATTTCCACGACCATTGGATAACTATTAACATTAATAGTTGCCCAGCTAATACCAACAAGTGCCATAATGACAAACATTAAGAATTTTGTTTCTGCGGTAATAAAGGTTGCAACAGCAAGGGAAATTGTAAGAATAGTAATGCCCACTAAGATCATTTTTCTACGGCCAATCTTTTGTGAAATAATGCCAATAGGAATAAAGGCGATTGTAGCGGTTAAGGTTGCGACGAGTGGGGGAAGACTAAATGATTCCATTCCTAAGTGATTAAAGGCATAAACGGAGAACTTAGAGGTCGCCGCATTATAACCCATGAACCATAAAACAACGGCCGCTAAAATTAGAATAAATGATTTACGAACATCTTTTGGCATTTTTTCGTCATCACTATATTGTTGAACATCCGTTCCTTCTTCATCAATTTGTAATGAATCAAGATTATATTCATTTGTAATTGCAATCATCTCTTCAACCCATTTGTTTTCCTTAACCGTGAAGACAAAGATAGCGATTAAAGCAATCATTAAAATACCTGTGACCGCAAATATCGTTACATAACCAGTTTTTTCTAATATCGCCCCTGATGCCAGGAAGGCTACTAATAAGTATGAAATACCGCCACCGACAGTGCCTAATAAGTTAATTATTGCATTTGCTTTACTACGAAGTGGCTTTGGTGTAATGTCAGGCATTAAGCTAACAGCTGGACTACGATAGATGCCCATAGCAAATAAAACAAAGAACAGAACAACGATAAAACCAATCAATAAACCTGGGTTTTGCGAGGTTACGACCTCAAAAATGTGTTTTGCACGATCAGTAGCCAAGTATGATTTGACATAAATATTATCGGCATGAACAATTGGAGTCCCATTAAATAGGTATTGATAAGAAGTACGATCGCCAATCATAACTTCGGTAATTGGTCCAAAGCCATGCTTTGTTACTGCTAATTGTTGATAAAGGTCAAAGAATGCAACTCCCACAAATAAAAGAGCAGCAACAATAGTACCAATTACAATGTAAGGTGTTCTTTTACCCCATTTTGTTTTAGTGCGGTCGCTCAAGCGTCCAAATAGTGGAAGCATGAAGAGCGCTAAAATGTTATCAAGAGCCATTACAACACCTGACCATGTTTGGTTTAAGCCAAAATTATCAACTAACATCTTCGCAATTAACATATCGTATATTGTCCAGAAGAGCATAATTGACATAAACGCGAAACCGACCAGGTATGTGCGTTTGTTATTAAGTTTCAAATTCATAATAATTACTCCTTTTTAATGTCTATAGATTCAAATATACAGTTATCCGCATATTTTTGAGCGTATTCGTATTTTTCATATGTGTCTATCGTCCACGTAATAAGTGGAATCTTCTTGCGTCGCCTTTGAATTCTTTTCTTACCTATATATTCTACGTCATAATTGAAAAAGTCGGGTTTTGAAATCAAAAGCACAAGAAGCGTGCGATACATGAAGTGGACCATTTTAGATTGTCCGGGTAGTGAATCACTCATTAATTGTCCCACAGGTACGCCAGTTTTAGATTTTCGAAGGCTTTTTACGACATAAGGGTTGAAAGCTTGAACGGCAATGTTCCCATGATGCTTATATTTGTTAACAATGGCTAATACAGCAGGCACAAGATTATCAGGAACACTATTTTCAGCTTTTATTTCGATCATTACCGGCACTTTACCGTCAACCATGGCCAAAACATCATCTAATAACGGTATTTTGGTCTTTGTGAGAAGTAAATCTAATGCCAATAATTCATCATATGTTGCTTTAGTAACGTCAATATCGACTCCAGTAGTGCGAAGTGTTGATAAATCATGCATGACGACAACCTTGTTATCAATTGTTGCGTGAACGTCTAATTCAATGCCATAACCATGTTTTACAGCATTTTCAAAAGCCTGCATTGAGTTTTCATCAATATGCTCATTATGGAGTCCTCTATGTGCAAGCGCTACATTAAATATAGGGTGTGCGGTTTTATGCATGTATTCATTTTCACGAAATAATTAACAAAAGTCAATTAAGACCCACGAAAGACATAAATTAGTCTATAATTTATAAGAATAGGAGACGCTATATATGGAAAAATTGTTAAATTTAGTAAATTTAGAAACAAAAAGGCAAAATGAAGGCCTAGAACTCATTGCAAGTGAAAACTTTACGAGTAAAAAAGTTCGCTTTTTTGCTGGATCAATACTTACAAACAAATACGCTGAAGGATATCCCGGCAAAAGATATTATGGGGGATGTCATTATATTGATGAAATTGAACAAACGGCGATTGATTTAGTTTGTGAAATCTTTGGAGCGAAATACGCTAACGTTCAACCGCACAGTGGCAGTAGTGCAAATATGATTGCGTATGCGAGCCTTCTTGAATTAGGCGATAAGATTTTAACCCTTTCGTTGAACGAAGGAGGGCACCTCACACACGGTAGTCCAGTGAACTTTTCATCAAAACACTACGATGTGTACCATTATAACCTAAAAGACGATGGTACAATTGACTATGCAAGATTAGATGAATTGGCTCGTGAAATTAAGCCTAAATTAATACTTGCAGGCTTCTCTGCCTACCCATTTATCATCGATTTTGAGACTATTGGTCGTATTGCCCAAGAAATTGGTGCTTATTTCATGGTAGATATGGCACACATAGCCGGATTAATTGCTGGTGGGGCACACCCAAGCCCGTTTCCTTATGCTGATATCGTAACTTCAACGACTCATAAGACATTAAGAGGACCGCGTGGTGGTATTATTCTAACGAACGATGAAGAAATAATTAAAAAAGTTAATTTTAACTGTTTTCCTGGAATGCAAGGTGGTCCGCTTGAAAACATTATAGGTGCAAAGGCGCAAAGTTTTTATGAAGCTCTTCAACCTGAGTTTAAAACATATATCAAACAGGTAATAATTAATACTAAAACTGCTTCAGAAACATTTTTAAAGTTAGGAGCTGAGGCAAGCAAGACAGAAACTCACTTATTTTTATTAAACACAAAAAAATCTTACGGGATTACCGGCAAAGATGCGGAAGCACTTTTAGAAACAATTAATATTACGACAAATAAAAACATGTTACCGAAGGATGATGAACGACCAAATACTACCTCTGGCTTAAGATTAGGCTTTGCAGCGGTAACAACTAGGGGTCTAACAAGTGAAGGTGCTGTTGAGACCGCTAAAATTATTCATGAGTTTTTAAGTAAACAAATTTCAAAAGATGAAGCTTTAAAACGAGTGGCCGAACTTGTTGCAAAATTACGGGCTATTGATAGTCTTTAATAGCCTCATATGTTATAATTTTTAATGTAATTAAAGGAGAATATATGAAAAAATCACTAGTATACTTTCAATCAGGCGGTCCAACCGCAATTATTAACACTTCATTTTATGGAGTTATTAAAGAAGCTAAGCGCCAAACCGAGCATATTGACGGCATTTATGGAAGCTTACACGGAATTGAAGGCCTTTTAAATGATGATCTAATTGACTTACGTCAAGAAGATGAGGCACAAATTGAACTATTAAAGCAAACTCCAGCCGCTGCCCTTGGTACGACACGTTATAAATTGTCAGGCGACATTAACCATGAAGATTATCAAAAAATCTTAAGAACCGTCCAAAAACATAACATTGGATACATGCTTGTCAATGGCGGTAATGACTCGATGGATACATGTTACAAATTATCAACCTTTTTCCGGAAGGCAAACGTTGATTGTAAAGTCATTGGTATTCCAAAAACCGTCGATAATGACCTCGCTTTTACCGATCATTGCTTAGGATATCCTAGCGCAGCACGTTATGTTGTCCAAAGTATTCAAGATATTGCCCTTGATAATAAAGTCTATAAGAAATCTAAATTTGTCATCGTTGAGGTTATGGGACGTCACGCGGGTTGGCTTACCGCTGCCGCAAGTGTCATTCAAGACCCAGAATTAAAACCAGACTATATTTATTTACCAGAAGAAAAGTTTGACCTTGAAGAATTCTTAGCTAAAGCTAAAGAAGTATATGAAAAGAAAAAACGCGCCCTTTTCGTTGTTAGTGAAGGTATTGAAACACAAATGCCTGCTAAAGATAAAGCCGTTGACTCCTTTGGTCATATGCAATTAGGTGGTTTTTCCGCCCAATTAGCGAACATTGTTGAAGAAAGATTAGGATATTCAACACGGCCAATTGAATTTAGCTTATTACAAAGAGCGGGAACTTTAGCGATTACAGAAACCGATCAAAGAGAAGCGATTAAAGTTTCAACAATGGCCGTAAAAAGAATTGTCGCTGGTAAAACAGGTGTCATGGTTATTATTGACCGCAAACCTGGACCAAAATATAAAGTAAGCTATAAACTTAAAAACTTACGCGGTATTGCTAACGTTGAACATAAGATGTCACCTGAGTTAATTCATGATGTTAATAATGGTGGAAAACTCTTTAGTGAATACTTATTACCACTTATTGATAAACCCATTAAGTTAAAACTCGATGGCGGCATTACTCGCTATACCGTTTTAAAGAAAGTAAAAGTAAAATAAATTAAATTACTTTTGAAAATGTGAGGGTAATTAATATTACCCTCTTTTTATTTTATAAAGCCGTTATAATAATAGTATGAAATGGGTATTTATCGGTATTGCAATTGCTATATTTCTTGTCATATCAACGTATGCCTGGATGGTAACAATTACTTTTGGCCTTTTATTCCGTCGTCCAATAACGAAGAAAAAAGTTTATCTCAAACCTTTATTTGGTCCTGGGTTTGATTGTCATAGTGAAGAAATTAATATAACCCAAAAAGCATATGCGGAAAAGAAACATGAAAACATAAAAATTGTATCGGGAACAATTACTTTACGGGCTAAGCTTTTTGAAAACCCAAAAAGTGATAAGATTATAATCTTTGTGCATGGTTATTATTCAGCAGGAATGCGTGATATTGGTTATTTTGGTACATTATATGATGATTTAAATGTGTCAGTATTAATAATTGATCAACGCGCTAATGGTAGTAGTTCGGGTATGTACACAACATTAGGAGCAATGGAACGCTATGATGTCCGCGAATGGATTTTTTATATAAATAATCGATATAAAGGAAAAAAAGAAATATATTTACATGGGGTTTCCATGGGTGCCGCAACTAGTTTATTAGTAACCTCATTAAATGGATTACCAAATAGTTTTAAAGGAGTTATCGCTGACTGTGGTTATTCAAGAACCAATGGGGTGTTACTTTATGCTGGGCAAAGACTTGTAAAAATTAGACCAAAGACATTATTCTGGGGTATAAATCTTTTCGCTCGTTTCTTTGCGGGTTTTAATTTAAATAAAGTAAGAGTCTCAAAAGAATTAAAAAAGAATAAAGATATCCCAATATTATTTCTACATGGTACAGATGATCGATTTGTTCCCTTTAATATGTCAGTTAAAAACTATAAAGCTACAAACGCTGATAAAAAGCTAGTGGCATTTCCTGGAGCAGGGCACTGTGAATCATATTTGAAGTATCGCGAACTATATACAAAAGAAGTAAAGGATTTTTTATATGGCGAATAATATGTTTATCCGCACTATTCAAATAGTCGGTGAAGAAAACTTTAATAAACTACAAGACAAAAGCATTATTATCTTTGGTGTGGGAGGGGTCGGTGGGCAAGCACTTGAAGCTTTAGTGCGGGCTGGATTTTTAAAATTTACAATTGTCGATCATGATGTAGTAGAAGAGACCAATTTAAATCGTCAATTAATTGCCACACAAGATGTTATTAGTAAACCAAAAGTAGAAGTAGCCAAAAACCGTATGCTACAAATTAATAGCAATGTAGTTATTAATACTGTTTTTGGACCAATAAACGCGCAAAACATTGATAAATTTAATTTGGATGCTTATGATTTTATTGTTGATGCAATTGATAGTTTTGATGATAAATTAGCACTAATAACTTATTCACTTAAAAAGAATCTTCCAATTATTAGTGCAATGGGGGCCGGAAATCGCTTAGATCCGACAAAGGTATTTGTGACAACAATCGAGAAAACTGAAGGCTGTCCTCTTGCTAAAAAAATACGTTATGCTCTAAGACAAGAAAAGTTAAAAGGTCTTATTGTCGTTACTTCCAAAGAGTTACCTTTAAGAAATAATGGGAAAAGACCAGGGAGCAGTTCTTTTGTGCCGCCGGCATACGGTTTAGCGATTGCAAGTTACATTTTTAAAAATGTAATTAAAAAATAGTGTATGATTAAACTATGAAACGAACGTTAAGATCTTATATTTGGGAGTTTATAAAAAGTTCTTGGAACGTTTTTCGTTATAAGTTTTTTAAGATTAAACCACCGACCGATAAAATTGGTAAACATAAGCAAATCACAATGCAAAAAGGTAATAATGCATTGGAAAACGCTATTTTTAATGGTGAGCCTTTTGCGGCTATTCGATTTGGGGCAGTCGAAATAAGTGCCCTTAATAATTATGAAAAGATTAGACTCGGCTTGGCGCGAAAATATAAGAAGTCAGTAATTTATAGCATAAAGAATAATGCAGGAGTGTTTCCACCCTCTCCCGAGATTATTGATCATTATGCAAAGTACTTAATTTCACATTTAAAAGAAACAGATATTTTAGGCGTCAGTGGCGTGCATATGGAAAACTATTACTTTAAACATTTAACGCCGAACGCAACTCCAATTCAAAACTGGACGCTTGATCCAATATTAGGTGGATGGTCCCATTTACTAGCGGGTAAAAAAGTGCTCGTTATATCCCCATTTGCCACCCAAATCAAAGCACAATATAAAAAAAGACACTTACTATTTACCCAAAAACCAGATATATTACCCGACTTTGAATTATTAACAATCGAAGCAGTGTTAACGAACGCTGATCAACTAGACCCTCGCTTTG
This sequence comes from Bacilli bacterium, assembly GCA_041654855.1. Lineage (GTDB taxonomy): Bacteria > Bacillota_I > Bacilli_A > RFN20 > CAG-826 > UBA1361. The sequence goes on along the minus strand of JBAZCS010000002.1, from coordinate 45,809 downwards.
ACAACTGGTTTGAAGCGTTAGACTATTTAAAGATTGAAATCTTAAAACAAGATTTTGATATCGCCCTTGTTGGAGCGGGAGCTTATGGCACGCCGCTTTGTTTATATATAAAAGAATTAGGGAAGATGGCTATTCAATCAGGAGGTGCGACCCAATTATTATTTGGCATAATGGGTAAACGGTGGGAAGACCGTGAATATGTTGCCCAATATGTTAATCCTCATTGGAGTAGACCATATTTAAAGCCGCTTGGTTTTGAAAATATTGAGAAAGGATGTTATTGGTAATGAAAAAAGAGTTACAAAGTAAAACACTCGTTTTAATATCTTTATTTTTAGCATTAGAGTTAATACTTTTTATTGCACTTGATTTTGGGAGGTTAGGGCTTGTCTTTAATATATTAGCGGTATTGCTTGTAGCCATACTTGCGCCCTTTTTCTTTAATGCAATGAAAGTTGATTTAGCTAAGGGGTTATACATTTTATTAATGCCGATCTTATTTTATGGTATGGTGACATTACTTGCCCCGGCATACGGGACTATGGACATCATGTACAATAATGAAACGTTCATGCAATATAACTTATTTGAAAAAATTATATATTTAATAGGTGCAATTAGCATTATTTTGATTGGTTATTTTATTCGCAAAAGTGGGGTATTTAAAGCAAAACACGTGTATATTGTCATCTTAGCAGGGTTTACTGCTCCGCTATTAGTGTCGCTTTTTGCCACTTTAATTAATTATGGATTTTTCCATACGCTTATATATAAAGGAAAGATTAACTTTTATGGCGGAAGCGCTTATTTAGTAGTCAAACAAGCATCTTATCTTTATGGTTTTAAAATAATGACGGTTGATATTAATGTGCTTTTAACAAATGCAGTCATTGTCACGAGTGCTGGTTTAGGCCTTTTATTAGCGAAAAAAGATGTTCATAAATTTGAATTAATTTCGTTAAGCATTATGAGTGCAATTGGTCTATTAACGATTATATTAACAGGCTCATTTTTAACTTTAATCTTTTTACTCCCCGCCATACTTTTTGCATTATTTATTAAGTTTAACTTATTCCGTTATGTTAATAATAAAATTAGTGCATATATTGTTATTGCTCTTGTTGCCCTCGGCGCCTTAATCTTTACGCTTAACGCCTTTAATCTTAGTAATATCAATAACATATGGGCTAATAATCCCGTAACCCGAAAACTATTCTTAAATGGGTATATGCTGCGGTTTTACTATGTTTTCCGTGAAGCATTTACTTTCCGTAATGTATTGGGTGACTTCCGTAATTCAATTGGAACCGAACGTATTTTCCCCACGGGAAACTTCCTTTTTGACGCGATGTGGATTGATGGCTTACTTGGCTCTCTCCTCCTTTTAACTTTCTTAGTTATTTTCACCATTAATTTAATAAAATATTTTATGAATGAAAATGATGATAAAGTATTAAAGTTAATGTTAGTAAGTGTATTACTTACAATATTTTTCCGCTTTATGCTTTTCTATCCATTTAACCAGTATTTATACAAAGAATTTCAAGATGTAAATCATTTCCCCCTTAATCACTCACCATATTTTTTAATACTCTTATTTTTAGCAGGCTATACATTTTATGTAAAACAAGAAGTGGAGGTCGCACATGAAGAAAATTAATCTTGGTATCCTACTTGTAGGATTATTAACAATAACGGGTTGTGCCGCGGTGCAAGAAACATTTGACGCTCACCAATTTCACACCCAGGAATTTAGTGAAAACTACTACCGTTTCATTCCTGACAAGTATAAAAATGAAGAGTTATATTTAGAAACAGTGACGGATATAAGCGGTCAAGTAAGTTTTGCAAGTCCTTACGAAAACGCCCATAACGCAATTATTTTAAATGATATCGCCAAAGGGTATATTACGATGGAACAAGCTGTTGAATTATATGGGGATGAACAAGTTAAAAGTATTAATAAAGCTGACTTTGGTGGAAATGAAGCAGAATACTATTTGCAATTAAATGAAGCACTTGCCCGCCCCGGTAACTTTAATGCGTCATGGTTTAGCTACGCAAGACACAACAACTTAACATCAAAAAGAATGGGTGAAAGTGTCGTGAATGCTTTTAAGGCCGGAATCTTTTCTAAGTTAACCGATTCATTAATTGTATGTAATGGTGATGGTCCGCTTGTGCGAATGCAAATTGATGAAGACGGAGTTGGTCAAGTATTTAAACACGAACTTATAAACTATCAAAACTTTGTTATTACCGCCCGTGGGGGTACAAGTGTTAATTACCGTGAATTAGGTATTCCAAATGTTACGAAAGCTCGAGTGATGATGGAACTAAGTTTCTTCATTGAAAAAAGTACAACGAGTCAAGCGCTTAAACACACAATAAAATATGAAGTTCCCGAACTAAATGTTGACGATAATAGTATAACAACCGTCATGAGCATGGATCTTTCGCTTCTTTTACCGAAAGACACCCTTAAAAGAGTAAGTGGTATGACGATTAAATATGAATTATTAGAGCATGATTATTTAATGCCAGGAGGCGTTAAAGATACAACAAAGAGCGAAGAATTCGCCTTAATGCTTTATGAAATTATGTTCCCTTTTTCCGAATGGCGCTAGAAATATCTAACCATTCACTAATTATAAAATCAGCCTGATCATCATCAAAAGTTAAGGTTCCTTTTGCAGGTGTAAAAGTGAATTCATTAAAGTAGATATGATTAGCGACCAAGAAAAAGTCAACGCGACAAAATATAAAATCATCGGCAAGTGCTTCAGCATAACGCACTAATTTATCAAAATTATCTGGTTTTTGCGGCGGAATATCGCTTTTTTGCCAATGATTAAACTGAGCTTCATCAAATGGAGTAAAGTCAATATATAAATTATCATAACGAATATCTACATTACGACCGGACACGATATAAAGATATTTTGCCGTACCATTAAAGACATGAATTTTATATTCAACCGGTAACGATTTAGGATTGCCAACATATTGTTCAATTATAATAGAAGGCCGAACTTTCGAATAATGGGGTTCGACTGTTTCGCGACCGTAATCGATTTTTAGCCACGCTTTTATTTTCTTTTTTAACGCTGGCCAATCTTCTTCACTTTTATTCGTGCAAATGTGTAATAACCCTGATGCATGGTTCGCCTTTACGACAAAGCGGGATGGCAATCTTGCAAAATCTATTTCTTCGACATCATTATAAATACCAACTAAGGGAATTAATATTTCGTCTAATTTTTTAGAGGCCACACGTACTCTAGCCCCAATACGTGAGGTAGCGCGAATTACACTTTCGTCATATGGAAAGTGATAAAGGCGTAAGTATTGAAGCTTTTCAGTATAACGATGTAGTTTTTTCCAATTTAATTTATGACCAGTAATATAACGGTATTGCCAAGTAACATAAAGTTTCTTTGACACAAAACGAAAAACGGGGCGCATTGTTTCTCCTACAAACCGTTTTAACTTGTTTTCTTTGAAGTTTGGATTAGCCATTTTTCCGTTCCTTATATTGTTTATAGACCAAATCCTCTTTACTAATAAAGAGAATACCTAAATAGATTATGCCACCAATAAGGAGCGAAAGTCCAATTATTGCCAGTTTATTACTTAAGGGAAAGAACCCCTTTAAGAGTAATACTGCCGTAAGACTTAGTGCCGAAGAAAGAACAATTTTAAGATTATTCAAGTTGAAAATGTGGCGATTAACTTCATTTCTTGCCACGATCAAAAGAATAATTAATATCATAACTTCGGAAAACAGCGTCACAATTGCAACACCGATAAGAGGGTTAGCTTTAAAGACGAATAACGCTAGAACAATACTTAAAATAATGTTGACAATTAAAGCGATTAGCATCGTAAAGAAATATACTTTTTCTTTGTTAAGGGGGACAAGAATTTGCTGATAAATGCCGTCATGAATCGAATAAGTAAGCATGAGGGAGGCTAAAAGAATTACCGCCCACACCGCATTATTAATCGAACTCTCAGTCCAATAAGGACTACCTTCGACAATAAAACCAACAATTTCTGGTGCAAGGCCAATCATAAACATCACAGCAGGAACACCGATAAAGAAGATGATATTCATACTATAGCGAATAATCTTATGAAAAGAGTCACGGTCATTCTCCTTTAGCGCTCTTGTTGTGCGCACCACAAAGACCGCACTTAAAGATGTAATGATTGTAATAACAATTTCAATACCGCGTACTCCAACGGCATAAGCCCCAGCGGAATCAAAAGAATTATCGATTAAACCTAGCAAAAAGCTATCATTTTGATTGTAGGCTGTAATTAAAAAAGTAATACCAAAAACAAAAAGTAGTGATTTTGTAAGGTAACCAAGTTCAATCTTGCGCTTAAATGAAAGTTTTATCCCTTCTTTTTTTAAAAGAATAATATTTATAACTACCGTAAGGATCGTACCTAAGATGTTTATAAAGGTATATAAAAATAAATCATGGTCATTTTGCACGAAAACAATAATAAGAAGAGCACTAAACACCGTTAATATGACGGCTCTTATCGACATATAGAAGACACGATCAAGGGCAATATACACCCATTCAAAAGAGAAAACACCGACTAAAAAGTTAACTGATAAGAGAAAAATTAAATTCCATGTATCACCGGTAATAAAGCGGTCTTTCCCAATGAACATAATGGCAATTAATAATATAAATGACAAAGCAGTCGTAATTAGTTGCAAAACAAAAAAAGACTGGACCTGTTTATTTAAGGCTTCTTGATCATCTTTTACTTTCGCACATTCTCTTATGGCAATAAGGGGAATACCAAGTCTACTAATAATTAAAAAGTAATAAACGAACGTATTAGCCCATGTATACATGCCCATTGCGACACTTCCTAAAGCTTGTGAAGCAAAGGGAAAGGAAATAAAAGAAAGAAGCGCAATCGTTACATTACGGATTAAAGTAAAAATAACTGGGGCACGCATTTCTTTTAGTTGCATGAGTAAATTATATGATAATTTTATTAAAAACTATAACTTTTTCAATTTTTCCACTAATTGTGCAAAAGCCGCTAGCTGATTATCACTACTTAAAAGCGTGTTCAGCTTAGTTTTTGCTGATGTTGCTTTCAAGGCGTATTTATTATAATTTTGGTCAATATCTTTTAACGCATTAGCGATTGTTAATGGTTCGTTATCACTAATCCAATATATATCGTCGCCGACTAAATTATGTATCTCGGAGTTATGGGTAGAGATTGTAACAGTGCCGCTATTTATAAAGTCTAAAAGTTTAGAGGGAATGGAATATAAATCAATTTGTTCATCTTTAGGACGTGGGTTAATATTAACTAACGCTTCACTAGAATATTTCTTCGCGGCTTCCGGTGTAATATGACCAAGGAAAACGATGTTATCATTTTTAAGTTCCGTTAATGTCTTTGCAAGCGGGCCATGGCCGGCAATATAAAGTTTATACGGTATATCTTTAAGCGCAAAAGTATCAATTAGTTTTTGTACCCCATATCGTTCGTATAATGCTCCTGCAAAAAAGGCGTATTTTGTGGTTTTTCCTTGCGTTTCATCGCTTTTTTCAATAAATCCAGGGGAAATTATATATGGTTTATGTATCCCATCAAATAGACGAACAAGTCCATTTGTTAAGGCAATATAGCCATCACACTTCTTACTACCTTTAAAAACACTTTGACTATATTCTTTTTTGCTCCCCGTAATGTTTAATGGATTATCCGTTAAAACGCCGATAACCGGGACTTTATATATTTCTTTAATCCTTCGCGCTAGTTTAAGAAGTGTCGTATTCATAACATCAACTACTAGGAAATTAGGCTTTTCAAGACGCGCTAAATTTTGGCCACCAGTTAATATGCCAATCTTTTTAACATAAGGTATATTTAAGTATCCTGGATAAAAGTAATTATCTTTTCTGACGTCTTTTAAAAAGAGATCTTTTTCCATGGGTCGAGTGCTAAAAGCGATAACTTCATATTTTTCACTAAGTAAATTAATTAACTTCGTGTGAAAGTGTTGATTACTTGGGTTAGGTGCTGTTTTGTTGGTCATGAGAAATTTTGCGTAATCTTCAGGGTGGCGAGCAGTAGTTAAATATAATATTTTCATAACTCTCCTCCTAATATTTCAAGATGAATGGCAATTGATTGTTCAATAGTAATTGCGCTTTTGGTTGCTGCTTTAAAAAAGTCCGCGGAAAAAAGTAGTTGTAGTTTATCATTAAGCTTTTCATCAGGTTGCATAATAAAGCCGTTTTCCCCATTCTTAATTGCCTTATGGGCCGCAACCATATTTGTATTTGTTAAGACATTTAAGCCGTGGGCCAGCGCTTCATTAATAACATGACCATAAATATCATAATTACTAATGTATACAGCGTTGTGGGAGTGGCTTAAATAGCGAAACACTAATTCTTTATTAGCAAAAGGCAATAAATACACGTTAGTTAAATTATTTGCTTCAATAAATTGGCGATATAATTTTTCTTCCGGCCCCTCGCCAACTAAAATAAGAGCATTATCTTTATTTATATTAACCCACGATTTAATAAGACTTAAATTATTTTTTCTTTTGATAAAACTAGTTATACAAATCGTAAAGTTTTTACCAGTAACACCTTTTTCTTTCCAAAACGCTTCTTTAATTTCATCACTTATCTTGTTTGTTAAAACATCTTTCGCGTACACGGTTGAATAAGGATAGTTAAAGATCTTATCACTTGGCGCCCCATAATGAATTAAATACTCATTAGCTTTTTTAGCCGGACTAAAATAGTATTTTGCGCCACTAATGAAGTATGTTTTTATCCTTTTAATAAACTTTTTGTCGCTTTTAACAATGCCCCCATTAATGTAGAAGGCATAAGGAATTTGTTTCCTTTTTAAATAGCGAAGCGCAAGCATTTCGGTAAGGGTCGAATAGCCGTTCATAATTATTAAATCATATTTATGTTTTTTTAAGTGGCGAACGACACCCCAAGACAAGTGGTTTTCATTACCAAGATTAATACCTTTAATACTATGCAAAGTAAAATCATAGTTAGCCTCATTATAAAAATGACGATTCCGGTTTTTTGCTTTTAAACGTTCAAAAATAACATGAACATCATGAACTTTCGCTAAACCATTAAAGAGTGCTACTTTATAAGGGGCTGGATGATTGAATACAATGAGTATTTTCATATATGTAATTATACAATAATTATTTGCTACTTACTATAAACCGATAAGACGAGGAGAAGTCATAATGTTATAATATACGTATGAAAATTATTAATAGTTGGGAAGATTTTTTTAAAGAAGCACAAGAATCACTTTACTTTCAAAACATTTTAACCTTTCTTGATAAAGTATACGAAAAGAAAGTGTATCCAAAAAGAGAAGATGTGTTTAAAGCCTTTACTTTAACACCATTAGATAAAGTTAAAGTTGTTATTATTGGTCAAGATCCGTATCACCAAAAAGGCCAAGCGATGGGGCTAGCTTTTTCTGTGCCAAGTGGTGTAAGACTACCGCCAAGTTTACGAAATATATATCGCGAAATAAGTAGTGACCTTGGCATAACTATGCAAAATGATGGTGATTTGACTTATCTTGCAAAGCAAGGTGTGTTTTTACTTAATACATCACTTACGGTTGAAGAAGGCAAACCCCTATCACACAATACACTAGAATACGAAACACTTACCGCTGAAGTTTTAATGGCCTTAAACAAAAGAAAACAACCGATTGTCTTTCTTTTATGGGGTGCGAAAGCCAAAGTCTATGAAAAATATATAAATGGCGACAATAAATTAGTGTTAAAAGCTAATCATCCCTCACCCTTAAGTGCAAATCGGGGTGGTTTCTTTGGTTGCAAACACTTTTCTAAAACAAACAAATATTTAAAAAAACATGGCTTAGAACCTATTAATTGGCAAAACTAAGTCATATATAAAAGGTTTATAACTACACTTTGTTATAATTAATACTACGGGAGCTAGGTATGCCTGGCTGAGAGGAACAATTAAACGTTCGACCGTTAACCTGATACAGGTAATGCTGGCGTAGGGAAAGTGAACCTTCACGTCAGTGGAGGTTTTTTGTTTAAGGAGGTACACTATGGAACAAGTAACACCCACACCCAAAAAGAAGATTGTCCTTTTTGGCCGTTTTATTACGGTTAGAGGGATGGTAGAAATGGCGGCATTAATCGCAATCGCAATTATTTTTGACTTGCCATTTTTAAAAATTAGAATTGGCGAAGCTGCATCATTTAGTCTAACGATGCTTCCGCTTATTATTTTAGCCTTAAGATTTCCAATCTTAGATAGTTTTATCGGCATTGGCATCATTTACGGCTTTCTTACGAACATATTAGATGGTTATGGGTTACACACATTCCCCATTGATTACCTTTTAGCGTATGGATCTTTATCAATTATTTCTTTATTCACCCCACTCGTCTTTAAAGAAAATAAAACAGTTGTCTTAAACTTTATCTTTTTAACACTTGCGGTTGTAGCCGGAGTAACTCTTAGAATTTTATGGTCAAGCCTAAGTAGCGTTATCTTTTATAACACAACTTATTGGGGTGGAATTGTTTATAACGGACCACCGATGGCCATCAGCGGGCTCGTTAGTTTAAGTATGCTCTTTATGCTTTATCAAACTTTAGTGATGTTTCACCAAAAACTACCCGAGCAATATAAATAAGCCCTCTAATCTTTAGTATGTTATACTAAAAGGGGGACTGAATATGATTTTAAATTACACCAAAAAGACTAATCAAGAACTCGAACGGCTCATTTCTGCAAATGATCCGGCTGCTATGCATGAACTTGCACGGCGTCTCGTCCAAGGCGAAGGTATTGCCGAAGACAACAAACGTGGACTCGAACTTGCTTATCAGTCCGAAGCACTTGGCTATCCTGCTGCTGATACAGTTTTAGGTTATTGCTTTTTCTACGGCAAAGGTGTGCCCGAAGATAAACAAAAAGGTTTTGAATATTTTCATAGTGCGGCGACAAAAGGTCATGATGCGGCCCAATATAACATGGGAATTGCTTATGAACGCGGTACCATTATTGCCCAAGATTATGAATTAGCGCTGAAATGGTATGAAAAAGCTGCCGAACAACAATTCGCCAAAGCTTTCTATAAGATTGGTTACTTTTATGAAAATGGTTTAGGAGTAACAAAAGATGTTACAAAAGCCTTCACTTTCTATGAAAAGTCTGCAAATCTTGGTTATGTTAAAGCTGAAGTCCAAGTTGGGAAAGCATATATTAGTGGTCGCGGATTACTCCGGGACCTTGGAAAAGCTAAAGAATATTTAGAAAAAGCTGCCGCTAAAGGCGATCGTGTTGCGGCGCGCATTTTACGAGATATAGAATAGAGGTATTATGGAAGAAAAGAAAATTGTTAAGGTTACTGAAGAAGAGGTAACCCCGGCAGAAGAAGAACAATCTTTTGCCAATGAAGATGTCGTAGTGGAACATAAAGAAGAAGTTAAGTATCCCGAATTAGAAGAACATAAAAAGTCTTTTGTAAAAGCATACAATGTTTCGCGGTGGATTAGTTATTTATCATCCGCGATTGTTATTGTAATTATTATTGTGGCGTATTTAGTTATTTTCCCACTTAATCCACCAACAGGAACGTGGGCGGGTGTTATTTTAATTATCCTTACACTTATTGGCTCCTTTGTGTTTTCAAGATTTCATCGTAATCGGTTAACAAATCGCATTAAAAAATATATGGCGGATTATAACCTATCTGTGAATGAGATTGCGCTCGCCGATTCAAAAATTAGTAACTATACTTTTGATTTTGGTGGCGAAATTCCCAAAAAAGCATTTACGGATGCGCGATTATTAAAAGACATCATTGATACAAATTCACGTAATTTATCAAAATATAGTGTTGGCCGCTTTGAGGTTGAACTCGCTGACTTTGTCGCCTACCGTCAAGACGGCAAAAGAGCTAGAGCGGCGTTTTTAGGTAAATTTATTAACGCCACCGCCAGTGAAAGTGTTGAAGGTCGAGTGATTTTATATTTAAAACCTGATCCCACATTATTTAAAGACGCTGGTGGTCCAGATGATATTGCTGATTTAGAATTACTTGATGACAAACCACGTTATCTGCTCTACGCTACGAATAAAGAAGCGAAGAAGAAATTACCGTTAAAAGCACTTAATGCCATTTTAGAAATTGTCCCCGATCAAGAACTAGCGGACGTCAGTGTTTCATTATATGAAAACAAAGTAGCGATTACTTTAACGTATAGCGATGCTTTAATGGTCGTCCCTTATAAAGAAGAAGTTCCAAGTGATGCAATTGCTAAATTTAAAGAACATATAACAAAAGTTAACAATTTCCTATCACTCTTATAAGAAAATTTGCCGATAATATGTTAAAATCAAACCATCAACTGAAGGTTTGGTAGTTTTTTATGAGTATTAAAGGTCGCTGGATAAGAATCCAAAGTTATAAACATGATGGTGCGCTTCATCGTTTTTGGCGCAAAAGCTACGTTTTAGAAAATAATGATAAATGGTTAATTGTTGGCTCAAGTAGCACCCAAGTTATTGAAGGCAATGGCCGTAAATGGTATACAAGAGAACCAGCAATAACCTTTTTTAGTAAAGATGATTGGTTTAATGTCATTGGAATGATTAAAGAAGAAGGGGTTGTCTTTTACACAAACATCGCTTCCCCAACGCTTATTGATCGCGGCATTGCAAAGTATATTGATTATGATTTAGACGTTAAACTTTTTACCGATGGCGGCATTAAATTTTTAGATAAACATGAATACTTACGCAATATTGAAAACTATCATTATTCGAAAGAATTATCAAAAATTATTGAACACAAGCAGTCAGAAGTTTCAAAAATGATGAATGAACATACGTTCCCATTTGACATTGAAGAAGTTAAAAGATTATATGAAGTGTTTCTTAAAGAAACAGTTAATGAATAAAGTGAATTGAAAAGGAAGTTAAAACCATTAATTCGTGGTATAATTTTTTCGCATTATGAAGCACACATTTAAAAGCAAAAACGAACTTGAAACCTTAACCCTTGGTGAAAAACTCGCCACACTTTTAAAGGTGGGTGATGTCATTTTATTAACTGGTGATTTAGGCGCGGGTAAAACAACAATCACTAAAGGAATTGCTCGCGGTTTAAATATTGAAGAAAAAGTAAATAGTCCGACCTTTAATATTATGAAAATTTATTTAAAGGGAACGACACCTTTATTCCACATTGATGCCTATCGCTTAGAAGATAATCAAGATGATATTGGGCTTGATGAATTTATTGGTGGTGAAGGTATTACCGTCATTGAATGGCCACTTTATATAAAACACTTATTACCAAATAATGCCTTAGAAATAAACATAAAACATATTAGTTTAGAGGTAAGAGAAATAACATTTTTTGGCCAAGAGCATTATGAAAATGTTATTAAAAAGATCGCAGAGGATTTTAAATGATTAGCCTACTTTTAGATTCTTCCAGTAATCGCTTAAGTATCGCGCTCGCTAAAGGGCAAAAAGTAATCGCAAGTTATGACGAAAAAGCTTTCCAAACGCAAAGTGAATTATTAGTCGCAAAGATTAATGAACTTTTACTAGAAACCAACATTAAACCACAAGCAATAAATAACATTGTCGTCGCCTATGGACCGGGCTCTTTTACTGGTGTTCGTATCGCTGTTAACGTTGCAAAAATTTGGGCATATGCGTTAAAAATAAATCTTTATAAAGTTTCAAGTTTATATGTATATAAAAATGATTTAAAACCGACTATTTGTGTGTTAGACGCAAGAAACAACCGCTCTTTTGCCGGGATATATAGTCAAAATGAAGTTATTTTGGAAGATAAAATCCTTACGAATGATGACGTAATGCATTACGTTAATGAGCAAGGTTATGCATTAGGAGGCGAAACAAAACACTTAGGAATAAGCGCAGTTTCTTATGACCGTTTTGCGAATATGTTACAAGCCATTAAAGAAGAAAATAAAGTAGATGATATCGCCGCTTTTAAGCCGGTGTATTTAAAGGGTTAATATGCAAGAAGAAAAGAAACTAATTATTCGTCCGATGACCTTTAGCGATATTGAAGCCGTTAATGATATTGCTCATTTAGTGTTTCCTGATCCGTGGCCACTTAGTTCTTATACAGATGAACTAAATAATGACCTAGCGTATTTTTTCGTCATGACTTACGCTGAAGTAGTTATTGGCTACATTCACTTTTGGGTTACATTTGATAGTGTTTCAATTGTTCAATTTGCGATTCACCCAAATGTACAAGGTAAAAAGCTTGGCACCTTACTAATGGCGCACTTTTTAGACCGCATTGAAAGATTAGAAGAAATAAGAGCGATTACGTTAGAAGTGCGAACGCATAACGAAGCAGCGATTGCCTTATATTTAAATCATGGTTTTAATATTATTACGACAAAGCGTAAATTTTACGCTAATGGTGACGACGCTTACTATATGGTAAAGGTGGTGCGGGAATGAAAGAACGCATAATTTTAGCGATTGAATCAAGTTGTGATGAAACAGCAGTGGCCATTACAAAGCGCGGTAAACTTTTAAGTAACGCTGTAAGTAGTCAAATTGCTATGCATCAAAAATACGGTGGTGTCATGCCCGAGCTTGCATCACGTCTTCATACCGAAAACATTGTTTTTACCTTAGATAAGGCTTTAAATGACGCTGGTGTTTCTTTAAGTGAAGTTGATGCCTTTGCAGTGACGCGAGGACCGGGACTAATTGGCGCATTACACGTTGGTTTACAAGCAGCAAAAACCCTTGCCTTAATTTATGATAAACCCTTAATCCCTGTACATCATTTAGCGGCTCATATTTACGCTGCTGAGTTCGTAACCCCGCTTAAGTTCCCCCTTTTAGCGATTGTCGTAAGCGGCGGTAATACAGAACTTGTCATTATGGAAGATCATTTAAAGTTTAAAACCATCGGCGAAACAAGAGATGACGCGATTGGCGAATGTTATGACAAAGTAGCCCGCGTTTTAAAACTTGGCTATCCCGGTGGTATTCCCATTGATCGCCTCGCTAAAGAAGGAAAAGTAACTTATAAATTACCAAGTCCAGCGTTAAAAGAGGGGTATGATTTCTCTTTTAGTGGTTTAAAGACCCATGTCATTAATTTAGTGAATAATACTTTACAACGCGGTCAAGAAATTAACGTTAAAGATTTATGTGCGTCATTTCAAAAAGTGGCGATTGATGCAGTAGTGACTAAAGGTCTTGCGGCTGCCAAAGAATATGAAGTTAAGCAAGTAGTAATTGCGGGGGGCGTAAGCGCAAACTCATATTTACGAAGTGAAGTTTTAGAAAAATTTCCAAAGATTAATGTCGAAGCGGCGATTCCGCCATTATGGTGTTGCACTGACCAAGCAGCGATGATTGCAAAACTTGCCGAACATTTATATGAGGCTAAAATCTTTGCAAATTATGACCTTGGAGTCGATCCAAACTGGGAAATCGAAGATTTTAATAATTATTAAGATATAATAACTTATAGAGTTAAGAGGTGAAATTATGGTAACGATTAAAGAACTATACGCAAAACTTGCAAACAAGACTTTAAAGTCTACAACTTTAACATTGCACGGATGGGTTAAAACGAACCGTAATAATGGAACAATCGGCTTTATCGAATTTAGTGATGGTTCCGCTTTTAAATCAATCCAATTAGTGTATGAAAAAACAAAAGTTTCTAACTTTACAGAAATTGATAAATTAAGAACGGGCGCTGCTCTTATCGTTAACGGCACTTTACTTCTTACCCCTGAAAACAAACAACCTTTTGAATTACATATTAAAGAATTAGAAGTAGTAGGTGATGTTGCTGAAGATTATCCGTTACAAAAGAAAAGACATTCCCCGGAATTTTTACGGGAAATTTCTCATCTTCGGCCCCGCACTAATACATTTACCGCATTATTTAGAGTGCGTAGCGAATTAACTTTTGCGTTACATAAATATTTCCATGAACAAGGTTTTATTTATGTCCATACACCAATTATTACCGGTAATGATGCTGAAGGAGCAGGTAATGTTTTTGATGTTGTCACCGAACATAAAAACCCGCATCACTTCTTTGGTAAAAAAGCTTCACTTACCGTTTCTGGGCAACTGCACGTTGAACCTTTCGCCTTAACGTTTGGTAAAGTTTATACATTTGGACCAACATTCCGTGCTGAAGAAAGCAATACGACAAGACACGCTGCGGAATTTTGGATGCTTGAACCAGAGATGGCCTTTACCGACTTAAAAGGAAACATGGATATTATTGAAGATTCAATTAAATATGCAGTTAAATATATTTTAGAAAAATGTCCAGATGAAATATTATTTTTCACAAAGTTTTATGAACCAGGACTTAAAGACCGCCTTGAAGCTTTAGTAAAGAGTAATGTTATGCGCATAACTTATACAAAAGCAGTGGAAATATTAGAAAAAGCCCAGCAAAAAGGCCATAAATTTACTTTTGATAAAATATTCTGGGGCATGGATCTTGCTAGTGAACATGAACGTTATTTATGTGAGGTTTATACCCAAGGTCCGGTCTTTGTTACTGATTATCCCAAAGACATTAAAGCCTTTTATATGCGTTTAAATGATGATAATAAAACGGTTGCGGCCTGTGATTTACTCGTTCCGGGAGTTGGTGAATTAGTAGGCGGCTCCCAACGGGAAGATCGTTATGATGTCCTTAAAGAAAAAATGGAAAAACTAGGCAATTTAAAAGACCTTGAATGGTATTTAGATTTAAGAAAATACGGAGGCACTCCCCACTCTGGCTTTGGTATCGGCTTTGACCGGTTATTAATGTATGTTACTGGCGTGACAAACATTCGTGATGTTCAACCATACGCCCGCGCTTTTGGGAGCATTAAATATTAGGAGTTATTATGAATAAATTAGGACAAAGTGTTACTCCCAATAAAGAAGAAACCGCCTTACGAGGATATAAAAGAAGAAATAAGATATTAATTATTATTATTATCCTATTAATTATTGTAATTGGCATTCAAATTGCCGTAATGTTAACTTAATTATTCATTTGTTACCGGTGGGGTTACTTCTTGTTTATCAGGCACGTTGATGCCGCTTTCTTGAAGTTCAGCCGGAGCGCCGGTTAAATCACTTAATTTATATGATTTTAAATCACGAGTAAACATCTTTTTGCTATGTTGGATAATAAAGATTGTCCTTGATAAAAACCCTAATACCTGAATAATAAATAAAATTATAATAACGATGGCCGCTAAAGCGAGAATATAACTTGGAATCGCTTTAACACTGAAAAATGCTTTATGTAAAACAGGTGGCCAATCACTAATAACACTAATGCCAAAGAGTTTAGTTCGTGGCGTATTAGCGAAATCAAACGTATAAAATAAAGTTGTAAATCCTTCTTCGGTTTGATCAAAGAGATTTAACCAATGCCGATAGAAAATACTAACAATACCATATATTGAAAACCAAATAATAATGGCGAAAAATGTTTTAGAAAATTGACGATAAAATTCAAGGCGTGACTTCCGATAGGCATTTCTTCTAAATTGTTGCAGCGAAGAAATATAACCAGAATCAACTTGAGTAGCCATAAGGCGCCCAATATCCGCTCCTTGCGACGCCATTGCTTTATTTAAACCTTCATATATTAAACCAAGTAAGAAGAAGACAATAATAATAACGAAAAAGAGAACGATTAAAAATCGTTTTTCATTTTCACTAAGTTTCAGTAAGATCGGTAATAATGGATACATTAATTATCCTCCTCTTCCCCTACAAATACTTCTTCAGGTAATGAAGCTTTAAAATCTTGTTCCGTTAATTGTTGCATTTCTGGCTCAGCCTTTTCGTGTTCAACAAAAGTAATGGGTGTTTCTTCTTTTTGTTGGACCGGGACTGCATTTAATATAATTGTTGTTTGCGGTTGAACGATTGGTGCGGGTTGCGCCATTTGACTTTGCTTTTTCTGTTCAGCAAGTTTTGTGCTTGCTGCAATATCAATTTCGGTTGGCGATAATACACTTTCTCCCCGTAAATAAGCAGGAATTGCGGAGAATAATGTGAAAAAGTAAGCCCCTATTGCGTATATTGTAAACAAAAGAAAAACGACTACCCAAAAAGGCAAGATAAAAATAAACATAATTCCTTTGCCTAATTTCTTAAATAATCCTGCCATCTTTTTCCTCTTTTTTCCTGTTATTAAT
Organism: Bacilli bacterium; assembly: GCA_041654855.1. Lineage (GTDB taxonomy): Bacteria > Bacillota_I > Bacilli_A > RFN20 > CAG-826 > UBA1361. The sequence continues at coordinate 29,521 of JBAZCS010000002.1, read as the reverse complement.
ATATAACCATATATTGTGACCAATCACAATAGGAATAACCCCAATTATTATACCAAAATAGAAAGGTAAAGGCGTATTATTTTCAAAAATAGCGACCCCAATAAAAGTAAGCGCTATCGCTAAAGTTAAGGAAATAAGCAAGACTGTCTTACTATTATTAAATAAAAGCAGCAGCTCATAAACACTAAGAAAAACAACAATAAAGAGTAACGCTAAGGCAACATTTTCAAAAAAGAACATGAAGATAATAACGAGAACTGCAAAGAATATATTTATAAATCCAACGTATTTTAATGGTGTAGATTTAATTTCAATCCTAAAGTATTTAGCGTCCATCGTAATTATAATTAAAGTAATCAAAGTTTGCATAAATGCCAGTAAGGTTAAAATACTTGGCAAAATAAGATTTCCAAAAGATACATCATTAAAACCAACAAAGGTCGCAAAGACAGTTAGGAAGTTAATGTTATAAATGACATTAATAATGGGAATCGTAATAAGCAGGGTTAAAAGGTTAACTGCGCTTACACCTAACAATATTAAAATATCGCTTGCCTGCACACGTATTAAAAATCCAAACGCTAAACCACTTGTTAATATTGGTAGTAAAAAGAAAAGCGTGTTTTCAACATTCGCTAAATTTAAGACAAGCGCTAAAAGCATCGTTCCTAAGAAGTAAACAAGATAGTATTTTATATCAATATTGATGGCGACAATAATGCTCGCCAATGGTAGAAAAAGCATAATAAGCAAACTAAAAGCAAACAAATAACTGCTAAAGATTGCAAAAACAACATTAATTGCGGCCATAACTGCCCCAAGGGCCAGTTGGTGAGTGCGCGAAAGATTATACAATTTCATAGCATTATTTTAACACAAAAATTAGTTTATAAGCTCAGGCAGTCGTCACCATATTATGATATAATATGTAAGATATGAGTATGTATAAAAATTTAAATGATCGACAAAAAGAAGCAACAATGACAAATGATCAATATTTAAGAATTATTGCTGGTGCTGGAAGCGGAAAAACAAGAGTTTTAACGACACGTATTGCGTATTTAATCGAAGAAATTGGTGTTCCGGGAAGTCGGATCATTGGTTTTACTTTTACAAATAAAGCCGCGGAAGAAATGTCTGGTCGACTAAAAACGCTGTTGCAAAGAGAACAAGTACAAGCGCGCCTTTCAACCTTCCACGCTTTTGGGGCCCGCTTTTTACGCGAAGACATCGGGTTATTAAAGCGTTCGACTGGCTTTATTATTTATGACGAAGAAGATGTGAAAACCTTAATTCGCAATATCGCCGTTGATCGAGGACACGAAAAACGTGGGGATATAAGTAAGGCGGCCATTGAATTTATTGGTTATCAAAAAGAAAAAGGTAAAGATGCTTTCGCGTATAAACCACGCATCTATGGCCACGTTAATGAAGTAGAGCTAACCGAGATATGGAAGGAATATGAAAGACGGCTTGAGCAAATGGGTTGCTTAGACTTTGCTGACTTAATTAATAAAACAATTCAAATATTAGAAGAATATCCCGCAGTACGCGCAAAGTGGCAAAATCGTTATGACCATATTTTAGTTGATGAATTTCAAGACACAAACGACATTCAATATCGCTTATTGAAACTTTTAATGCGTCCCGAAACTGCACTTTACGTTGTCGGTGACCCGGACCAAACAATTTATACGTGGCGCGGGGCTAATGAAGGCATTATTATGAATATGGATAAAGATTTTCCGGGGACCAAGACAATTATTCTTAATCAAAATTACCGCTCCACCCAACAAATTCTTAATGCCGCGAATAAACTTATTCAGCATAATAAAAACCGTGTCGAAAAAGACTTGTTTACAAGTAACGATCAAGGTGACCCCGTAGTTTTATATGTCGCCGAACGCGATATTGATGAAGTTAAATGGATTTATGATCAAATTATATCAATGCGCCTTAATGTTCCGGGCTTTTCGTATCGTAAAGTTGCGATTTTAATGCGCGCAAACTACTTAACATTACCATTTGAAAAATTCTTTATTCATAAAAATGTCCCCTATCAAATATATGGCGGCATTCGCTTCTTCCAACGGCGTGAAGTTAAAGATATTCTTGCCTTTTTAAGAATACTATTAAATGAAAAAGATAACATTTCTTTTGAAAGAATCATTAATATTCCACGGCGCGGTATAGGTGATATTGCTCTTGAAAATATTAAGATTGCCGCCTTAGAAAATGAATACTCAATTTTAGAAACGATTCGTCATGTACCGGATATTAAACTATCGACAAAATCAAGTGAAAGCTTAAAAGAACTTTTAGAAATCATTGATGAAACAAGACTTAGACTGCAAGAAAAACAACAAAGTATCGGTGCAATTATCCGTGATTACATTACAAAAATAGGTTATTTTGACTATATCGACCAAATTGAAAAGGATGATGAACGGCGCGAAACAATGCGGGCCAACGTCCACGTTTTAATTGAAGATATTGTCGAGTTTGATAAAACATATCCGAAAGCAACCTTCCAAGACTATTTAGAAAATGCAAGTTTACATAGTGGTCAAGATGATGTCGCTGAAGGCGAATATATAACGCTTATGACTGTCCATATGGCTAAAGGGCTTGAATATGATTATGTCTTTGTTTCGGGAATGATTGAAGGTGTTTTCCCCAATCAACGCGCGGTATATGAAGCAGGCCACGATGGGGAAGAGGAAGAACGGCGATTATGTTATGTTGCTTTTACGAGAGCAAAGAAAAAACTTTTCGTAACCGCTAATAGTTCATACAACTTTGCAATATCAGCGGGTGGGAGATTATCACGCTTTGTCACCGAAGCTGGTTTAGAAGTGCCGCGCTTTAAAAAGTATCATGAAAAATATGGTACCCCAACAAGACCACCACGCGCGGGAAGAAGTGATGTACCCCGGTTTAACGAACAACCGACGTATGATTACATGAGTGACTTCCCTTTTGCTGTCAATGACATTATTGAACATAGCGCTTTTGGTTCAGGTATTGTTATTGCTATTTTCCCCACACAAACCGTTATTGAAGTTAGATTTGATGATGGCCAAGTTAAAAAACTTGTCGCCACCCACAAATCAATTAGCAAAAAGTAAGGAGATATTATGGATTATAAAGAACGTATTAATTATTTACGCCAAGTATTAAATCAATATAATTATGAATATTATGTTTTAAACGAATCTAGTGTCTCTGATGCAACATATGACAGCATGATGCAAGAGTTAATTGCATTAGAAAGTGCCCACCCTGAACTTTTTGATAAAAATAGTCCAAGTCAAAGGGTTGGTGGTTTTATTGCCACTGAATTTAATAAAGTTACGCACAAAGCGATGATGCTGTCGCTTGCCAATGCATTTAATGATGATGACTTAATTGATTTTGATCGGCGGGTTAAAAATGTTACCGGACAAAAAGAAGTCGAATATGTCGTGGAATTAAAGATCGATGGTTTAGCGATGTCGCTAGTGTACGAAAATGGGACATTAATTTATGGTGCTACGAGGGGTGACGGGGAAGTAGGCGAAGACGTAACAAGTAACATTGTGACTATTAAAAGTATTCCTCTAACTTTAAAAAAAGATTATTCTTTTGAAGTTCGCGGTGAAGTATTTATGCCCAAAGCTTCATGGCAAGCATTAAATGATGAACGAGAGTTAAATGGCGAACCACTATTTGCTAATCCGCGTAATGCGGCCGCGGGTTCAATCCGCCAGCTTGATTCTAAAGTTGCCGCGAGTCGAAAACTCGATGCCTTTTGGTATTATTTAGTTAATCCTTTAGAATATGACATTAATAAACACGATTTAGCGCTTAAGTTTTTAAAAACGCAAGGCTTTAAAATAAATGAAAACACTAAAGTATGTAACGGAATTGATGAAGTTATTGCCCATATTAAAAGTTTAAATGATAAACGGCATGAATTTCCGTATGAAATTGATGGCATTGTTATTAAAGTAAACAATATTGATTTATATGAAAAACTCGGTTTTACCGCAAAAACGCCACGGTGGGCGGTTGCCTATAAATTCCCTCCCGAAGAGGTGGAAACGGTACTAGAAGATATCTTCTTTACAGTCGGAAGAACGGGCAAGATTACACCAAACGCGTTATTAACTCCAGTTTTTGTCGCCGGTTCAAAAATAAAACACGCCACACTTCACAATGCAACCTTTATTAAAGACCGTGATTTAAAGATTGGTGATCATGTTTTAATTCGTAAAGCTGGTGACATTATTCCGGAAGTACTTCAAGCAGTGAAAGCAAAAAGAAAAGGTGACGAAGCACCATTTGTGATGATTGAAAATTGTCCGGTGTGTAATAGTCCTTTAACCTTTAAAGATCCGCTTCATTTTTGCCTAAATCCGATGTGTCCCGCCCGCCATGAAGAAGGGTTAATTCATTTTGCAAGTCGCGGAGCGATGGATATCGAAGGGCTTGGCGAACGCATTGTTGAAATCTTATTCTCACAAAATCATTTAAAAACGATTGCCGATGTATATTCACTATATGAACATAAAGAGGCTTTAATGGAAATAGAAGGTTTTGGTGAAAAATCGGTCGAAAAGCTACTAAATGCGATTGAATTAAGTAAGACAAGATCGCTTGAGAAACTTATCTTTGGTTTAGGGATTAAAGAAGTAGGCGCAAAAACTAGTAAGGTATTAGCAAGTAAATTTATGAGTCTTGATAACTTAATGGCAGCAACCGAAAGTGATTTATTAAAGATTCGCGATATTGGTCCAGTTGCCGCAAGCTCACTTATGAGTTTCTTTGCTAACGAAGAAAACATTAAACTCATTGCGGCCTTAAAAGAAAAAGGCTTAAACATGGACTACTTAGGTCCAGCGGTTAAAGAAGATTCCTTCTTCTTTGATAAAACCGTGGTCATTACTGGTAAATTAACCCAATATAAACGCGATGAATTAACGAGTGTTTTAGAAGGGTTAGGGGCTAAAGTAGCAGGCAGTGTTAGTGCGAAAACTCATTTAGTTATCGCTGGAGAAGACGCCGGTAGTAAATTAAAAAGAGCGCAAGCCCTTAATATTACAATATTAAACGAAGAACAATTATTAGAGCTTTTAGAAAAAGCATGATATATTACTAACGAGGTAAAAGATGGACAAAAAAATTATTAAAGAACTAGCAAGTGAACTTTATCTCTCACTTACTCCCGAAGAAGAAAAAGAATTTAGTGAACAGTTTTCGTATTTTAAAGCACAAGCAGCTTTATTGGAACGTATTCCGCATATTGATGATGTTGAAGCAACATTATTTCCGCATGTGGAGAAAAGAACTTATTTACGAGACGATGAAGTAGTGGAAACATTACCAGTCGATGAAATATTAAGTAATAGTAAAAACGCAAAAGATGGTTTTGTAATTGTACCGAAGGTGGTTAAATAAAATGAGCTATTTAAATTTAACAATCAGTGAACTACATGCCCTCTATGTCAGTGGCTTAACAACCCCCTTAAACGTCGTTAACGAAGTAATTGCTGCTTTAGAACGAGATCAAAACAACATTTTAGAACAAACAATGTATGAAGAAGCTCGTCTTTTCGCTGCCTCTTTAAAAGAAGTTGAAGTTGATAACTTACTGTGGGGTATTCCCTTTCTTGTCAAAGATAACATTGCGACAAAAGGCATTGAAACAACAGCAAGTAGTAACATTTTAAATGGTTATGTTTCCTTATTTGATGCGGAAATAATTACCAAACTTAAAAATCAAAAAGCAATTCCGATCGCCAAAACAACAATGGATGAACTTGGGATGGGTGGTTGCGGCATGACTGGTCATAAAGGCGTAACCTTAAATCCTTATGGTAAAGATAATAATCGCATCGTTGGGGGTTCGAGTAGCGGAAGCGCAAGTGGTGTCGCTAGTGGGTATGTTCCTTTTGCCTTAGCAAGCGATACTGGTGATTCGATTAGAAAACCCGCAAGTTTTGCCGGCTTAGTCGGCTATAAACCAACATGGGGTGAATTATCGCGCCACGGTCTTTTTGCTTTTATGCCAACTCTTGATCATTTAGGATTCTTAACACGTTCCGTATTTGATGTAAGTTTATTATATGACTTAACAAAAGGTTATGACGTTAAAGACTTTACGACAAATATTCAAAAAAGCAAAAATAGTGTCGAAACGCTTACTACTTCCTTAAAAGGACGCAAAATTGCCGTCATTGAACCTATTTTTGCAAAGTTAACAAATGAAACATTACTAAAAGAATTTAATAATTTAGTGGCGAAAATGGAAGCAAAAGGGGCAAAAGTATCCTTTGTGAAGTTTGATGAATTACTACTTGAGGCCATCTTGCCAACATATTTAATTTTAAGTTGCAGTGAAGCAACCGCAAGTAACGCGAACTTAACGGGTGTTAATTTTGGTAATGCAAAAGACGGAGAAACATATGAAGACATTGTTTTAAATACCCGCACAGAAGGTTTTTCCAAACAAATTAAATATCGGTTCTTATTAGGCAATTATTCATTACGCAAGGACACAAGAAATAATTATTATAATCGTGCCCAAAAAGCGCGGACATTAATTGTTAAAGCCTTCAATGAACTATTTAATGAATTTGACGCCGTTATGTTACCAGCAGCGCCAAGCCATGCCCCCCTTATTAATAAAGAACCGGAACCAAATAGTGAAGTCGAAAATAATTACTTAGCGATGGCAAACTTAGGTGGCTTCCCTTCACTTACAATTCCGTTTGCCCTTGATAAAGGATTACCGCTTGGTGTCAATTTAACGGGCAAAGCTTTTAATGACGCACTTATTCTTAATCTAGGTTATCAAATTGAAGAAATTACTGGCTTATATAATTTACATGTGGGGCAAAGATAATGAAATACGAAGTAATAATTGGTTTAGAAATTCACGTTGAAACAAAAACAAAGACAAAAATGTTTTCGGGAGCATCAAGTGTTTTTGATTCACCAGCAAATACAAATGTCAGCGTTATTGATATGGCTTTTCCCGGAACAATGCCAGCAGTTAATAAAAAGGCAGTGGAAAACGCCATTATTTTAGCGCACGCTTTAAATATGGAAATTGATCATGAATTGCACTTTGACCGTAAAAACTATTTTTATAGTGATTTACCAAAGGGGTATCAAATTACACAAGACCGGCGGCCGATTGGTAGTAACGGCTATCTTGATTTAGTGCTTGAAAAAGGCACTAAAAGAGTAAATATTGAAAGACTACATATGGAAGAAGATACCGCTAAACAAATTCATCTTGCCGAATTCACCCTTATTGACTATAATCGCGCTGGATTACCACTTGTGGAAATAGTGACCAAACCCGATATTCGCACTGGCGAAGAAGCAATGGCGTTTGTTGAAGCAATTCGCGAAATTGTTACGTTCACAAATGTCAGTGACGGTAAGATGGAAGAAGGATCACTCCGCTGTGACGTTAATATTTCTTTAAGACCTATCGGTAGCGATAAGTTTGGCACAAAAGTAGAAGTTAAAAACTTAAATTCGATTTCAAACATTGGTAAAGTTATCGATGCGGAAATAAAAAGACAGAGCGCCTTACTTGATGCTGGTAAAAAAGTACTTAGTGAAACAAGACGTTATGATGAAAGTGTCAAAGACACAGTCCTTATGCGCTTAAAAGATGATGGTGTCGATTATAAATATTTTCCCGAAGGCAATATCGCGCCGATTACTTTAGAAAAAGACTATGTGGCAAAAGTAATAAATATGATGCCAGAATTACCAAACATTAAAAAGAAACGGTATTTAAACGAGTATAAACTTAATAACCATGAAGTAAACATTATTTTACAATCTAAAGATTTAACCCTTTATTTTGATGAAGCAACGAACTATACCGCTAACTACAAAACACTCATTAATTGGGTCATTGGGGAAGTGAGCGCTTATTTAAATAAAGAAGGTAAAACGATAAAAGACATCAAATTAGCGCCGCAAAACCTCGCTAAACTAGTAAATTTAGTGAATGACGGTAAATTATCAAATGCCCAAGCACGTGAAGTGTTTAACGCTATTGTTATGACCAATGACGACCCGGAAGCGAAAGCTAAAGCATTAAATTTAGTCCAAGTTAGTGACACCGACTTCATCTTAAAAGTAATAAATGAAGTAATTGATGAAAACTTAAATGTCATTGATGATATTAAAAACGGTAAAGACCGGGCCATGGGTTTCCTCGTTGGTCAGGTCATGAAAAAAACCAAAGGCAAAGTTAATCCTGCGCTCGCTAGTTCATTAATGAAAGAAGAAATAAATAAAAGATAAACAAAGGGTGTTCCTTGCCTAACCACCCGACCAAAACAAGGAGAAATATGAATAAGAAAAAGTTAGTGAGGCGGATAACCGATAATGCACTTGTCGCTGCTATATATTATGTAATAACGATTTTAATGGCTGGCCAAGCTTTTTATGATATCCAGTTTAGAATTGCGGAAATATTTATTTTTCTCGCCTTTTTTAGAAAAGACTTTGTCATCGGGGTAACCCTTGGCTGTTTTCTCGTTAATTTACATAGTCCATTATGGCCGTGGGACCCTATTTTTGGAACATTAGCGACGTTTACAAGTGCCTTACTTGTTGCTTATAGTCGTAATCTTGTAATGGGAATAATTTATCCCACGATTATTAACGGAGTGGTTATTGGTTTAATGCTCCATCTTGTTTTAAAGTTTCCTTTACTTGAAACGATGGGTTTAGTTGCGCTTGGCGAGTTTCTTGTGCTATTATTGGGGCACGCAATTTTCAAGATAATAAGCAAGAAAAAAGCGTTTCTAGCCTTAATTATGGCACCAGTGGAAGAAGAGGAAGAAGATGAACAACAATAAAGGACCAGTTTATATTGAAATAGTGCATGAATGTGCCCAAAGTGGAGCCCGTTATGGATATTTACACACCCCGCACGGTAAAGTAGAGATTCCAATGTTTATGCCAGTGGGGACATTAGCGAATGTTAAAACAATAACTCCTGAAGAAATAAAAGCCATTGGCAGTGGCGTCATTTTAAGTAACACATATCACCTTTCTTTAAGACCGGGAACGGACATCATTGAAAAAGCCGGGGGCGTCCATAAGTTTATGAATTATGACGGACCAATGCTTACTGATTCCGGCGGCTTTCAAGTGTTTTCATTATCACAAAACCGCAAAATTACGGAAGAAGGGGTCACTTTTCGCTCACATTTAGACGGTAAAAAGCTATTCTTTTCTCCCGAATTGGCGATTAAATATCAAGAACAAATCGGCGCGGATATTATTATGAGCTTTGATGAATGTATTCATTATCCGGCTGATTATGAATATGTAAAGAAAAGTACGGAACGCACGATTCGCTGGGCAAAAAGAGGCAAAGAAGCGCACACTCGTAAAGATCAAGCGTTATTCGGGATTGTCCAAGGCGGCGAATTTGAAGATTTACGAAAATATAGCGCAATCGAGACAGTTAAGCTTAACTTCCCAGGTTACGCAATCGGGGGCACAAGTATTGGTGAACCGAAAGATGTATTTTTAAAGATGGTTGATTATTCAGTGCCTTATTTACCAAAAGATAAACCCCGCTACTTAATGGGTATTGGTTCGATTGATATGATTTTAGAAGGTATTATGCGCGGTGTTGATATGTTTGATTGCGTGTTACCAACAAGAATTGCTCGTCACGGTTCTTTATTTACAAAAACGGGCCGTTTAAATATTCGCAAAGCCGAATTTAAAGAAGACTTCCGCCCCATTGATGAAGGATGCGATTGCTATACTTGTCAAAACTTTACACGCGCATATTTGCGCCACCTTTATGTTAGTCAAGAAGCACTAGCGCAAAGATTATTATCAATCCATAACTTACGTTTTCTTATTAAACTAGTGGAAGAAGCCCGCATTGCAATTAAAGAAGATCGTTTTCTGGACTTTAAAGAAGAAGCACTAAAAACATTTGGTGATGAACGAGGTTTCTAATGGATGTAAACTTATTTGATTTTTATTTGCCAGAGACATTAATCGCGCAAAAACCAAGTGAATTACGGCAAAATGCCCGTCTTTTAGTATTAAATAAAAGCGAAGAGACATTAAAGGATGAACACTTTTATGACATTACAAAGTATTTCAATAAAGGTGATGTTTTAGTACTCAACAACACAAAAGTAATACCCGCACGGTTACGAGGCGTTAAAATTCCAACTGGCGCCCACATTGAAACAATTTTATTAAAAGCTTTACCAAACGATCATTATGAAGTACTTGTCGGCAACGCTAAAGCCTTTAAAGTTGGCAGTGTAGTGAGCTTTGGGGACGGACTTTTAAAAATGGAGTGCATCACTAAAAAAGAAGAGGGAGTGCACATAGTTAAATTTACGTATGACGGCATCTTTTTAGAAGTATTAGAAAAAGTGGGTACGATGCCTTTACCTCCTTATATTAAAGATGATGCGCGTAAGTATGCGCGGTATCAAACCGTGTTTGCAAAGATTCCCGGAAGCGCTGCTGCCCCGACCGCTGGCTTTCACTTTACCGAAGAAATACTTAATTTGTTAAAAGCAAAAGGGGTTGAAATATTAGAAATAACCTTGCATATTGGCTTAGGGACATTTAAACCGGTAAGCGTAAATGATACGAAAGACCATGTTATGCATTATGAAACGTATGAAATAAGTGAAGAAGTGGCCGATAGACTAAATAAAGCACTAAAGGATAAAAGACGGATTATAAGTGTTGGTACTACCGCTACGCGAACACTGGAAGCAAACTTTGCGAAATATCAAAAAATAGTTGCAACGAACGAAGCCACTAATTTATTTATTACTCCTGGTTATAAATTTAATGTTATAAATGCTTTAATTACAAACTTCCATTTACCAAAATCTACGCTTATTATGCTTGTAAGTGCTTTTGCGAACCGCGAATACATATTAAAAGCTTATAACCACGCCGTAAATGAAAAATATCGCTTTTTTTCTTTCGGTGATGTAATGTATATATATGGAAAAAATTAATTATCATAACGTATCGATGGCCGAGATTGAAAAGTTTAAAACGATGGCCGAGAAACCAAAACTTGCCTTACATGCGTGTTGCGCGCCCTGTTCAAGTCATACTTTAGAATTTGTGACACAATTTTTCGATGTCACAATCGTCTATGAAAATAGCAATATTTATCCTGAAAAAGAATTTTTAATTCGCCGCAATGAAGTCGAATGGTTTGTGAGTGAATTTAATAAACGGAATAATCGAAATGTTAAAGTCGTCTTTTTACCCTATGATCATGAAGGCTATATGGCAAGTTTACGCCATCTTGCCGATGAAAAAGAAGGGGGCGAAAGATGTAAGTTATGTTACGCTAAACACATTGAAGACGCTTTACGATGGGGCAGTGAACATGGCTTTGATTACGCTTCAACAACCTTAACGATATCACGGCAAAAAAACTCGCAAGTCATTAATGAAGTCGCCAAAGAAATCGAACCCAAATATCCAAATATTAAATATTTTTATAGTGATTTCAAGAAAAAAGGTGGATTAGAAAGAGTGCGCCAACTTAAAAAAGAATATAACCTTTATCAACAAAAATATTGTGGTTGTGAATACAGTTATCGCGATACAGTCCTTAAAAATAATGGTAAAAAAGTCGACGAAAATCACTAATTTTTAACGATTTCTAGTCAAAAATAGCCAAAAACTAATAAAAATGGAACCGCTTGCAAAAGTGGTTTTTTTCACGATTTTGGGAAAAAATAGAAAAGAGGCTTCCCCTACTCTTTACCCGCTATTTTTACCCTTATATATAAAAAGTTACTTTTTTATGTGTTTATCATTGACTTATATATCGTCTTCTAGTATTATTTAGCAAGTTAATGGTCGCGTTGAAATGCGAGGTTGCCGATACACCTACAGGCGTTGTCATGAAGTGTAAGCGGGGAATTCGTAGCGAGTGAACATTAACAACCTGTAGATGCAAGGAGGAAAATAATTCATGGCAGGAAAAAACAAAATCCGGGTTCGACTCCAAAGTTACGACCACACGTTACTTGATCAAGCAGTAGCGAAAATCGTAGAACAAGCAGTCGAAAGTGGTGCCAAGGTCATTGGTCCCATTCCGCTCCCGACACAACGAGAAGTGTTCACGGTGTTAAGAGCGGTCCACAAGTACAAAGATGCGCGTGAGCAATTCGAAATTAGAACACACAAAAGATTAATCGATATTACTGACCCAACGAAGAAGACAATCGAATTCTTACGGAGATTCGAACTTCCAAGTGGCGTCGACATCGATATTAAAATTTAGGAGGTAGAGAAATGAAAGCAATTATTGGCCGCAAAATGGGCATGACCCAAGTATTCGCCACCGATGGCACTATCTACCCCGTTACCGTCGTTGAAGTATTACCAAACGTTGTCACCCAAGTGAAAACAGTGGAAAAAGATGGCTATGCTGCCATCCAAGTCGGATACGAAGACAAAAAACCTAGTCGGGTAAATAAGCCACTCAAAGGCATTTATGAAAAAGCAGGAGTCACCCCAAAATATGAACTCCACGAGTTAAAAGGTGATGAAATGCTAAATTACGAAGTTGGCAGCGAAATTAAAGTTGACATCTTCCAAGCAGGTGACGTCGTTGATGTCATCGGCACGAGCAAAGGCCACGGGTTCACCGGGTCAATCAAACGTCACAATTACGCTATTGGACCAAAAGCTCACGGTTCAGGTTATCACCGCGGTGTCGGTAGTATGGCAAGCGTCGGACGTATTCAACGGGTTGTCCCTGGAACAAAAATGCCTGGGCACATGGGACACGAACGCGTAACAATCCTAAACTTACTCGTCGTTGATGTATTACCAGAAAAAAATGCCATCTTAATTAAAGGTGCATTACCAGGCCCAAAATACTCAATTGTCAAAATTAGAAGTGCAGTGAAAGAACAATTACGGAAAAGACCAGTAAAAGAACTTCTTAAACGCACTGAAGCAGAATAGAAACGGAGGAGACTGTAATGGCAAACGAAAAAGTAAAAGCAATCTCTTATCCGGTGGTTAACACGAAAGGCGAAAAAGTTGGCACGATGAAACTTGACGGCGAAATCTTCGGCGTTGAAGTGCATGAAGATGTGCTCCATCAAGCAGTAACAACTTATCTCGCAAATCGTCGCCAAGCAACGAGCAAAACAAAAGATCGTTCTGAAGTAAGAGGTGGTGGTAAAAAACCATGGCGTCAAAAAGGTACGGGTCGGGCCCGTGCTGGTAGTAGCCGTTCACCAATCTGGGTTGGCGGTGGAGTAACATTCGGACCAACCGGAGAACAAAACTACAAATTATCGATGAATAAGAAAGCGCACGCCTTAGCATTAAGAAGCGCGCTCTCCATCAAAGCCCGAGAAAAAGCCTTCATCGTCGTTGATGAAGCAATCGAAATTGAAGCAAAAACGAAAGCAGCAGCCCACGTCTTAACCGCACTTGGCGCTACTGGTAAAGTACTCTTAATAAGTGATGACAACAAAAACTTATTACTTGCGACCCAAAACTTACCTAACGTGCAACGCGTTAGCCAAGATAACGTCGCAGTGTACGACTTACTAAACGCTGATCAAATCGTTATTGAAAAAGCAACCCTTGTTGCGTACATAGGAGGACTGCTCTAATGGCAACGAAAAAAACAACCAAAAAAGCGGAACAAAAAGTCGTTGTTAAAAAAGCAACCATCGCTCAATATGATCTAATCATTCGTCCACTCATTACTGAAAAGACAATGGCGCTGATGCAAGATCAAAACAAAGTGACGGTGGAAGTACTTAAAACCGCAAATAAAGAAACAATCAAAGATGCATTCGAAGCTGTCTTTGGTGTCACGGTCGTTGATGTTAAAGTTATTAACACGAACGCCAAGAAAACACGGCGCGGTGGCCGCTATGAAGGCACAATCCCCGCTGTTAAAAAAGCAATTGTCACGGTCAAAGAAGGTCAAGCAATCGACCTCTTCAAAGAATAAGGACGGGAAGGAGAAACATTATGGCAATTAGAAAATATAAACCGACAACTCCCTCACGTCGGGGTATGACCAACTCAACGTTTGAACAAATTACAAAAACGACCCCCGAAAAAAGTCTCGTAGTCGAACTTAAGAAAAGTGGTGGTCGCAATAACATGGGGAAAATTACAACCCGCCATATCGGTGGTGGTCACAAACGTAAATACCGCATTATCGACTTCAAACGTAATAAAGACGGCGTTGAAGGCCGGGTCGCCGCAATTGAATACGATCCAAACCGCAACGCAAACATCGCCCTCATCCATTATGTAGATGGCGAGAAGCGCTACATCTTACACCCCCAAAACTTAGAAGTAGGCGCTAAAATCGTCTCTGGTGAAAATGTTGACATTCAAATCGGAAACGCAATGCCACTTCAAAACATTCCCGAAGGTACCGTCGTTCATAACGTCGAACTAGCGCCTGGTAAAGGTGGGCAAATCGCCCGCGCCGCCGGTACGAGTGTTCAAGTATTAGGACGGGAAGGAAAATATGCAATCTTACGGCTCCAATCAGGCGAAGTACGTAAAATCTTACTTACATGTCGCGCGACCATCGGTGCCGTTGGAAATGAAGACTTCAACTTAATCAACTTAGGAAAAGCTGGTAAAAGCCGTTGGAAAGGCATTCGTCCTACTGTTCGCGGCTCAGTAATGAACCCAGTTGATCACCCACACGGTGGTGGTGAAGGAAAATCACCAATCGGGAAAGACGCACCACGCACCCCATGGGGTAAACGTGCTCTTGGTGTAAAAACCCGGAAAACAAAAAAGAAATCGACGCAATTAATTATTCGCCGTCGTAAACAAAAATAAGGAGTGAGGAAATATGGCAAGAAGTTTGAAAAAAGGTCCATTCGCAGATGAATATGTCTTAAAAAAAGTGGACGAGCTTAATAAAGTTAACAAAAAACAAATTCTTAAAACTTGGTCACGCAGATCCACCATCTTCCCATCCTTCGTCGGTCACACCTTCGCAGTGTATAACGGCAAGGAACACATCACAGTGTATGTGACTGAAGATATGGTCGGCCACAAGTTAGGAGAATTCTCCCCGACAAGAAGTTATAAAGGACACACCGGCCACACGGCAGAAGATAAAGCCGCGGCGGCACAACGGAAACGGTAGGTAGTTATGGCAAGAGTTAGTAAACCAAAAACCACAGCGAAAACGAAAAAGGTCGAAGCACCAAAACCTGTGAAAGAAAAACCAATCGTTACCGAAGCACGCGCTATTAGTAGAAGCGTCGGTGTCACCCCCCGGAAAATGCGTTTAGTTGCCGACTTAGTGCGCGGCAAAGATGTCGCTGATGCCGTTGCCTTATTACACAACGTCAACAAAGCGGCAAGCGTCCCCCTTCGTAAAACAATCGAAAGTGCGGCCGCAAACGCCATTAATAACCATGGGTTTAAAGAAGAAGGACTCTTCATCAGCGAACTCCAAATTAATGATTCCATCAAAATGAAAAGATATCGCCCACGCGCTAAAGGAAGTGCAGCCGGCATTATCAAACGGACGAGTACCATCGTCGTCAAAGTAAAAGAAAGAGCGTAAAGGAGGAAAAGTAATGGGACAAAAAGTTAATCCAAATGGACTAAGATATGGCATCTACCGTAACTGGAACAGTCGCTGGTTTGCCAAAAATAAAGATTTTGCTACTTTCCTTCAAGAAGATATGAAGATTCGTGAATTCTTAACGGTACGCTTAAAAAAATCCTTATTAAGTCACGTGGAAATTGAACGCATTAACACTTTCGAAAGTGGTTATAGTGTCGTCGTCAGCGTCCACGTCGTCCGCATCGGTGAAGTCATCGGTCAACAAGGTGATAACATTAAAAAATTAACCGCTGAACTTGCAAAAATTGTGAAAACCGGCGACTTAAAACTTAATGTTGTCGAAGTTAAAAATCCTGATCTAAACGCCAATATCGTGGCCCAACAGATCGCCAAGGAATTAGAAGAAAGAGGCTCATTCCGGATTGTCCAAAAAAGAACAATTCAAAGAGTCCGTCGTGCGGGTGCCAAAGGTATTAAAACCTTAGTCGGTGGCCGCTTAAATGGCGCAGAAATCGCTCGTCGTGAAGGTTATAAAGATGGTATTGTACCACTTCATACCTTACGCAGTGATATTGACTACGCTCATGCCGAAGCGCACACCACATACGGCCGTTTAGGAGTTAAAGTGTGGATTTGTCGCGGTGACTATGACTTAAGTAAAGGGAAGGGAGAATAATTATGTTACAACCAAAACGTACTAAATATCGTCGCCCTCAACGCTTAAGTTATGAAGGCCTTACGAAAGGTGGGGCGAACGTTGACTTCGGCGAATTCGGGCTTCAAGCTTTAGAAGGAGCCTACATTACAAACCGGCAAATTGAAAGTGCCCGTATCGTGCTTGCAAGCTATACGAAACGGGTTGGTAAAATCTGGATTAGAATTTACCCCCACTTAGCCAAAACCAAAAAACCAGCCGAAGTTCGGATGGGTAGTGGTAAAGGGAGCCCAGAATCATGGGTTGCCGTCGTAAAGAAAAATCGCATCATGTTTGAAATCGGTGGTGTTAAAGAAGAAATTGCTCGTGAAGCATTACGCTTAGCAAGCTTCAAACTTCCGATCAAAACGAGAGTCGTGCAAAAAGGTAAGGAGGAATAAGTATGAAAATTAAAGATATTCGCGCGCTTAGTGTGAATGAATTAAACGAAAAAGTTTACGCTTTAAAAGAAGAATTATTCCACTTACGTCGTAAACAAGCCGTGGGCCAACTTGAAAATGGTTCACAAATTACTAGAGTTCGTAAAGATATCGCCCGTGTATATACAGTATTACGCGAGCGCGAACTAGGGATTAAATAAGGAGCAACATAGATATGGAAAAAAGTAGAAACACCCGCGCTGTCTTCGAAGGAATCGTAATCAGCGCCAAAATGGATAAAACAATTACTGTCTTAGTTGAAACTTATAAAAGACACCCCAAATACGGCAAACGGGTTAAATATCGTAAAAAATATTACGCTCACGATGAAAACAATGTCGCCCAAGAAGGTGATAAAGTTAAAATCGCTGCCGCTCGTCCACTTAGCGCCACTAAAAGATGGCGTTTAGTCGAAGTCTTAGCCTTAGCCGAACTTACGCTTGAAGATATTCAAGAAGAAGCAGCGAAGGAGGAATAGTTATGATTCATGTAGAAACTGACGTTATAGTCGCTGACAATAGTGGAGCAAGAATTGGACGCGTCATCCGTCTTTATGGCGGTAGTGTGCGTCGCAGCAGCACCATCGGGGATATTGTCTTACTCGCTGTAAAACAAGCAACCCCAAACTCGAAAGTTAAAAAAGGCGATATGGTTAAAGCCATCATCGTCCGCACCAAAAAAGGTGTCTTACGGCCTGATGGTAGCAAAATTAGCTTCGATGATAACGCTGTCGTTGTTATAAATGATGATGGCAACATGATTGGCACCCGTGTCTTCGGACCAGTCGCACGCGAATTACGGGAAAAAGGTGAAGGCGCAATGAAAATTGTCTCGCTTGCACCGGAAGTATTATAAGGAGGCACCCAGTATGTTAATTAAAAAAGGTGATAAAGTCATCGTCATTACGGGCGCTGACAAAGGAAAAACCGGAATCGTCCAACGGGCGTACCCAAAACTTGAAAAAGTCGTGGTCGAAGGTGTCAACATTAAGAAAAAACACAAAAAACCAACGCAAAGTAATCCTGAAGGAAGTATCCTTGAAATTTACGCCCCAATCCACGTAAGTAACGTTGCCTTAATTGATCCAAAAACGAAAAAAGCAACAAGGGTTGGTATTAAAGAAGTGAAAGGTAAAAAAGTTCGCTACGCTAAAAAAAGTGGCGAAGTAATTAAATAGGAGGAGCATCATGGCTGAAGAAAAAGCAAAAAAAGCAGTAGCAAAAGAAACTGATGCTACCACCAAAAAGGCACCTGCTAAAAAAGCGGCGCCCAAAAAAGAAGTCGCAGCGAAAGAAGTTAAAGAAAAAGCGGTTGCGACTAAAGAAGAAAAACCAAAAAAAGCCGCTGCTCCTAAAAAAGAAGCAGTGAAAAAAGAAGCGGCTACCGAACCAAAAAAAGCGGCCCCTAAAAAGGCAGCAAAAGAAGAAGTAGTCGAAAAAGCACCTGCTAAGAAAGCAGAACCAAAAAAAGTCGAAAAAGAAGCTGTAGCGCCAAAAGCACCAGCGAAAAAAGCGGCGCCTAAAAAAGAAGCTTATAAACCAGTGAAAAAAGAAACGACTAACCGTGTCGTCAAACACTACAATGAAGTCGTCATCAAAGCGATGATGGAAAAATTCAAATATACTTCCGTCATGCAAGTCCCAAAACTTAACAAAATCGTTATTAACATGGGGGTTGGTGATGCAACTGGAAACCCGAAATTACTCGAAGATGCGGTTAAAGAATTAACCCTCATCGCCGGACAAAAACCAGTCGTTACCATTGCGAAGAAAAGTGAAGCAAGCTTCAAACTTCGCGAAGGACAAGCAATTGGTACGAAAGTCGACTTACGGGGTGACCGGATGTATGACTTCTTCGAAAAATTAATTAGTATTGCGCTCCCACGTGTGCGTGACTTCCGCGGTGTTAGCAAAAACGCCTTCGATGGTCACGGTAACTATACACTCGGGGTTAAAGAACAATTAATCTTCGCCGAAATCGACTTCGATCTCATTAATAAAATTCGCGGTATGGACATTGTAATTGTCACTACTGCCAAAACGGATGCCGAAGCTTATGAATTACTAAGCTTACTCGGAATGCCGTTTCAACGCTAAGGAGGGAATATGGCAAAAACTAGTAAAAGAGTAGCGCAACAAAGAACGCCTAAATTCAAAGTTAGAGCGTATAGTCGCTGCAGTAGATGTGGTCGTCCACATAGTGTCTACAAAAAGTTTGGCGTATGCCGTATCTGCCTACGCGAACTTGCCTATAATGGCGAAATTCCTGGCATGAAAAAGGCCAGTTGGTAAGGAGGAGCAACAACATGAGTATGACAGATCCAATTGCAGATATGCTAACTAGAATTCGCAATGCAAATGCCTTAAATCACGAAGCTGTTGCAATGCCTAGTAACAAAAACAAAGTGCAAATTGCCAAAATCTTAAAAGAAGAAGGCTATATTGTTGACTACGTCGTCAATGGCGAAGTTAAAAAAGTATTAACCTTAGTCTTAAAGTATGGTCCAAAAGGTGAAAAAGTTATTTCCGGCTTAAAACGGATTTCTAAACCTGGTTTACGGGTTACCACGACAAGCGATAAATTACCACGTGTCTTACGGGGCTTAGGCATCGCTATCATCTCAACATCACAAGGAATTATGACCGACAAGAAAGCCCGCGCCTTAGGCGTAGGTGGTGAAGTCGTCGCCTATGTGTGGTAAGGAGGGTTTATGTCAAGAATTGGTAATAAAATAATTACAATCCCAGAAGGGGTTAAAGTTGAAGTAAACGGTAATGACATTACGGTTAAAGGCCCTAAAGGCGAAAACCATGTCCACCTTCCAGCCAACATTAGCTTAGATTTTAGCGAAGAAGGCACCATCGTTGTCAAACGCGCCAACGAAATTAAACAAACAAAACAAAATCACGGAACCGTCCGTTCATTATTACATAACGCCATTGTCGGCGCGAGCGAAGGTTATACGATCAAACTCGACATTATCGGGATTGGTTACCGCGCAAGTATGAAAGGCGATAGCGTCTTACTTGATGTCGGTTATAGTCACGAAACAGTAATTGCCCCGCATCCTGGTGCAACAATTAGTGTGGAAAACCCGACAACCGTCGTCGTAACCGGTTATAATAAACACGCAGTCGGTCAAACCGCGGCGCTTATTCGGGCCGTGCGTAAACCTGAACCTTATAAAGGTAAAGGAATTAAATACCGTGATGAAAAAGTCATTCGTAAGGAAGGAAAGCGCGCAGGCGCTAAGAAATAAGGGTGAATATTTATGGTTAAACAAATTAAACGTAATGAAATTAGAAAACGTCGCCATCGCCGCATTCGGCGCAAAATTAGCGGCACCCATGACATTCCCCGCTTAGTCGTCTTCCGCAGTAACAAACACATCAGTGTCCAACTAATCGATGACGTCAAAGGAGTAACCTTAGGTAGTACTAGTTCACTCCAACTCAAATTAGAGCACGGTGATAACGTCGAATCCGCCGCCAAAGTCGGTGCAGAAATTGGCAAAATCGCCTTAGCCCTAAAAATAAAAAAAGTAGTGTTCGATCGTGGTGGTTATCTCTACCATGGTCGGATTAAAGCATTAGCAGATGCGGCCCGTGAAGCCGGGTTAGAATTCTAAGGAGGAGAGAGAAAATGGAAGAAAACAAAAAACCAGTTGAACAAACTGCCGAAGTCGTTGCTGAAGTTAGCGCTGCTCCAAAAGAAGAAGCACCCGCCCCACGTCGTGGTCGCGGACCAAGACGGGAAGGTGGCCCACGCGGCCGCGGAAACCGTCGGCAAAATCGCCCGGTCAAAGACTATGAAGAACGGGTTGTAGCTATTAATCGCGTTAGTAAAACAACCAAAGGTGGTCGTCGTTTACGCTTTACCGCTATTGTCGTCATTGGTTACGGCAAAGGACGGTACGGATTTGGAAACGCTAAAGCCCAAGAAGTACCTGACGCTATTAAAAAAGCAATTGAAGTTGCGAAAAAGAATACTTTCACCGTTGAACTTGTCAAAGGTGACACCATCGCTCACGAAATTATCGGCCGCTTTGGTGCGTGTAAAGTGTTCTTAAAACCAGCCCCTGAAGGTACCGGCGTTATTGCCGGTGGTCCAGTGCGGGCAATCTTAGAACTCGCGGGTGTCCGTAACGTTTACTCCAAAGTTTACGGTTCACGCACACCATTAAACATTTTAAAAGCGACCGATAACGGCCTTAAAGGCTTAAAACGGGCCTCCGAAGTTAAAAGACTTCGCGAGTTAGCGTAAGAGGAGGTATAGTTATGAAATTACATGAACTTACTTACACTAAAGGAGCAAAGAAAACGGCCAAAAGATTAGGTCGCGGTATTGGCTCTGGTACCGGAAAAACATCTGGTAAAGGTGAAAAGGGCCAAAAAGCAAGAAGCGGTGGCGGCACAAGACTTGGTTTTGAAGGCGGACAAATGCCTTTATACCGGCGAATTCCAAAACGGGGATTCAATAACGTCAATACTGTTAAATTCGCAGTTGTAAACTTAGAAGAACTTAATATCTTCGATGAAGGAAGTGTAGTTACCCCTACCTTACTCGTCGAAAAAGGTCTTATCTCGAATAAAGAAAGTCACGGCGTCAAAATCTTAGCACGCGGTGAACTAAGTAAAAAACTAACCGTTAAAGCCCACAAATTTTCACAAAAAGCGAGTGAAGCTATTGTTAAGCTAGGCGGAAAAGCAGAGGTAATCTAAGATGAGAAAGATCGCTGCTATATTCAAGAATAAAGAAATTGTCGATCGTATTTTCTTTACGATCATGATTATGTTTGTCTTCCGAATTGGCGCTGCGATTACTGTTCCTGGCGTCACCCTTAGTGACTTCAGTTTCCAAAATAACGATGCGTTCGGACTTATGAACTTACTCGGTGGCGGAACATTACAACAATTTAGTGTTTTTGCCCTCGGGGTTAGTCCTTATATTACTGCCTCCATTATCGTCCAATTATTATCAATGGACGTCTTACCAGCCTTAACCGACCTTGCTAATCAAGGAGATTACGGCCGGAAGAAGATGGAAATGACGAACCGCTACTTAACACTTATGTTAGGAGCAGTTCAAGCTTATGGCGTTATCGTAACGATGGAAAATCAAAGTTATATTACGCTTGCCTCATCAACATTCTGGTCATATGCCTACATCATTACCGTCATGCTTGCGGGAACGATGCTTGTCATGTGGCTTGCCGACCAAATAAGTAGCAAAGGCATTGGTAACGGTATCTCGATGATTATCTTCGCCGGGATCGTTAGCAGCCTCCCCCAACAAATTATTCGCGCCTACCAAAACTGGTTAAGCGATAAAGTTGGCCAAGGAAGCCAACAATTATTCATCGGATTATTACAATTTGGTGTTTATGTGATTAGCTTCTTAATTATTATTGGATTTATTACCTTTATTGAAACGAGCAAACGGAAAATTCCGGTACAACACGCTGGTAAAAGCGGTCAAACCAGGAAAATGGCGCAAGCAAGTTTCTTACCAATTAAGATTAATAGTGCCGGGGTTATTCCTGTCATCTTCGCTAGTTCGATTATGATGGCCCCGTCAATTATCGCTTCGTTTATAAGCGGCACGAACTTAGAAGCCGAATGGTTAAAAATCTTTAACTCAAGTGCGACGGTAACGATGCCGTGGTTTAATGGCGGAACATGGCAAATGCCATGGGGACTAATTATTTATCTCTTCTTAATTGTCGTCTTTGCGTTCTTCTACGCGAAGTTACAAATTAATCCGGAAAAACTTGCGGAAAACTTCCAAAAAAATGGTAGTTACATTCCCGGTGTTCGCCCTGGTGCGGAAACTGAACGGTATGTAAGCAAAGTGCTTAACCGGATAACCGTCATTGGCGCCTTCAGTTTAGCGCTTATCGCCGCCTTACCGATAGTTCTCGTCTTACTTAAAATAGTACCTGACCAAAGCTTAGCCTTAGGGGGAACGGGACTTATCATTGTCGTCGGGGTTGCAATTGAAGTTAATAGCCAAATCGACGGGTTACTCGCTGGACGCTCCTTTGAAGAGCAAGGCAGCATTCTAGGAAGGTAGATATTATGAGTAATATTATATTATTAGGGCCACCAGGTGCCGGCAAAGGCACCTTGGCCAAACAATTAATTGCTATTTATAAAATCCCCCACATTTCTACGGGTGATATGTTTAGAGAAGCAATTAAAAACGGCGAACCATTAGGGAGACTTGCCGCAAGTTACATTAACGAAGGCCATTTAGTGCCTGACGAAGTAACAATCGGCATTGTGCGCGAAAGACTTAGCCAACCCGATTGCGCAAATGGATATCTTCTTGATGGCTTCCCGCGTACCTTAGTGCAAGCAGCAGCGCTTGACACGATTGGTAGCGATCTTGGCCGCGCCATTAACGTCGTCATTAACATTACATGTGCGGAAGATGAATTAGTAAGAAGAATTACTGGTCGTCGTGTCTGCCGCAAATGTGGCACCCCGTATCATATGGAAACGATGAAACCAAAAGTCGAAGGTGTTTGTGATGAATGTGGCGGCGAATTATTCCAACGTAAAGATGATACAAAGGAAAGCTTACTCGTGCGCTTAGATCATTATTATCATGAAACAAAACCATTAGAAGCGTTTTATGCCGAAAAAGGTTTATTACATGAAATTGATGGCGGAACTGGCATCCAAAAATCATTAAAAGCGGCCCAAAAAATTATCGATGGAGCAAATAAGTAGTGATTAGCATTAAGTCGCCCCGCGAAATCTTACTCATGAAAGAGTCAGGTCGCATCGTAAGTCTCGTCTTTAAAACGCTTAAAGCTGAGCTTAAACCAGGAATGTCCACTAAAGATGTTGACGCCATTGCGCGTGATGTCATCTTAAAAGAAGGCGGCGTTCCAACATTTCTTAACTACAACGGGTTCAAGGGCAATGTTTGTGTGTCGGTTAATGATACACTGATTCATGGCATCCCTAGTAAACGCATCATCTTAAAAGATGGAGACATCGTCAGTGTTGATGTCGGTGTTACGAAAAACGGCTATATTGCTGACGCATGCCGCACCTTTATGATCGGTAATGTAAGTGATGCCGCCCGCAACCTCGTTAAAGTAACCGAAGAAAGCTTCTTTTATGCCCTTGATAAAGTGGCTAAACCAGGCAATCATATCGGAGATATAGGTCATGCGATTCATGAATACGCAACGCGCCACGGCTATACCGTGACGAGTGAATTTACTGGCCATGGTGTCGGAAGAAGACTCCATGAACCGCCAGTTGTACCTAATGTTGGCACTATTGGCCACGGTCCCGTTCTTAAAGTAGGAATGACCTTAGCCGTAGAACCAATGTTAAACGAAGGGTTAGTCGACCTTATCGTCTTAAAAGACGGTTGGACCGTCAAAACAAAAGACGGAAAGTTAGCAAGCCATTATGAAAACACTATCGTTATTACCGAAAATGGCTATGAAGTATTAACAATGGGGGAGGAATAACATGGCAAAATCTGACGTTATTACCGTCGAGGCGAAAGTACTTGAATGTTTACCAGGCGTAAACTTCAAAGTGCAACTAGACAACGGACACATTATTATGGCCCACGTTTCTGGTAAAATCAGAATGTATAACATTCGCATTCTACCAGGTGATCGTGTCGCAGTTGAAATTTCGCCCTATGATTTAACACGGGGCCGCATTACATATCGGTATAAGTAACCGAATAGGAGGAAACATTATGAAAGTAAGAGCCTCAGTCAAACCAATTTGCGATAAATGCCGGGTCATTCGCCGTAAAGGAACCGTAATGGTTATTTGCGAAAACCCGAAGCATAAGCAAAGACAAGGGTAAGGAGGAAAAAGAATATGGCACGTATAGTTGGTGTAGATATTCCAAATGACAAACGCGTCGTTGTTAGTCTTCAATACATTTACGGTGTTGGACTTTCAACCGCGAAAAAGATTTTAGCCGCAGTCAACATTAGCGAAGACATTCGCGTTAAAGACTTAACTGAAGAACAACTTGGCGTCATTCGTCAAGAAATTACAAAATACCGCGTTGAAGGTGACGCTCGCCGTCAAGTAGCCCTTAATATTAAGCGGCTTACGGAAATTGGCAGTTACCGTGGTATTCGCCACCGTCGTGGCTTACCCGTTCGTGGTCAACGGACGAAAACAAACGCAAGAACCCGTAAGGGACCAAAGAAAACGATTGCTAATAAAAAGCAAGCGTCACAAGGATAAGGAGGGAATAAACGTATGGCAAAAGCAAGAAAAACTACTTCTAGAAAACGTAAAATACGTCGTTCGTATACGAAATGTATCGCCCACATTCACTCCACCTTTAACAATACAATCGTTACCATTACCGATGAACAAGGCAACGCAATCAGTTGGAGTAGCGCTGGTGCATTAGGCTTCAAGGGAAGTAAAAAAAGCACAGCATGGGCTGCCCAATTAGCAGGAGAAGCGGCCGCTAAAGTAGCAGTCGAACAAGGCCTTAAAACGGTTGATGTTAATGTCAAAGGTCCAGGACAAGGCCGTGAAGCTGCAATTCGCGCCCTCGCCCTCGCAGGTTTAACAATTACCGGAATTGAAGATACAACCCCAATTCCGCATAACGGCTGCCGGCCACCGAAACGGCCACGTGGATAAGGAGGAAACATGAGTAATATTATCATCCCATTCAACCCGACAATCTTTAAAGAAAAGAATTACTACGCCACTGATAACTATGGCAAATTCGAACTAGAACCATTAGAACGTGGTTTTGGTCAAACATTAGGAAATAGCTTCCGGCGCTTACTACTTAGTGCCTTACCTGGCGCCAGTGTGTTCGCGCTTACGATTGAAGGCGCTCGGCACGAGTTCCAAACACTCCCTGGCGTTATTGAGGATGTCACGACCATTACTTTGAACCTCAAACAACTTATTCTTAAAATTGATGATAAAGAACCAAATGTTAAAAAATTAGAAATTGACGTTACTGGTCCGGCTGTTGTAACCGGAAAAGACTTAGTCCTTCCATATGACGTTACCGTTATTAATGAAGAATTAGTAATCGCTAATGTCGCAGAAGGCGGACACTTAAAAATGACAATCTTTGCCCGTAATGGTCGCGGTTATGTCACAAGTGAAGAAAATAAAGCCGAACGTCATAAAGTTGGTAGTGCGATTGGTGTTATCGCTACCGATAGTAACTATTCACCAATTACGAAAGTTAATTACACTGTCTCAAGTACCCGGGTTGGTCATGATGAAAATTATGATCGCTTAACGCTTGAAGTATGGACAAACGGTTCAATTACGCCACAAAAGGCGCTTGCCTTAAGTGCGCAAATCTTAATTGAACACTATAAACCATTCCTTGATCTTGAAGAATCAGCGATTGACGTTGAAGTATTCAATGAACAAGAAGAAGTGGCAACGGCAACGACGGTTGATCTTAAAATTGAAGAACTCAACATTAGTGTCCGTTCCTACAACTGCTTAAAAAGAGCCGGTATTCAAACAGTGCAAGAACTTGCAAACATGACCGAAGATGAAGTCCTTAAAATTAGGGCTTTAGGTAAAGTGTCATTTAAAGAAATTAAAGACAAACTTAAAGAACTCGGACTTAATTTCCGAGGAAACTTAGAATAGAGGTAAATTATGCCAGCACAAGGTAGAAAAAACGTACGTGGCAAAACAGGCGTTCGCTTTAAAGCCGCATATACGAAAAGTAAAGACGAAGCGATGCTTCGCAACGTCACAAGTGAACTTATTGTTTACGGCAAAGTGACCCTCACCGCTAAAGTTGGAAAACAAGCCCAACAAAATGTCGAAAAATTAATTACCCTTGCCAAGCGTGGTGACTTACATAGCCGCCGCCTTGCTAGAGCACGGTTACGTGATGGCATTGCCCGCAAAGACGGTGTCAGTGCATTAGATGTTTTATTCAATGAGCTTGGTCCGAAGTTTAAAGACCGTAATGGTGGTTACACTCGTTTATTAAAACTTGGTCCACGTCGTGGTGATAATGCGCCAGTTGTTATTCTTGAATTTGTCGAATAACGCTGACCAAAAATAAAAATTGAAAGCCTAATTGCAAAGTTAGGCTTTTCTTTTATTGCAAAAAGCGATTATTTAATGTAACATTAAATAGCCTAAAGGAGAGAAATATGAAGCTATCATTTAATTCAAAATTAAGTTTTGGAATAACGGTCTCGACGAGTGTGGCCCTCATTATTATTGGGGCGATGCTTGTGAAATATAAAGTTGACCCGGCAGGTAGCCTTTTTTATTTGATCGGTATCGTTGTCGGCCTTATTGGTTTTATTTCACTCCTTAATTTTATCGCTGCCCGCAAACAACAAGTTAAAGTGCTTGATTATGTGTTAAGTACTTTTTTAATTGTTTTAGGTATTGTAATTGCAATCTTTAGTGAGCCCCTTCAAGCTTACGGTATGCTTTTACTTGGTGTTTTACTTGGTGTTTTAGCAATTTTTGATTTTATCTTTTTTGCAAGTTCGCGCAATGTTGTCACCTTAATTGTTGGTATTTTAAGAATATTAATTGGTCTTGCTTTTATCGCAAGTGGCGTAAGCGAAGCTTTTACCTCGAATAATGAATTTGCGAGTCGCTTATGGGAAATTATCGGCTATATATCAATTGGCCTCGGCATTACTTTTTTAGTCCTTGATACTTTCGTGGTGGCAGAATAAAAATGGCGCGTTACGAACATATTATTTTTGATCTTGACGGGACGCTTCTTGATACGATTCCTGACTTACTATATAACTTAAATAAAACCTTTAAAGAACTTGGCTTACGCGGTAATTTTAATGAGCGCGAAATGGCCTCTTTTATTGGCAGCGGGAAAGATGAACAAATTAAAAGAGCGCTTAAGGCGCGCTTCTTAAAAGAAAGTCATTTTGACGCAGTAAACGCGCTTTTAACGAAGTATTACGAACAAAACACTGCTACTTATACAAAAGTATTCCCTGGGGTTAAAGAAACGCTAGCGGCCTTAAAAGCGCAAAATGTTGTGTTATATGTGGCGACCAATAAACCGCACGCTATTGCGGTAGAAGTTGTTAGTAAGTTTTTTGATGATAATACTTTTATCCTAGTGCGCGGCGATAAAGGTGACGGGATTATTAAACCTAATCCAAAGTTTTTAGGGACAATCTTAAAAGACATTGATGCGCCTTTAGAAAAGGTGTTATTTGTCGGTGATAGTCATGTTGATTACTTAAGCGCGAAAAACGCTAGCATTAACGCCGCGATTGTGCCCCACGGCTATGATAAAAATGTATTACTAATTCGTGATAAAAAACTTCAGATCCTTAAAAAATTTAGTGACATCTTACTTTTAGAAAGTGAGGATTAAGTGTGACATAGAAACTTTTAAGTATTTAACTTAAAGTTACTTATCATGCTAAAATATACTTATGAAAAATAAAGACATATATTTATTTAATTCATTAACGAAACAAAAAGAACTATTTAAACCACTCCGTTCGGGTAAAGTTTCAATGTATGTATGTGGACCAACCGTCTATGATTATGTTCACGTTGGCAACATGCGCCCCGTCGTTGTTTTTGATACATTACGGCGCTTTTTTGAATATTGTGGCTATGAAGTAACGTTCGTATCAAATTACACTGATGTTGATGATCGCATCATTGAAAAAGCTTTAGCGACCAACAAAAGTGAAAAAGAAATAAGCGAATATTATATTGATGCTTATGACGAAAGTATTAAAGCGTTGAACGCAAAACGACCGAGTTTTGCTCCCAAAGCCACAAGTCATATTGAAAGCATGATTAAGTTTATTGAAACATTAATTGCAAATAACGCTGCTTACGCTAAAGATGGCGAAGTCTTTTTCCGGGTTCACGCTGTTAAAGAATATGGTGAACTAAGTAATATTTCTCAAGATGACCTCCAAGTTGGCGCACGCATTGAAGAAAATAGTAAAAAAGAACATCCCCATGACTTTTTATTGTGGAAGAAGACAAGTGATAATGGCATTAAGTGGCCTTCCCCGTGGGGTGAAGGAAGACCAGGGTGGCACACGGAATGTGTGGTAATGATTAATGACATCTTTGATGAACCGTTAATTGATATTCATGGCGGAGGCTTTGATCTGAAGTTCCCGCATCATGAAAATGAAATAGCCCAGGCGAAAGCGTTTAAAAATACGACGCTTGCTAATTATTGGTTACATAACGGCTTTATTAATTTAAATAACCAAAAGATGTCAAAGTCACTTGGTAATTTTGTGACCGCGAATGATTTTATTCAAAAGTATGGGGCAAGTGCTTTACGCTTATTACTTTTATCTACCCATTATCGGTCTCCGGTTAATTTAAGTGAAGATATCATTATGAATACGCAAAATGAAATTGATAAATTACGCCGCACCTTAATGGCGTTTAACCGCTATTTTGCCGTGAATCCGAAAGTAAGTAATGACACTTTAGCGCTTTCTAAGTTTGAAGAAGCTTTAAGTGATGATTTAAATACTCCTAATGCTCTTAGCGAGATGTATAACGTAATTAAAGAGGCAAATGTCGCCTTAAGAAGAAGTCAAAATAATGAAGAAAATATCGCTAAACTTTATAACACTTTAATGTTGATGCTTGAAGTGCTCGGCCTTGATTTAGGGGTCAAAGAATTAAGCGAAGAAGACATAAAACTGCTAAAAGACTACGAAAATGCAAGGTTAAATAAAGATTTTGCGAAAAGTGATGAATTACGAAATCTTTTACAAGCGAGAGGAATTTTATAGAAAAT
>JBAZCS010000001.1:0-66654 GCA_041654855.1 Bacilli bacterium | reverse complement strand
AACGTTATTCATATTTATCACCTACTTCTTTCCGGCTTGGTGAACGCGTAAAATTGTCTTTGATTTTTTCATTATGTCGGTTAGTTCAATGTTACTTGGACAGACATAACTACAAAGACCACAGTCCACACAGCGTAATGTATCAAGTTTTTCAAGACGGACATAGTCGCGGGCTTCAAAAGCACGCATAATTTCCACTGGTTGTAAACCAGCCGGACAATTAGCAGTACATTTACCGCACCGTAAACACGGAATCGTTCTTAAATGCACTTTTTCTAAAAGCGTTAAGCCGCCGTGATTTGTCTGTAAGGCAAAATCAGCGTTCCGCGCCGGGTTACTTGTCATTGGTCCGCCCGGTATAAGATTAAACTCTTTTTCTTTATTAATGTCAAACTCATTTAAGACGACACTTGCAAGCGTGCCAACCGGTACAAGTACGTTAGTTGGATTAGTGACAACATTACCACTTACCGTAATAAGCCGCTTTGTAATAACTTTACCTTCCACTAACGCTTCATAAACCGCTAATGCCGTTGTACTATTGTTAACGACAATGCCAACTTCACTTGGTAACCGGTCATAACGTTTTTTAAAGATTTCGTAAATGAGTGTCGTTTCCCACCCCATTGGATAACGGTCAGGTACTTCAACGACTTTCACATCCGCATAATCTTTACTTGCTTCAATTAAAGCGTCACGCGCTGCTTCTTTTTTAACTTTAATAGCAATAACGACTTCATTTGCCGCCGCGGCTTTTTGTAAATAACGCGCTCCTTCGACAATTTTCATCGCATTTTGCTTACTAACCGTGTAATCCGTCGTTAAATATGGTTCACATTCAACGGCGTTAATTAAAATGCTATTAATGCCTTGAACATTATTATATTTAATCCATGTAGGAAAACCAGCCCCACCAAGACCGACAATACCCGCTTCTTTAATAGCTTCGACAATATGTTCACGCGGATCACTGAGCTCAACTTTATCAAGTGGTGCTTCTTCTTCCATTTTAAAATCGTTTTCGATAACGATATGATCACAAGGTCGCCCAGTATTAATATTTATCCGTTTTTCAATCGCACTTACGGTTCCGGAGACACTGCTAAAAAGCGGAACACTAAATTGCTGTCTAAAAGCAATACGCGTTCCTACCTTTACTTTATCTCCCACTTTCACCAGTGGATCACAGACGGCATTATTGCCGGCTACTAACGGAAAATATACAAATGGTACCTTCTTGATGTCTAGCACAAATGATTCACGTGCTAAACTTTCTTTTTTATGGGCGGGGATACGCCGCCTACCAATTGTTGAAAATAATTTCATCACTATTTCCCTCCATTGCGCTTATTATACATGCGCGCAAGGAGCGTTGTAAAGCAAATCGGTAAAAGATTATCTTAAAATAATGATTGCGATAAAGGGGCGTAAAATGTTATTTAACCCGGGTCAATTTTTTAAAAATACCGACTGTTTTGTCGCCGACGTCATAACGGAACTTAAAATCGAACAAACGGGACTTATGTAAAACGGCTTTTTGGTGTGAAAAGGCTTTAAAAGAGTGGATTCCGTGGTACGCTCCCATCCCGCTATTGCCGACACCACCAAAGGGGAAATGCGGGTTTGCAAGTTGGACCACAGCGTCATTTATCCCGACTGAACCACTACTAGTGCTTTGTAATACTTTATTAATCGTCTTTTTTGATTTCGTAAATAAATATAAGGCTAAAGGCTTTGGTCTTTCATTAATAAAGCTAATCGCCTCATCAAGATTTTCATACACTATTATTGGTAAGATTGGGCCAAAGATTTCTTCTTGCATCACTTTTGAATCAAGAGGTGGATTTACCACTAATGTCGGTTTAATCGTTTCTGTATTATCGACAAAATGAGGAATGCCTAGCTCCACTAAATATTCTTTAAGGCGTAAGTAATGTTTTTGATTAATGATTTTTGGTAATCTTTCTTCTTCATCAGGAAAAAGATCAAACACTTCTTGGAATTCAGCAAGGCGTGGTAAAACTTTTGCGTCCATTAAAACATAGTCTGGAGCGACACATGTTTGGCCATTGTTAATGAGTTTTGCAAACTTAAGACGACGCACGGTTAAAGGAATATCCGCGTCTTCGGTAATTATAAAGGGTGATTTGCCTCCTAATTCTAAGACTACCGGCGTTAAAGTTTCACTCGCCCGGCGCATGACAATTTTGCCAACTTCAGGACTACCGGTAAAAAAGATCATATCGTATATTGCCTTTAAAACTTCTTCGTTTACCGCTCTGCCCCCTAAAAATAATAATACTTCGCCATTTGGAAAGGCTTCTTCAATAAGCTTTTTCATAACTTCCGCAATTTTAGGGGCGTAGGCACTTGGTTTAATAACGGCAACATTACCCGCGGCAATTGCGCCGACAAGGGGCACTAAAGTAAGTTGTAACGGATAATTCCACGGACTCATAATTAATACTTGACCGTATGGGTCATGCATAATATAGTTTTTCGCCGGAAATTGCACAAGCGCACTTTTAATACGCTTTGGCTTCATCCATCGCTTTAAGTGTTTTAAGGCAATATGAATTTCTTCGTAAACGATGCTAAGTTCGGTGACAAACACTTCCCATTCATCTTTCCGCAAGTCGAAAAAGAGTGCTTCATAAATTTCCTTTTCATACTTTTTAACGGCCTTTTGTAGGGCAATGAGCCGGTTTTTGCGCATTTGGTACGTTACAATAACATTCTTTTTGTTTGCTTCTTTTTGCAGGGCAATTGCTTTTAACATTTAATAGCCTCCTTGTAATTCTTTATAGAAACCTTCGAGTTCTTTATTACTATATATTAAAGGCGTCGGATATAAAGGCCGCGCCTCTTTATTGGCGTATTTTGCTAAAAGCGGAATGTCTTCATCTTTAATTTCGGGAATCCTTCTTCTAATATTAAAGACCTTATTTAATCTTTCGATTTCGAGGATGAAATTATTAGCAATTTCACTATCACTTTCCCCATTAGCGACTTCACTTAAACGAGCAAGTCTCGCTAGTTTTTTATGAACTTTTTTATCATACTTTTTAAGCATGTACGGTAAAATAAGCGCATTTACGTAGCCATGCGGAAGACCGTAGAATGCACTTAAAGGATGACTTAAGGCGTGAACGTAACCAACATAATTACGTGTAAAAGCGACACCTGCATCATAAGCAGCAATTTGCATGTTATAGCGTGCCTTTTCATTGCGCGGTTCAAAGTAGGCTTTTTCAATATTTGCAAACACAAGTTTTACCGCATTAACCGCCTTTTTATTCGTAAACTTTGTGCCACCATTATTCGTATAAGCTTCAACTGCGTGCGTTAAAGCGTCCATGCCGGTCGTCGCCGTTAAAAGGGGCGGTAAACCATATGTCAAACTAGGTTCAAGTAAAGCAAAATGCGGGATTAAAGCGTGATCATTAATCGCATATTTTCGTTTTGTTTCACTATTAGTGATAACGGCAGCTAGCGTTGCTTCACTGCCCGTACCAGCGGTTGTCGGAATCGCTATTAATAAGGGTAGTTTTCTTCTTACTTTTAAAATGCCCCCTAGTTTATCAAGACTCTTTTTCGGACGAACAATTAAAGCGCCAACTGCTTTTGCAACATCAAGCGGACTACCGCCGCCAAAGCCAATCAAGGTGTCACATCCTTCTTCAATATACATTGCTCGCGCTTTTTCAACTTGGGCTACTGTGGGGTTTGGCGTAACGTCAAAGAAAAAGACGTAATTTAGGTTTGCCTCTTTTAGAGCTTCTTCAAGCGGAGTGTGAAGCCCTAATTTCATAATATTTTCATCAATGACAATAAGTGGGTTCTTTAGCTCTTTTTCTTTTAAAAGGATCGCCAATTGAGCGTAAGACGTCAGTAATTTAGGTTCGCGCCACGGCAAAAACGGTCGGACCAAATAGAAAATACCTTGATAGGTTCGATCAAATAGTTTGCGCATAAGAACCTCGTTTCCGTTTATTTTTTCAAAAGTTCGAGTAAGGCTAAGGTACTTGTTTTCGGATCAACATCGAGGAAAACATGACTAATATAGCCTTCTTCATCTATGACAAAGGTGGAACGACGAGTGTCGACCCCTATATCACCATACCATACCGTTTCTTGGAAAACACCATAGGCTTTAATAACTTCACGCGTTGGGTCACTAAGTAAGGTAAACGGTAAATCATAGGCCGTGCAAAATGATAAATGCGATTCGACGCTATCTTTAGAAATACCAAATACTTTATACCCAAGCTTTGCAAATTCGTCATAATTCTTTGCAAAGTCCTTCGCTTGTAGAGTACATCCTCCAGTGAAGTCTTGAGGATAGAAATATATAATAACTTTTTGTCCGCGATAGTCTTTTAAATTAACGACTTCGCCTTTTTGACTTTTAAGACTAAAAAGTGGTGCTAAATCTTTTACTTTTAACATAATGTTTCTCCTTCTCTTTTATTGTAGCAAAAAAGGGGGTTGAACCCCCTTTATGTGCATAACGTTTTTTAATAAGAAATTAAGGTACTTTACCCTTTAGAAACTAAGCGGTGCACTTAACTCTTTGGTCGCTAAGTTATAAAGACTGACGTAGTTATCACTGAAAAAGTATGTGTACCCTTCAATAATGATTGCCCGTTTTACACTGTTTCTTGTCGTAACTGTCGCTGGGTGTCTTACTTCTAATAGTTTACTAATTGGTGTTTCACTAGCGAAGTTAATCGCATACACTAAGTAGGCATAATGTTCTTGCCATAAATAAGTATCTTGCTCCTCGTTAAAGCTAAGATAAGAGATTGCAAACGGGGACCCAAAGACATTATGTTTAACACTGACGAGAATTGCTTTTATATAGTAATTATCATTTTTTTAAAAAATAATTATTTAATAATTATGAAATAATAAAAAATGCACTAAAGGCGATTACGCCAACAACAAGGCAATAAATGCCAAAATAAATTAAATGTTCAACCTTTAGTTTGCGCATCACTAAAAAGCCGGTTAATAATGTCGCTCCAAAAGTAAAGATAAAGGCAAGACTATAACCCCACCAGTTTATCGTTTCACTCGTCGTCGCTAAATCGAAAATACCGAGAATACTTGTCGGGACACTAATAATGATATAGGCTAAAAAGGAAAACTTTAAAATACTTTTAAGTGAGACGCGACTTGCTCTACCGCCAATAATCGTTGACCCACTTCGGGAAATACCGGGGAAAACAGCAAACGCTTGCGTAAAGCCAATTGCTAATGCGTCTTTAAAGGTAATATCATCATGATCTTCTATCTTATTACGGGTAAAAAAGATTGTAAGTAAAAGAGCACCCGTAATAAAAAGAGCAATCCCTACTGTTAAAAGGTTTTTAATTTGTCCCATATGATCTTTAAAAATAAAGCCGACAATCCCAAGCGGGATGACCGCGACTAAAAGCTTAATGACATAAAGAAAAGTGTCTTTATGCTCTTCTTTGTTTTTCGTGAAAATGTATAGGAAAAAGCCTTTGATTAACTTTATGATATCCTCGGCGAAAAGAACAAATAAAGCGAGAAAAGACGCCATGTTTGTAAACATTTCGAACACTAAACCTGGTTGTTCAAGCCCAAAAAGTGCTTGAAAGATGACTAAATGGCCACTTGAGCTAACGGGAAAGATTTCCGTTACTCCTTGCACGATACCTAATATAATATATTTAATGATTTCCATATTAGCAACCTTTAGACTTGAGTGAATCTGAAGTTTCTTCTAGCGGACCAAAAGCGACAATACTTCGTACCTCGTCTTCATCAATATGTGTTACTTGGCCGCGACCATTTTTCTTTGACATATACATGGCAATATCGGCAAG
Organism: Bacilli bacterium; assembly: GCA_041654855.1. Taxonomy (GTDB): domain Bacteria; phylum Bacillota_I; class Bacilli_A; order RFN20; family CAG-826; genus UBA1361. Next base: position 60,799 of record JBAZCS010000001.1, on the reverse strand, counting down.
GGCGATGGCGTCATAAACATCATAAAGGCCATTATTATCTTTATATTCGACAACCCCAATCGAACAATCAGTCTTTAACGCTGGTAAATGGATGGAGCGGATAACTTCTTGAATCTTTTTAACTAGTGCCATCGTTTTTTCTTTATCTAAATCAATAGTCATGAAAATAAATTCATCGCCACTTTTACGATACATAATAACGTGTTCATCAGCGATTTCTATAAGTTTTTTACCGACCAGTGCTAAAACTTCATCGCCCCGATTATGACCATACGTATCGTTAATTAATTTAAAATGGTCTAAATCAATAAAGCCAAAGAAATGATCACCATATGCTTTACTTAAATGTAATAATAGGGTGTTGTAATTAAATAAACCAGTTAAGCTATCTTTATATGATTCAAAATAAAGCATTTCTAAATTGACTTTTTTAAGGTCAACGGGGTTAAATAAAATAATCGTTACTCCTTGTTCAAAGAATTTAAAGGCTTTCAATTCTAAATAATGTTTAACGCCATCAATAACAAGCGGAAAATATAACACCGTTTTTGTTTGATCAGCGTCTAATTCGCGTTTTAATTCCGTAACATATTCTTTAAAGCCTAAAATATCACATATTTCACTTTTTTGGTCGATTTTACTAATAATATCTTCTAAAGTCGTCGCATCGCAACTAATGTTAAAAAGTGAGCAGTCACCAAAAAGGGGTATTAAAGGTTTCGTTGTCGTATCTTTAACGCCTTCAATGATAAAGAAAAGTGAATCACTCTCCCTTAAGAAAACGTCATATAAAAGATCGATTTTATATTTTTTCTGTAACGCCTTTACTCGCTCCATAATAAGTCCCCCCTCTCATTAAGTGCAATAAAAAACAAGTATTAATATAATTACATATTTATTACTTTTTTTCCATTTATAAATATAAAACAGCATATATTTTAGACGTTATTTGAATTTGACATATAGAAAACGAAAAATGATGTTTCTTGCTGGCAACCTCTTGTAAGTTAATACTAATCCAAAATAGATAAATAAAAATCAAGTCTTTGATTTAAATATGTTGCGATGATGTCGGTCATTACAGAAATATCACCTTTTAAATGAAATTCATCAAAGGCCTTGTAGTATCTTAATTTGTCAGTGATATTAATTCCTATTGGTGGATAGCCTTTTTTCATGAGTTCTAAATTCATTATTAATCTACCAGTTCTTCCATTTCCATCAATAAATGGGTGAATCGATTCAAATTCAAGATGAAAACGCGCTATTTTAGAAATAGTGTCTTCATTACTCTTATTATATTTCGTTAATAGTTCTTTTATTTTGCCATCTATTAAATAAGGTTTAGTCGGCTCGTGCATTGTTCCAGCAATAAGAACGGGAATTCTTCGATATATTCCGCGATCTTCTTTTTTGTCCGCTAAAACTAAATAGTGAATATCCTTAATTATCTTTTCAGAAAGAACAGCATCTTTTTTTGCAAGTTCTTTTATATAATCAAATGCTTCCTTATGCCCAATTACTTCCAAGTGTTCTTTTAATGACTTATGAGCAATTGTAAGGCCCCGAAGAACCATGTCCGTTTCCCGTAAGGACATTGTATTTCCTTCAATACCATTCGAGTTATATGTAAAGTCGGTTAAAAATTGTTCATTTAATCGTTCTAATTCACTTTCTGTTAAAGGTCTTCTTAGTTTTAAAGAAGCCACTTTTTCTTCTATTATAGGAAGAAGTGATTTGGTCTTTTTGTATCGACCATCAGCAGGTTTTATTGCATCATATGGGATTTTCCAAGCTCTTCCTTCCTGGTGAGCACCTAGTATTTTCCCTTGTGCGCATAAGATCCTTACTCTACGCTCGGATATACGCCATTTTACGGCAGCTTCTTTAACTGTGATATACATAAAAAGGTTCTCCTTTCTCCTAGATTATAACATTTTATCGGAATAATATAAGAAATAACGGAATAACGTTTATCGATTAGCGGAATAATAGCGAATTTAAAAATTATCTTAGTAATCTTGAAGAATAATTATCGTTTAGCAACAGTATTTTGCTATGTTGCACTCATTCAATGGTAATAGAAAGGTCTTTTAAATGATTAATTGCCGCTTGATCGAAAAACACAAGGGTTACCTCTAGTTCGTGCTCTTTTAAGAAATCATTAATGGCGGTAATCGCTACCCGGATTGCTTCTTTAATCGGATAGCCATATACACCTGCAGAAATAAGCGGGAATGCGACGCTTTTAATCTCATTTTCTACAGCTAACTTAAGGGCGTTTTGGTAAGTGTTATAGAGTAGTTCTTCTTCATTATGACCGCCACCGTAATATACTGGGCCGACAACCGAAATGACATATTTAGCCGGTAGATCAAAGCCCGGCGATAGCTTAGCTTCGCTTACTTTACACCCACCAAGGGTTTTATTATATTCACGTAACTTCGGACCTGCAGCGCGGTGGATTGCCCCATCAACACCGCCACCACCAAGTAAACTTTCATTAGCAGCGTTAACAATTGCGTCTACTTCTAATTTAGTGATATCACCAATCTTAAATTTTAAAGGCATGATAAAGCTTCCTTCCTCTCAATCTTTTGTTTATTATATCAATTAAGTCATCACTATTTGTGGTTTTCCTATCTAATAGAACATTGTTCATCGCTTTCCAGAAAGAGGGAAAAATCTTTTAATTGAAAGATATTAATAACTTAATCAAACAAAAAACTGCTATTGTTTGCCGTCTTTTCTTACTTATTGGATTTATTATGGTAAAAACTTTGTTCTAATTGAATCGTTTATAGTATCGGCGCCTATATTTATCAACAAGGATTTTTGATTTAAACAAAGGTCTTTTAGATAAATCGTTAACTTTTTCATACCCTGAGAGTGAAAGGGCATACCCTAGAAGTCGTTTTGCAGCGCCCTACACTACTCGTAAATTTGAAATTTAGTTCTCTAAGTTAATCCAGAATCTTTGTTGTATTTTTCCATTTGCATCAAAAAATTCATTTTCTAATATTCCACCATTTTTGATTATTGATTTAGCAGATGCAATATTAGATTTATCACATACCATTAATACTCTAGAAATCCCTAATTTTCTACATTCAATTAATGATAAACGAATCATCTCAGTAGCGTATCCTTTTCTGCGTTCCGAAGGTCTAATTCCATCTCCAATGTGTCCAGCATACTGTAAGAGATAATCATTTAAATAATGCCTAATATTTACAGCTCCTAGCAAGATGTTTCTATCCACATCAAGCAAGAAAAACACCGAATCAGGAACCAATCCTTCTTTTGGTTCCTTTAACTCTAAGTTTTCTAAATAATTATCAAAATCATGATAATCATTTTTAAATATAGCCCAAGGAGAGCGATTGGTATTATTAACTTCTTGATCTAACTGCCATTCATCAATCATTTCAGCTAATTGGAAATAATATTCTTTTGTTAATTTTATTAATCTTACATTCATTTTATCCCCTCCTTCAAATCAGTTAATTTTAATTTATCTATTTACACATATTACATCAAAAATTACTTTTTTTGCCATTTTATAAAGAAAAACGCCCTGACTATATAATCAAGGCGTATTTTTTTAGCTGGTGACCCGTACGGGATTCGAACCCATGAATGCATGCGTGAAAGGCATGTGAGTTAAACCGCTTCTCCAACGGGCCATGGCGCCTAGTGTAGGATTTGAACCTACGACCGATCGGTTAACAGCCGATTGCTCTGCCGCTGAGCTAACTAGGCCTGTAACGATTAGGCAAGTAGTAGAATACCATATTTCCTAATCGAAGGCAATAACAATCATTGTTATTTGTTAAGTTTTTTCTCAATATCGGCAAGAACGTCACCAACAGTCGTAAAACTAAGCATTTCATCGTTCGTAAATTCGATTGAGAACTCTTCTTCAAGTTTCATCATTACTTCGACTAAATCAAGGCTATCAAGGCCAAGTGATTTTAATTCCATGCTTGGTTCAATCTTTTCAACCTTTAAGATTTCGGTGAATATTTGTTCAATACGTGCTAAATTTGTCATAAATGTACCTCTAGAAAGAGATTTTAGCAAATAACAAACGATATTTCAATAAAAAGTGATTAAGCGCCTTAACCCGTTTAAAAAGGGTATTAAAAACCCATCGCACTATTAGCGGCTGATTCTTGGCTATTAATGGATTGCACATTATTGTTGACGACGGCTTTAATCGCGCCACCAATGGCGACTGACATTAAGATAACTAAGATAATGCCAAATAGTTGTCCTTTTAATTCTGACATAGCTCCTCCTTTCTTTTATAAATAACCGACGATTACAACTCTTGTAACTTTTACTTCCATTTCTTCCTTTTGTAAAATCATCGGTGTATACGTACGGACTAAACGAAAACTTATTGTTTCCCCCATACTTATATAAGTGCATTCACCGCTGCATTCAATCGTAATCCCTTCTTCTTCTAAGCTATTGATTAAGCTTTGTTTGATGCCCCCTTCTTTACTTATTTGGTAACTTACAACCGTTGCTCGAGCTTCTAAGTATGTGCGAATAGTGCTGATGCGCGTTACATCAACACCGAAAAGAATAGTCGGTAATATTAAGATAAAAGAATACATTAACCCAAATATATTACTCATTACGCTCCTCCTAAAAGCGAAAGAATGCTGCCCATAATCGTAAACATCATAATGCCACTACCGAGAAAGAGGCTTAAATCAAAGCGGTCATAACTATTTTGATGCTTGCTTATTTCAGCGTCGTTATATTCTTTCAGTAATGTTTCAAATAAATAGTTAAATTGCCAAAGTCTTTTCGGATCAAGACCGTGATTAATAAGCATATAAATATTAATCATGATGTGGGTAACAAAGCGGTGATTATATTTTTTTGCAAAAGTAATAAAGGGGGTGACACTATGATCTTTATTAATGGCGCTAATAAGCCGCTCTAATTCTTCATGCATCCGTCCGCTTGTTAACTCTAAACTAGCGCTTAAAGCATTAAAGACATTCGCATCACTATCAAGAGCGACCCGAAAATGCGTAAAAACATTAATAAAATTAGCGATATTTAAGTTATCTTTTGTTTCATCTTTTTTTGTCGAAAAATAATATAAGCCTATGCCCACAACAATTAACATTCCATATATTAAATAATTTCGGAGCCAAAAAATAAGCGCTAATCCACTTATAATACAAAGTAGTGCTAACGCTTTTAATAATTTCTTAAGTGACATTTTTACTCCTCCGTAATCTATTTTCAATAAGTAACGTTAAACTTAGTAAAAAGGTACCCATAAATATTTCATTACCTACTAAATACGTTAAGTCTAAATTATTAAGGTTTATCGTATCGTTTAAGGCAAAACGAAAGATAACAGCAACGGCCATAATAAAAAGCCAGTTAAAGACAAACTTAATTAAATAAGTATTGTCAATGCGGTTTAATTTAATAAGCTGCGCTTCACTATCCGATATGGTGTATAAAAGCACTTCACTCACCTTAATAAAAGAGCCCCCACGATCAACGACCACCATTAACATATCAAAAAATGATTCATAATAATAATCATTAAAATATAACTTTAACTGCTCAACAAGACTCAATCCATCGCCTTTTTGCAAGCGATTCAATGTTTTTTGCTCGGTTGCGCTAAATAAGGGGAAAATAATGGCCATCGTTGCTTCAATACTTTTTTGCACATCAAAATTTAAAATAAAAAGTTCAATGAACGAAAACATAAAGCGTTTACGGGCAATAAGATTTTGATAATAATATAGACGAATCGCTAAATATATCGCAAATAGTAAGGTGATTGCACTATTTATCATTAAATAGAAAACACTACCAAGAACAAGATAAGAATATGTGCCAATTAATATAACAAGTAAGAGGGGGAAGATGATAACTAGGGTCATTCTTTATCCTCACAGTAGATTACTTTAATCTTTTTCGTTTTAACGTCATAGGCCGTTATTCTTTCAATATATCTTTTTACTTGTCCTTTATTGTCTTCCTTCTTCGCAAGATGAATAACATAAGGATAAGCATGGTATAAGGCATCTTTATTGGGCGAGCCACTTAAATACAACACACGGTCATAAGCGATTTCGGCACTATCAGCGTGTAAGGTAACAATGTTAGGATGACCACTTATCGCTCCTTGTAATATTTCTTTCATCTCGTGACCGCGACTTTCGGCAATAATTAAATAATCAGGATGAAAGCGTAGCGCCCTTTGCACATATTCACGAATCGCTTCTTCTTTATTATCTTTCGTTTGCCAAAGTGTTATATCTAACGTTTCATTTAAAGTGTGAACTTCACCTAACTCTAATACATTATCAATGACTAATACACGCGTATTCGGTGGTAATAACATTAATAAATACTTTTGTAATGTTGTTTTTCCAACACCCGTCGTTCCACTTATAATAATCGATCTTTTTTTACTCATAATATCTTGTAAAATGGCGCCTAACTTTTCGCCAAGATAATGCGGATTACGCGCTAAAAAGTTATGATTAATGCGTAAGGCAAAGCTTAAGCTTTCTTTATAACCAAAGCGACTAAGCGCATAATGCATTGCGCTTAAGCGATATTTACCAACAGAGATATCTAAGAAAGTATCACTATAAGAAAAACGGACATTCGCGTAATTGGCGATATTGCGCAGAAACGTTAAAACTTGGCTATTATCAATGCTTTTATAAAAGGCGCGCCCGCTTTTACTTGAGAAAAAGTAAAGATTTTGCCCGTTATAACTAATATCCGTAATTGATTCATCACTTAATAAATCTTTTAGGAAACTAGTTTCAATAATACTAATAACATTATCGATTGCGTGTGACATAGTATTTAAATGTTTTCTCATAAAACACATTAAAGCCGAGATTAGCCTTTAGGTTTATATGAAACTCATTACTCCTTTCACCAATTTTTTTAATCCGTCCATTACGGTAAAAAGTAATCTTATGCTCGTAATTTTTGACTTTTAAGTTATTAGTGAAATGTTCATCAATAATCGTGTTTACCGTTGTTTCATTAAAATATGCTTCTTCGCTTTGTTCACTAAAGGTGATGGCGTGATAAACATAATCATGCGTAATACTATTAAACACTTCATTAACATGACTAAAACGTACACTAGTTGTAAACTGAGCGCTAAAAAGAAAAAGAAAAACAAACGCTAATTTCCACCACATATTAATTACGTTCAATCCTTACTTCGTGATACCCATCTTCGCCAACAAAGACATCAGCGATTTTAACGTTAAAGCGAAAGGTTGCGTTAAACTTATTAAAACCGAGCCCTTTTATTTCCAAACGAAAACTCGCTGCTTCAACATCATCTTTCCGTCCTTTTGGAAATAAATATTTTGTTGATTGTAAAAACCCTTTTTTATAAGCCATACACGTTAAATGAGTAATTGGGTCGTAATAAACAATTGTTTTGGGATGTAAAGAAATAATATAATCATTTTTAATAAGTTTAATATGGAGCACCGCTTCCCCATCATAACTATGCAGATGATACGGGTATAATGTTTTATCACTAATATAAAGACGGGCGTCATCAAACAATTGATCACCGTTTTCATACTTCGCGTTAGTTCTTAGAAAAAGATTATCTAAATTAAGAAATAAATCGTGATTCAACTCTAATTCTTCAATAAGCCCACTACTATACATTGATGTTTTAATAAAACGGGCGGTCCCGGCAGTGTAGCCAAAATATTCGTAAACTGTTTCTTCACTAAACTTAGTGTCACGATCAACCTTATCATTTAAATCAACTTCGACACCGGGGCGAAAGCCATAAAAATATATGGTATGGATTTTATACGTTGTTTCTCCAAGCGGACGATGTAAAAACACTAAAGAATTACGGCCCACCCCCGTCGCTCCAGAATAAGAATAATAATAAATCGGTAGTTCGGTATTATTTCCTAAATATATTTGCCGTTTCGGCCGATTAAAAACAACCTTACCCTCTGGGTTTTTTACGTAAAACTCATATTCAAGCGTCATCTCAGTTGTTGTATGATAGACAAAAGAGACCATTACCGGCTTAGTAACGTCTTTGGGATACTGCGTATAAGGTAAAATGCCACTGATTGGGGCAGCGTATTCCTGGGGCGGAATAATTTGCGTTAAAAAAAGCATGAATAACATCGTTTTTAAGAGTTTCATAATTATAAATACCAACAACCTTAAATTTTTCTCACAAAAAAATGTTGTGTCGTGCAATTAAAACGGTTTTAGTCTATCATTTATATATGATTGTATTAATGGGGGCAAGTGCCAGTGGTAAAACTGAAGTCGCCAAAATGCTTGGTAAAATTTTTGCGATGAAAAAAGTCGTTACCCATACGACAAGAAATATGCGCCCTGGCGAACAAAATGGCGTTGATTATCATTTTGTGAGCAAAGAAGAATTTTTAAAACTTGAGCAAAATGGTCATTTCGTGGAAACTGTCGAATATAATGAAAACTTTTACGGAACTTCAAAAGCTGAGATTGATACGAATAAAGTACTTATTATTGAACCAAATGGCTTAAAACCAATTAAGGCACTTAAAGATAATGAAATCGTTGTCTTCTTTATGCAGGCAAGTCGCAGTATTCGCCAAAAACGGATGATTGCGCGTGGTGATAATCCAAGTGTAGCCTTAGAACGGATTATTATTGATGACGCGAAATTTAATCCACGGAACATTGAAGGCATTGATTATACGATTGATAGCGAACATCAAAGTATTCGTGATATAACACTAGAAGTATATGAAAAATACGCTAAGCGCATTATTAGTCTTGAAGAAAATCGTTAACACTATTTATTAATAATGGTAGATGCTTACTAAGCTTAGCGTCTATTTTTTTTGTTTTCGGCACGCCGCTTGTTTCTAGAGGACCGTTTGGCACAATCATGAGCCCATTAAAATCTTCATCACTCGTTAAAGCATAGACTGCTCCTAAAACGGCTTTACGGGGTGTGTGGAAGACGATACGCATAAATAAATGGACAATAAAATTAAACGGTTTAAACTTAAAGCGCGTAATATTCGTATTACTAACGCCAGGATGATATAAAGCAAGTTTAGCGTCTACTTTTAAGGGTGAATCTTCACTTTGAGTCATCAGCCCATAGATTAATATATTAAGCGCGGCTTTTGAGCCTTTATATTGACGGTGACGTGAAACTTTAGTACCACTTATAATGCGTTTTAATTGGGTTTCATTAAGCTTTTTATAAGCAGCCGCCGACGTTGTAAAAATAAGGCGAGTGTCACTTTGGATTAAGTTTGCCGCTAAAAGGGCTTTAAGTAATAAATAGTTACCATAATAATTAATGCCAAAAGTACGGCCCATACTATTACTCGTTTTTAAACCCCGCGCTGGTAGATAAATCCCAGCGTTAAAAACAAAGCCATCAAACACGACTTTATCTTTTGCTAGTTCATTAACAAAGTGAATAATTGATGCTTCGTCACTTTGATCAAAAAAATATTCACTTATTTTAGCGTGCGGAAATTTTTCTAAGAGTTTGTCTTTGGCGTTCGCACTGCGCTTAGGATTACGGTTTGCAGTAATAATATGCGCTTCTTTTTCTAAAAGAATTTCGGCTAGCGCATAGCCAAGTCCGCTATTTGCGCCCGTAATTATATAGGTCTTTCCTTTAAGACTAGGAATCTTTTTTAAATATCTTGCCGTTCGTAAAATCATTTTTCTTCCTCAACGAATACTTCAACCTTTTCAACGACAAAACCGTCAATTTTAATAATCTTAACTCTTATATTTTCATAACTAAACGTATCACCGACTTTCGCAAAGCGGTCAAGCATTTCTAAACACCAACCGGCAACCGTATCGTAATCATTATCTTCATCTTCTTCAAGCGCGAATAGTTCAAAAAAATCTTCAATGTTTAAGCCGCCATCAATAATATAATGAGTGTCACTTTTTTTAACAATTGGTTCATCAACAACATCACTTTCATCCCATATTTCACCGATGATTTCTTCTAAAATATCTTCAAGAGTAATAATTCCTTCCGTACCCCCATATTCATCAATAACGATTGCAATATGGTTTTTCGTCTTTTTGAATTCAGTTAAAATTTGGCTAATATTTTTCGTATGGTGGACAAAAAGCGGCTTTTTGATGAGTGAGCGAATATTAATCTTCTTTTTCGAAAGCGTTAACTTAATTAAGTCTTTTGTTGATAAAATACCAATAATGTTATCAATTGTATCTTCATAGACAGGAATACGACTAAATTTAAAAATTTCTTGTTCTTTCATAATCTTTTTTATGTCGTCTTCAATGTCATAGCTAAAAACATCGACTCGCGGCGTCATAATTTCATAGGCTTCGGTTTCCGTAAACTCAATGGCTGAACGCACTAAGTCACTTGTTTCTTCGTCAATTAAGCCTTGTTCTTCAATTTCATCAACAATTAGTTGTAGTTCGTCTTCAGTATATATACCGTCATGATTATTAGTGTTATCTACTTTTTCTTTCCGCTTATTGGTAAGAAAACGGAAGAAAAATAAGACTGGTAAAAATAAATATTCAAAAAACTTAAAGAAATAATAATAATAGTAAGCAAGGCGATAATTAAATTTAACACCGATCGTTTTTGGGACAATTTCGCCAAATATGACGACAACGACGAATAAAAGCCCGGTAAAAATAACGACATATTGTCCAGTCGAACCATGCGCCTTATCATAGCTTAAAGCCATCCCGGTAACAAGGGCAGTAAGGGCAATATTTACAAAGTTATTGCCAAGTAAGATTGTTAAAACCGTTTGATCATAATTATCGACGATCTTTTTAACTTGGGCGCTATGCTTTTTCCCACTTTCAACATCGCGTTCGAGCCGTAAACGATTCGTCGTCGAATATGCACTTTCCGCACTCGAAAAGAAAAACGATAAAAAGACTAAAAGGGCGATTAAGATAATGCGAATCATATCATACATCGAACTTTTCCTCCCCTTTTAAGGATGACGTGACTTCGGCGATTTGCCCGACAAGTTCTTCTAATACGTCTTCCATTGTCACCATCCCCAGTAACTTCTTTTGATCATCAAGGACAAAAGCGATGTGAGTGTTTTTGCGTTTAAAGCCTTCAATCATTTTCGTCATTGTGATTTTATAGTTAACAAAATAGGGCTTATTCATGATCGTTTTTGGATTAATGCTTGGCTTTTTTTGATAGTGTTTAATGTATTCGCGGACCACAATAACGCCAACAATTTTATCAATTGTTCCTTCATAAAGCGGAATTCTCGAAAACGGTGAAGCCAAAATATAATCATTAAAGGTTTTAGTTGAAAACTTTTTAATGTCGTAAGCTTTAATATTTTGTTTTGGCGTTAAAACGTCTTTTACAACAGTTTCGCTAAATTCTAAACTTGATAAGATTAATTCACTAGCATCTTCGTTAATAATCCCTTGTTCTTCAATCGCTTCAATGACATTTTCAAAGTCGTCCGCGGTAAAAATGTTATCTTCTTGAAACTTAAAAACCTTTTTAAAAAGCCATATAATTGCTCTAAAGATTAAGGCAACGGGGTAACTTATAATAATAAGCGGCACTAAGAGAAAGGCGCTAACTTGGACAAAGCCTTCATTATATTTTTTTGCTAAAATTTTTGGCACCGTTTCGCCAAAGATGAAAATAACCGGTACCCCTATAAGCGTCGCATAAAGTTCCGCCTGATCAGCGAAGTTTAAGTTTAATAAAGTGACCGTTAAAAGCGCAGTAAAAAGCATATTAACTAAATTGTTAAATAAAACGACCGATACTATACTATTTTCAAGGCGGACGAGCACCCATGAAGCAAGGCGTGCACTAATGCTACCTTCTTCTGCCTTCGCCTTTATTTTGAAACGGTTCGCAGTCATAAATGCCGTCTCAGTCGCACTACAATAAGCACTACCAAGTAAATAAAGTATTAATAAAAGCCACGTCAGAGGCTCATCAGGCATTTAATAACCACACTCCTTTTGCTGCTAGTTGCACGATAAGATAATATCATAAACAATAAAAGACTTCAATTTATTTATAAAGGGTAATAAAAAAAGCCTATGCGGGCATAGGCTAATTTTTAGTAATTTTTAACTTACTTTAATTCTTTGACGTGGTCAGTAGTTTCTGGTTCGAACTTTTTCACGATACCATTTTTCTCCATCACATCATCAATTAATTGTAACGCTCGTTTCATCGAGAGGTCACTGCGGACATAGATGAATACTGGGACGTCTTCATATTGCTTAACGCCTTCGGCTGATTTAAGCGGAATTTTACTATCTTTATAATCATCAAGATTAATTGGTAAGTAAAGTTTAAGTCCGCTGTTTCCGCTATTTGTTAAGCGCGCATATAAGACGCGACCACTACGGAATGAATCACCAACATTACTAACCCGACTATTTAATCCGTAACTTAATAAGTAGTTTTTAAGGACGTTATAGTCAGCCTTCACTGATTCATCAACCATTTGCATCCGGTCAGGGAACGCAATACGTTCTGGTGTTGGTTTCTTCGCTGGTTTAGCTGGTGCAGGGGCGGCTACCACTTTAGCTGGTTCCGCTTTTGGTGCCGGTTCAGCTTTTTTCTCAACAACTTTTTCAACAACGACTGGTTCGCGTTTATCGATTTCTTCGTTGGCGAGTTTGCGAATAAGGGCTTCAAGTTCGGGATCTTCAAGATCAACTTTTGCTTTTTCTTCTTCTTTTTCTTCTTCTAAAACTTCTTCTTCGGCTTTTTCTTCTTCCTCGGCGACTTCTTCTTCAAGTAATGATTTTTCTTTACGGCTACCTGAAGTAACAAGACCAACGACTAATAAGTGTAAGCCTAAGGCGACGATTAAGACACCAAGGACAAACCAATAAGCGGTTGGTACCATCGCAACATTTTGATCGAAGGCGACTTCAATAATGTAGTGCGAACTAATAAGTACGACCCCCACGAATACGGCAATTAAGAAAAATAGTGGGGAAAGAAGATTACAAGGCCGCCGGCGATAAACGAGAAGGCGAATGGCCCACACAACGGCAAAAATAATGGCTAAGCCAACGCCAACAACCCCAAAGATAAAGCCAATGAGTTGTTCACGTACTGCAAAGTCAATAACAAATACTTTTACGACGTTGTTTAATAAGGCTTGCACAAACCCAGAAAACCCAGCAGGGGCTCCGGGAAGTACGACAAGCGTACCAACAACATGCGTAAAGGCGACAAATCCTAAAATAAGGATTCCAAGAATGAGCGTTAGCAATGCGCTAGTTCTTTTTTGTTTCATAATTATATAATCCTTTCTAATAAACTATATAATAATAGTAATAAAAAGAGTAGCAAAATGCAACTATAAAATTGCAAAACCGATATATTTTATAGTATTAAGGGCTTATTTTATCTTTAACATTATTATATTTAGGCGCCGATTTACTTCTTCTTTTCCTAAAATTGTTAATACTTCATAAAGATTTGGGCTTTTTTTCGCACCGACTACACTAATACGTAATACTTCGGCAACATCAGCGACTACCCCTTTAAAAGACGCGGGATCACTCTTAAATTGCTTATTATTCAGGGCGAAACCATTTTTAGTCGCTATTTCTTTAAGCGAATTAAACCACACTTCATTACCTTCGCCATATTTAAGATCAGTTTGTAAAGCGATTAATAACGCAATGATTGTTTCCTTATTTAATGTTTCATTAAATGGTTCAATTTTATCTTCATTAATTATCTTTTCAAATTCATCATTATAGAAAAACTTAATGGTGTCATAAACCATCGCATAATGACTGTAGTCTTTACGTGGTTTAATGCTTTCCCGCTCAATATTCATAATTTTTGTAAACCGTTCATAGTCATTTTCAATACGTTTAAGTAATGCTTTATCACCGGTAAACTTTAAATAGTCAATGTATTCTTTACTTACTTCAAGGGCGGTAAGGGAAGCAATATATTCACGGGCAAAGAAATTTACTTTCTCTAAATCAAAAAGCGCGCCATCAACACTCATCCGTGATAAGTTAAAGTTAAAATCTGAAAGTGGGGCTTTTTTATTTTCCGCCCACCATTCTTCAAAATTACTATTCGCGATACTCATTAAATAAGTAAGGATTGCTTTAATAGGATAACCAAGGTTTAGGAAATAAGTAACCGCGGCTTCGGGGTCTTTTCTTTTACTAAGTTTGCGTTTATTACCGTTATCAAGTTTATTAATTACGGGCAAATGCGCATAACGCGGGGTGTTAAATTTAAGCGCTTTAAAGAGTTCTAAATGAAGTGGAACGCTGCTGATCCATTCTTCACCACGCGTAACAAGTGTCGTATGCATGAAATGATCGTCACAAAGGTGAGCGAAGTGATAAGTTGGTAAGCCATCACTTTTTAAAATAACGATATGTTGATCATTTTCGGCAATTTCAATCGTGCCTTTAATAACGTCATTAAAACTAATTTTATTCTCATGATTACCTTTACTACGAAAACGTAAAACATAATTTTCACCATTATTAATTCTATTAATTGCTTCTTCCGCACTTAAAAAACTACATCGCGCGTAAGCACCGTAATATCCCGGCACTACTTTATTTGCTTCTTGGGTCGCCCGTAAGGCACTTAAATCGTGATTCGTACAAAAGCAAGGATAGGCTAAGTCATCTTTAATCATTTCTTTAATGACTGTTTTATAAATAGCCGCTCGTTCACTTTGTTTATAAGGACCATATACCCCTTCTTCCTTTTCTCCCATATAACCTTCGTCAGGAAATACATCAAAAAGGTTCATCTCTTTTAGTAAGGTTTCCCCTGCTCCTGCAATTTCCCGTTTCGTATCAGTATCTTCAAGGCGAACAAAAAAAATTCCTTTACTTTGGTTAGCGACAGTCTTTGCCACAAGGGCGGTAAATAAACTACCGGTGTGTAAAAAACCCGTAGGGGACGGGGCAAAGCGCGTTACTTCCGCACCTTCTATTAATTTTCTTTTTGGATATTCTTTTTCTAAATCTTTAATTGTTTTATTAATCTCCGGGAAGATTAAGTTTGCAAGTTTTTCACGCATGATAAATACCTCACTAATCAATATTAAATATACCATAAAACTACGTTTTAAACAGAAAAAATAGAAAATAAAAGAACATTTATTGCAATTATATAAAAGTAGTGTTATTATAATTGGCAGCACGCAGGTGTAGTTCAATGGTAGAACACTACCTTGCCAAGGTAGATACGCGGGTTCGATTCCCGTCACCTGCTCCATTGGCATTTATCGGTCTCTTACGAAAGTAGGAGCCTTTTTTTATATCTTTTTCGCTGATTTCTAACTAAATTCATTAAAAAAGCATTCAATATTGACAAAAATTATTTATTATTTATAAAAATAAGGTAAAGGCAAACCTAGAGTAATCTAGCGACGCAAAACTATAGGGTCTTATAAAAGATAAGATAGCCAGCTGCCAAAATAATGGTGGTGGCTCTTTTTTTAGCCGCTAAGTGTCACTCTAGGAAAGGAAGTAAATACATTGAAAAACAAAATTCTTAATCGTAAAATTTCGCTTATTATTTTGAATTTCGTTATTCTCATCGGTTTGATCTCTTCTTTTACAATTACCACTTTTGCGTGGTTTACGAATAATAATCGCGCACAAATTATTGCCCGCCAAATTGAAATTGCCGCTCCTGGCTTTCAAATTCATTCCTATAATGTTTACCCCGTTACGGTCGTTAATGAAGGGTCAACAACAAATAGTTATACTTTTGAAAATAGTCCGGCGGTCCGTATGCCGCGTTTTGATCCCCAAGATATTGAATATACGCAATATCGGCGCGCCTTAGTTGTGCATATTACCTTCACATATACCGAAACGAGTACTGTTTACTTATATGCAAAAACAAACGCTGGTGCTTTTCATACCGGACATAGCGGCGCCGGCGAGTATGATGAAAATGTTACATCTAATGTTTTTCAATTAACAAGCGCTAACCCTGTATCGTTACCAAATGGTTGGTCAACCGCCACTTTAACTTATAACAAAGCGAACACTACTTCGTTTGTTAGTTTAAATCCTAATCCTGTAAAACAAACACGAATCCCGCTTACTACTTTATCAAACAGTGATAATGAATTGTGGTTTGTTATTGAATATAACGTTCCCGTCATGAATTATATAAATGATATTCGCGCTGATTCAATTAAGGAAGTAATGTACGCTGATCACATTACGTATTACGTAGGAGTGTAAAATGCAAAAAAGAAAACGACAAATGTATATTTTGGCTTTCTAACATCCCTTGCCTTTTTGTCATTAGTAACGACAACAATGGCATGGTTTACGACTGTTTTGCAATTTAACACAAAAATGACCGGTAGTTCAATTAGTAACTATTACGCAAGCGGAACCGGAACAGAAGCTGATCCCTACATTATTCGCACCCCAAAACATCTATATAACTTCTCCTGGCTGCAAAATAGCGGCGCCTGTCCAGAAAAAACATATTTTGAACTTGGCAATGATATTGATATGAAAGGCTCATTAACGGGCTTTCTAGACATTCATAGCGGTGCTATTCCCCCAATTGGCACTGACGAAGCCCCATTTCTTGGTAGTTTTGACGGTAATGGCTATACGCTTAAAAACTTATGGGTATCGAGTGATCCCCTTGATTGGAAAGAAAAACCAAGCCACTTTGAAATTGTAGATGTTGGTAATTCAATCGGCTTTTTTGGTAATTTAGGTTCAACTGAAGATGAACCACCAATTATCGGCTTGGCGCAAAACTTTTATCTTGAAAACCTTGAAGTTTCAAACAAAGTTAACAATAGCTATGTCGGGCTTGTTGCGGGATACGCTAACGGAACATTAAAGGGAATTGGGGTTAAAAATGCAAAGATTTCCTTAGGCCCAAGTGCCATTCGAGTAACGAGCGATTATTCATTAATTGGTAAGCTAGGTCCTTATATTACATGGTCCGATAATCCTGACCAAGGAGTAGCCGGTAATTTACTTGTCGACCCAAACTATCCCGGTCACTTATTTACGAACGTCAACTACCCAAGCACCGTCGCCGTCCCTAATTCCATTATTGGCAGTGCTTATTACGTGGGTAGCTTAACGACCCAAACTTCTTCTGTTAATGCAAGTAACTCAAGTTTTGTTAAATATAATCCATTAGTCGAAGTCGCGGAAAACCAAAACCAAGTTATTACAACGACGACTAGTAATATTACAACGATTACTGACGCTAATCACGCTTCCTTAGTCCATGAAGAGTTTTGGGCGCGTTATCAACAAGTGCGAAGTCTCGGGACTGCAAGGACTGTGCTTTTAGCTTCAACTTACCCGCCGACAAGAAACACGAATAATACATGGAGTAATAGTGTAACGCTCCCAAGTGAAGCGGGCACAAATATGACCGCTCCCCGTAACTCAATTTGGTTTAAGCCGAAAAAAGGTGGTACGAGTGGCCTTTCCTTCTTCCGTTTTAACCAAGGTGCCGATAATGAATCAATCTCTGTTTATCAATTCAAACGTAATGGGACAACAATTACGAATCTTAATGAAGTGCGCTTTTCTATTAGTAAAGCTGCGGTCGGTAACCGGACTGGTGTTTATTTTGACTTCCGTATTCCACAAACAATGGTTAGTGCGGGTTATGAATTTTTAGTGGCCGCCTCAAGTCAATATGCGGCGACGAGTGCGAGCTTCTTCTATTTAACGCTTTCCGGCACTAATGAAAGTGGTGGTGAAGACGCCGGTCTTATTGATGCCGTCGACTACACTTACCGCATGTCTAACGGTAATTTTGAAGACTTAATGGATGAAACCTACGTTCCCAAACGGACGATTTTAAAGTTTGATGGTACGTATGCTGGCAGCGCATATTACAATATGCTCGACTATCCAAATAATAATGGTTATGTTTATTACTTCACTGATCCTTCAACTTTTTATATTGATAACACCCTAGGAAATTCGGTGGGGGTAAGGGCGACAAACTTAAATAATTTCCCATCGCGACAAACAAGTTAAAAAATAGGGATATTTATATCATTTTCATTTACCTATTTGTAAATTTATGATATTCTTAACTCTAATTAAGTACCTTATATATTTTATTAAAATCTTAATTCACCTTATAATAAAAGAAAGAGAGGAATTTATTTATGCATAATGCAGACAAAAACCGTCTTAATGACGAAAAGAAATACGTAGTTATAGTTGAAAGACTCGCTGCTCGGGGCGTAACCGAAAAAGACATCGCTGAAATCACTTTAGGCTTACAAACAAAATATTTACCATTTTTAAAACTTGATATATGTTTAGATCACGTTAAAAGAGTACTCATGAAAAGGGAAGTGCAAAACGCTATTTTAACAGGTTTAGAACTCGATATTTTAGCCGAACAAGGAAAACTTAGCGAACCGTTATCAACGATTATTTTAAGTGACTATGGCCTCTACGGCATTGATGAAATCTTAGCCTTATCGATCGTTAATGTATATGGCTCAATTGGCTCGACCAACTTTGGCTTTGTCGATAAAACAAAACCAGGTATCATTGGTGAACTAGATAAAAAGGTCGAAGGTAAATTAACTTGCAATACGTTCTTAGATGATATCGTTGGCGCAATTGCCGCCGCCGCGGCAAGTTCAATCGCTCATAAATACGCCGACGTTGATAGCAAACCAGAAAACTTTTAATTAATTTTTACATATTAAAAAGCACTTCTTATACTACAAAAAGTAGGAAGTGCTTTTTTTATATTTTAAACAAAGAATAAAATTGTAAATACAATACCAGTAGCGAAGAATACACCGCCGATAATAAATAAAAAGGCGTATCCACTGACTGTTTTTTGCGCTTCAACATAATCAGCGTATGTTTGATGTTTTTTCCGCACAAAAGGGAGTAACATCATAAAAAGATGGCGTAAACTATAACCAATACCGTGGAAAGTGCCTAAGTTAGCAAACCAAATAAGAAAGCCTAAACCTAAATATAGCATTCCAGGAATTGAAAATCCATCCGCTAAAAAGCGATAAATTTGCCGGATGTCAGTTTCCGTATAAATATTGCGCATGCCAATAGCAAGGAAAAAGATGCCGGCTGCAATAAGAAAACCTACGACATACTTTAAAATCGCCGCTACTGTTTTATTCATTTTTACTAAATTGCTTCTTATATTCCGCTTCTTCTTGGTCGTTACAATAGACAAAGTGACCAGGACGGATTTCCCGCATTGATGGTAAATCGGTTGAGTAATCGTGATCAATGAACGGATTATAGTTAATGATTACCCGATGTTTTTCATACTCTGGGTCAGGAAGAGGAATTGCACTTAAAAGTGATTTTGTATATGGGTGTAAAGGATTAGCGAATAATTCTTCACTTGTTGTTAATTCAACGAGTTTGCCGCTATACATGACACCGATACGGTCGGAGAAATATTTTACGACCGATAAGTCATGAGCGACAAACATAATGGTTAAACCAAGTTTTTTACGAAGGGAGTTAAGTAAGTTAATAACTTGAGCTTGAATAGAAACGTCAAGCGCACTTACTGGCTCGTCAGCAATGATCATTTCTGGTTCCATGATAATGCTTCGCGCAATACCAATTCTTTGCCGTTGGCCACCACTAAATTCGTGGGGGTAACGAGTCGCGTGCTCTTTAACTAAACCAACAAGTTCAAGTGTTTCTTCAACTTTGGCTTTTAAATAGGCTTTATCTTTAATACCTTTAATAATAAGTCCTTCTTGAATAATTTCTTTAACAGTCATCCTTGGGTTTAAAGAACCAATTGGATCTTGGAAAATCATTTGAATGGAAGTGACAATACGGGCCTTTTTGGCAATGGCAAGATCTCGTTTATAGTCTTTTTGAAGTGCTTCTTTTTTCGCAAGATCTTGTTCTTCAGCTAGAAGCTTTTCATATTTTTCTTGCGTTTCTTTAACTGCTAATTTAGCGTAATCTTTATCGCAATTTTTTTGGTCATGCCGCGCTTTAACGATTTCAAGTTTTAATTCATCAATCCGTGCTTGACTTTCTTTTTTAAATTCAGCAAAGGCCGCTTTTTCGTCTTCACTCCCTTTTAAAGCGAGTCGCGCTTTTTTACGCAATTCACTTCTAATCTTTTTTATTTCATCTTGATAGGAACGAATACCAGCGGCAATGCGTACGCCTTTAAAATAAATATCACCTGACGTAATATCATAAATTTTAATAATCGAGCGACCGGTCGTTGTTTTACCACATCCTGATTCCCCGACTAAGCCAAAGACTTCACCTTTATAAATATCAAAGGATATACCGTCAACAGCCTTAAAGTCGCGCCGATTCATTTTAAAGTATTGGCAAAGATTTTGAACCGATAAAAGTACTTCTTTATTTTGATTTTTCATTTGTGTCCGGTCCTTTCTTTGGGTATTTCGCCGCTTTCATCCGTTTAATCCGTTCTTGGATAACGGTCGGCATATCAACTTTGGGCGCCCGCGGGTCTAAAAGCCAAGTTGCCGCATAATGCGTATCAGAGATTTTAAACATTGGTGGTTCTTCCTCGAAGTCGATTTTTAAAGCGTATTTATTACGCGCGGCAAACGCATCACCTTTCGGTGGGTAAATCATATTCGGAGGGGTACCCGGAATTGTTTCCAGTTTTTCTTTCGTTTGTAAGTCGGGCATCGAAGAGAGTAAAGCCCAAGTATACGGGTGAGCTGGCGAGTAGAATATATCATTAGTTGATCCGTATTCAACAATCTTACCCGCATACATAACCGCGATTTCATCCGCCATATTAGCAACGACACCTAAGTCGTGAGTAATAAAGATAATGGAAAGGTTACGACGTTTTTTAAGGTCGTTAATAAGACCTAAGATTTGCGCTTGAATTGTAACGTCTAACGCGGTCGTTGGTTCGTCACAAATTAATATTTCCGGTTCAGCGCTTAAGGCAATGGCAATAACTATCCGTTGCCTCATACCACCGGAAAATTCAAAGGGGTATTGTCTAAACCGTTCCCGAGCGTTAGGGATGGAAACTTCTTCCATGAGCTTAATTGCTTTTTCTTTCGCTGCTGTTTTTGATAATTTAAAGACGGAATCTTTTGCTTTTTCTTTTAAATAATCAACGAGCAAGAACGCAACTTTTTCCCATTTTTGGTAGTTGTGATCGCCAAACTTCCGGATGGAAGAGTTATATTTTTCAATAACAGCGTCACACGAAGAAATCATATCACCAATAATATCTTCTAAGGCAATAAGTTTTTTTGGAATAACTTGATAATCAAGTTTTTTGCCGCGACTTTCAAGGCGTGCGTAACGTGCGCTTTGGCGGGCAAAACGTCTTTCTTCCTTAACGTTACTTTTCTTTGCTTGGAAGTATTTATTTAAATCGCCCATGAGCGAATTAATTAAAATATAAGCCGCGTTATCTTTTTGCGTTTTTAAAGGATCAATCGATGCTTCAACAACTGGTTTTAGTGCCTTTATACGCGCTTTAAATACTTTTTTGTCAAGTTCTTCTTCTTGAAGTGCCTTTTTAAAGGCCTCGACTAAGGTGACGACTTCACGTTTAAATTCTAATGTTTTATAAACACTATGCTCAAGCGCTGCGCGGTTATAGGTGGTAAAGGTTGGAATAAATGTTTCATCGATAAATTGCTTTGTTTTTGTGTTGATTTCCTTAAACGGAAGGGAACTTAAATCTGCTTTATCATTTTTATTAACATAGAATCCTAAGTGGAAAAAATCAATTTCTTCCCGGTCGATAATCGTATCGACAATCGTTTCAACTTTCGTAAAGTTTTCAATAATTGCCGGAATACGACTTTGTTTTTCTTCCGTTTTTAAAGCTTTCCATCCCTTATAGGTAGCAAGAATTTCTCTTAACGTTTCTTCAACTGTTTTAAGTTCTTGCTCAATTCCGTAGACAAAATAACTATCTTTAATGCGTTTTTGTTTACGAAGCATCATCTTAATTTGCGAAGACGGATCACCAAGATAACGGTGTTTAAGCTTAATAAGTAAGTCTTTAATGGCCGAGGATATATCACCGGCAAAACCTAAAGATTCATTAAAGGAATTTTCAAGCATGCTCGCTTTTAAGTTTGCGCCGTTGAAATCAGCAAGTAATTGGTCAATAACTGCTTTATCATGTGAACTTTCAGCTTTTGCTTCATACATCGCAATCTTTAGATTGTTAAGCATTGCTTTTAAGTCTTTTTTCGCTTCTTTGCGAATTGCTTTGTTTTTAAGAAGCATCGCTTCCGTAATTTGGTAACCAATACGTACAATCGGGTTTAAAGAAGATAAAGGATCTTGGAAAATCATGCCAATTTTATCGCCCCGGACATGATACATGTCTTGTTCGCTCGAGCGTAATAAATCTTTACCGTCATAAATAATTTCGCCACTTTCAATAATGACGTTTCCGGCGGAAATACCTAGAATTGCTTTTGAGGTGACAGATTTACCAGAACCTGATTCACCAACAATTGCTAAGGTTTTGCCTTTATCAAGTTTAAAAGAGATGTCGCGGACAGCTTTAACGGCACCGTTATTTGTCCGGAAGGAAATCTTTAAACGTTTTACTTCTAAAATTGCCATAATTAACTGTCACTTCCTCTCAATTGTGGATTAAATGCATCGCGTAGACCGTTACCAAAGAGGTTAAACGAAATCATTAATAGCGAAATAATAAGGGCGGGGAAAATCATAAGCGATGGGTAAGATGTCCAAATCGCTGACGCGTCAGAAAGTAATGTCCCTAAAGACGTCGTAGTCGCACCGCCAACTTTAATAATACCTAAGTAAGAAAGCATACTTTCGGAGAATATAACACCAGGAATAACGAGTACGGATGATGTAATAAGCGTTCCTAATGTATTAGGGAAAATATGTTTCCACATAATACGGTTATCGGAAGCCCCAAGCGTTCGCGCCGCCAGGACATATTCTTGGTTTTTATACCGGTAAAACTGCGTTCTAACTGAGGCGGCCGTTCCTAGCCACCCTGTTGCAACATAAGCAAAGAGCAGCCCGACAAAAGATCCCACCTTCGCCGCAAAGTGCAGCTGGAAGAGCGTAACGGTAACAACAAAGGGAACACCGGCTAAAATATCGCTAATCCGTTCCATGACTAAGTCCGTGGCTCCGCCGTAATATCCTTCTACGGCCCCATAAAGTGCACCAATTACGAAGTTAATCGTACTAACGAGCACCGCAATAATGAGTGAGAGTCGCACCCCGGTTGATAGGCGGTAAATCATTGAATAACCTTGCGAATCAGTACCAAAGATATAATTTGGTTCCCGTCCATAAATGTATTGATAGTAATTATAATAGAGCACCCGAACTTTATATTGTGCAGTTTCAAAAG
Organism: Bacilli bacterium; assembly: GCA_041654855.1. Lineage (GTDB taxonomy): Bacteria > Bacillota_I > Bacilli_A > RFN20 > CAG-826 > UBA1361. The sequence continues at coordinate 37,386 of JBAZCS010000001.1, read as the reverse complement.
AACCGCCACCAGTGTGGACATAATAGACAAAGTTATTAGATGCATCACGCATATAATTATCTTCAAATACCATATCGGGAGCGTAAGGAATCGGCACTGCTTGACCACCGACAATTTTTACGGGGTCATTGCGGTTTGTTGCTTTATACCAATAGTTAGCAGCGTCAGGCGAACCTTCACCAAAGGTCCATTCATTACTTGCGATTAAAGGATAAAAGAGTTTAAGATTTTTTTCTTCTTCCCAAGCCCGCATTTCAAGATAGCGACTTTGTTCAATCGAAATGTATTTAAAGCCAACTGCTAAATATTGGTCAACCGCTGCTTTATAACGCGCTGAAGAGTCGCCATAATTTGCTTCAGTGGCCTTGCCATATTTAACAACTGGTTGATATTTTGATTTTCGTGATTCTTCAATTGTCACCACCGGATTTTCTTCACTAAATTCAGCGGCCACCCCTTTTCCTAATTCATAATAAAGGACACGATTTGTTAAAACTTTGGATTGCGAGCCATTGACACCAATATTATATAAAATAGTGTTGCGTGGTCCTTTTTTAGCATAATATGGGTCCATAATCGTTTGCACCGAAGTCGGAGTTAAAATCGGCACAAAAAGAGCGAATAGTAAGATCAAACCAATAATAATTGAAGCAGTAACGCTTGCTTTATTACGGGTGAAACGGAAAAAGGCATCCGCAAAATAACCACGAGCTTTTGTTTTTAGTTTGTGGTCATGTAATTTAATATTTTCATGAGCAAAGGTGAAACGTTCATCCTTTACATTCTTATTTGTTAATTTATTACTATTCATATTACTTTTTCCCCATCTTAATACGTGGATCAATAAATCCGTATGAAATATCAACCACAATGCCCGCCGTTAGACCAATAAAAGTATAAAATACCGTTTCTAACATAAAGATATCGTAGTCAAGCTGATTTATTGACATTAGATAAAGTGAACCAACCCCCGGAATCGAGAAGATTTGTTCAATAATCATTGAGCCGCCTAAAATACCAATAAATGACGCAATAAGCATCGGGAAGATTGGTACCATGGCATTTTTTAAAGCGTGGCGGGTCGTTGCTTGCCCTCTTGTTAAGCCTTTTGTACGGGCAAGTAACATATATTCTGATGTTAATGTTTCCGATAACTCCGCTCTTGTAAAACGGGTAAGTCCAGCAATTTCACCAAAGGATAACGCTAGCACCGGAAGAATTAAACTCGAGAACATTTTAGCAGTGAAATAACTTCCCCCGGCATCGGCAAGTGAATACATGACGTTTGTCGGCACCCACCGTAATTTAAAGTAAAAGAAGTATTGCACTAAGAAAGCGTAAACGTAAGACGGTACACTAACAAAGATAATAACGACGGTTGAGATAAGGTGATCTTGCCACTTGTTCTTCTTAATGGCGGCATAAATACCTAGTGAAATCCCAACCGGGATTGATAAAATAAGTGAGTATAAGTTAACAATAACAGTTGGTAAAATTCTCGAACCCATAACTTCAACGGCTGGCGTCGTCAGCGCGATTTTCCATGAAGTCCCAAAATCAAATTTGGTAAAGATGTTCCTTAAATAAATACCATATTGCACGATAATTGGCTTATTGTAACCTAATGCTTCCCACCGAGCTTTGATTAACGCTTGTAAGTTTGGTTCGAGTGGCATCTCTTGGGGGAGGAGCCGGATAAGAAAAAAACTTATCGTTATAATGACAAAAAAGGTAAATACCAATAACCCCAAACGCTTTAAAATATATTTTCCCATTACATAATTCCTTCTTTTCTATAACTGCATGCAAACGCAACGCGATTGCTCACGTTGCGTTTGATGGTCAATAAGTTTTTATTTTTAACTAACTACTATTTGTAGTCGATTTGTCCGCCGTTTTGCTTAACAAAGGCAGCCCAAGCAGCGTCGCTATAATTGAATTTTAATAAGCGTAATCCGCCGAAGCCATACATAATGTTGTATTCGTTTGTGATATAGCTAACTTGGAAACCAAGTAAGAATGAAGCAGTTGCTGTTGCTAATGGGATACGGAAGAATTTATCAAGGTATTCTCTTTCTAAGAAAGCCAAGATCTTGAGTTTTAATTCGTTTGGTGCGTTGACATATTTTCCACTACCAGATAAAGCACCTGACCATTGTTGCCATGTCATTGTATCTTCAAAGTCATCGAATTCGACAGTTAAGGTTTCCGTTCTTGGATCCCACATTCCAATTTCGTTAACGCCATATTTATCTGGGTCGGCGTAAACTTCCATGTTTGAGAATGGGTAAAATGCCGCTCCACCCCATGCACCGTAACCAATAGCGAATTTGCCAGCTGGTACGTCGCCATAGCGGTCTTCTAAGTTACCGATTGCTTCAAAGGTTACTTTACCAAAGCCACTGCCTTCAATTGCCGCGTTAATATATTTATTTAATAAGGCAACTTGGGCGAGTTCGTCACTTTGGATTGGGCCTTTGGCGTAGGCGATACGGATTTTAATTTCTTCACCGCTCGTGTAAATACCGTCGGCTACTAAAGCGTCGTGCGCTTCTTTCATTAATCTCTTGGCTTCACTTAAGTTGTAACCATTGATGGAATCATAAGCTTCCTTAAGGGTCGCGTATGGTTTTCCTTCACCGTATTCAACACCATAGAGATCAACAATAGCTTGCATTGCTGGTTCTGAGTCACGGTATCTTGAATCTGGGTTGTTCCAAACATCATAGTAGTAAAGACTATTAAAGAGTGAGTATGCTGGTTTGTAAGCGGCTGTTTTTGTAACAAATTCAGCGCGGTCAATACCTAAGGACATACCTTTTCTAAAGCTCTTATGGCTTAAGACGACACTGTTTATATTTCCTTCATTTTGGTCCATTTGTTGGAGATTTTCTAACTTAGCGTTAAAGAAGAAGGACATTGTGTATGTTTCATCAACTTGATATAAAGCATCAGAGAGGGTGTAATCACTTAATTCTGAAGCAGTTGGTGAGTAAGAGGTAAGGTTACCCGCTAAGAATTGTGCTTTTGCAGCGGCGTCACTTAAGACGTCGATAACAATTTTGTCAGGGGCATATTGTGGCACTTTTTGTCCATTAACTTCAAAGAGTGTAGTGGAGGTTAAGCGTCCATCGACTTTTTCATAACCGTGCCAGTGTTCGTTTCTTTCAAAGACCATTTGTTTATTGGCTTCTAAAGTTTTAAGAACATATGGACCGTATGAAGCGGTATTATTTAAGTTGGTACCGTATTTGGTAACAACGAGTTCACCGGTTTTGTCGATGTTTGCGTCATAAAGTTCTTCATGAACTAACCAACTTGAAGTAAAGCTAACAAGCGCTTCTGATTCGACAAGTGGTGTGGCCATTACATAGTTAAAGGTAAGATCATCAACTTTATAAAGACCAACTTCATCAAAGCTTGCTTCTGGGAACTCTTCTTCGACATATGCATAGTGAATCCAGTCAGCACCACTTTCACCCCATGGTTCGGAGTTATCAAGGAGTGCTTTAAATAAATTTAAGTTTTCTTCCGTTAACTTAAGTTTATAAGCGTCATCACCTTCAGTTTCGACTTTAGCAACAACTGCTTCCCATGATGGCATGTCGAATGCTTCTGCCCCGTAGGCGTCAACATAATCTTTTAACGTGTAGCCGCCTAAATATTGTAAGCTGTGGTTTAATGCAATAAAAATACCTAAACCATTTTCTTTTTGCACAAAGACTCCATCTTCTAATTTTAAGTCATCATCGCCCTTAATTTTATGGTCACCGCTTGCTAAGTTATCAAAGAAAGCTCTACTACCTTGAAATACATAGTTCTTTGCTCCAGCAATTGCGCTATTGCCGTCGTAATAGAGGTTTGCCCGGTAGTTGATCATATCTGGATCTAAGAGCCGTTTGCCTGATTCAATGAATGAATCCGCATTAATGACAGTACCATCGTGCCATTTTAAATTTTCTCTAAGTTTAATTTGGTAAACATATTGGCCGGGGTTATCTTCATCAAGACTGTCAAGATAAGCATTAGCTTCTTCTTCACCATCAAAAACATATTTTCCTAATGCAGCAGCACTTGTTCTTGTAACGTCAGTAATTGATTCAGCTAAGTCATAGACCCATTGGTAGTGTCCTTTTTCGGTATCAAGGGGGGCCAATGAGACAAAACCTTCTGATAAGTAACTAAGTACACTGTCATCAGCGTTTGTTTCCCAACTGTGTGGGTTCCAGTTTGAGGCTAGGGCAGACGAATAACTACGATACGTAAAGGTATCTGGTTTTGGTTTTGGTTTACAACCGCTTAATACGATTGCAAATGTCGCACCAGCAAAAACCGTTAACAATAATTTTGATTTTCTCATAGTTTTTTTCTCCTTTCGAATTATTGTTCGCAACTACTTATAACAATATAGCGCATATTGCCTAAAGTAGTTATCTTAATTGAGGTTGTAGTTCTTTCGACGTACACTACCCCAAATATATTAATAGTATATTGATATACAGGAGCCATTGCAAGAAATGAATAACATGAAAGCGTTTCCACCCTTTTTTTGGGTCATCAGCAATAGAAAAAATCGCATATTTAGCGACTTATGGCTCTTTCAATATAGAGAAAACGATAATGTTATTCGCTCTTTTCAGAAGTGTCTTCCGCGTTTACTTCAGTTTTTTCCGCTTCTTCGACTTTTGGTTCAAGGATTTCTTGACGTGCTTTAAGTTCATCTTGGCGCATCATTAAAATTTGACTAATATAGTTACTTGCTTCAGGTGGCAAGGTGGGGTTTTTAATAATTTCTTTAAGTTCTTCGATCGTGAACTTTAAAATTTCCACCCGTTTAGGTTCCATGAAGGCGTGGTAATAGTAATAATAAAAGCGGGTTGTAAACGGTAAAATTACGGCAAACGCTAAGAGAGCAATAAGCTCAACTTGTAAGAAAAGCATGACACTTGGGGCAAGTGTTTTAATTAAGAAATAACTGCCTATATATAATAAGGTATAGAGCACGAACGAAAATAACGCCATTAATGACTGCATTAAAAAGATTTTGCGTCGATCTTTTTTGTTACCAAGAAACTGCATTTTCAAATCTTTAAAACGATACGAAGGTCGATGTTCAATAAAGATTGATAAATAAACATGAAAGACACCACGATTAAAAATAAAGATAATACCGGCAATCACTAATAGTTGGTTAAAGATATTAAGAGCATCGTTATATTTTTGAAATAACACAAGTAATTCATCACCAAGCGTTGCGTATGCTTCAGGTGATGTAGCGGCTTGAAAGCGGGTAAAGATGTCCATTAAACTTGATAAAAACGGTTGATCATAAAAATAAATGAACATATATAGTCCCAAAAGGAAAACAAATGACACAATAATAACATAGAGTAAGTAAATTAATAATGTGCGCCATGAGAAAAAGACACTAATGCGGCCACTGCGGTATGTATTTTTAAATAAATTATAATAGACTTTAAAATTACGCGGTGACTCATTGCCTGATTCAATAAGGGCGCTATATTCAGTAAAAGTAACAACGAGCGGCATTAAAATCATAATAAACACAAAAATACCGATGATACTGAAGTCGGTGTAGTTTAAATAAGTCATGACAAAAGTAATCGCCAATAAAATAAGCGTAAATAAAATATAGTTTTTTACTCTACCCTTTTGTGACCATAGAGTTTTAAATACACTACCAAATGTTACTTTTTCTTGGGCCATTTGCTTCCTTTCTCTCGTCTTAAGTTTAAATCATCAATTTCATGGACCCGTTTTTTTAATTCTTCAGCGTTAAGTGGGGCAATATCGCGTCCCTCAATTTTTAACACAAGTTTCATAAAGTCACGTGTATCAATGATAAAGTTTTGACTATCATTAACATTTAAATCAGTAATTTTTGTATCAACACTGACAAGGGTGATGCCAACAAAAGTATTGTGATCAATGCCGGTTCTTAAACTTAACTTTTGCACAAGATGTTTCGTTTTAAGAAATGGACTATCGATAATCTCTTCATCCCCTTGTTTATTTTTTAAAATCCACTTCGAATCTTGCGGATTACCAGATAACACTCCTTTATAAATATAATCGTTAATAACATAAATATATTTATTACCAAAAAGAATGTGATCAATATATAAACTTTCCCGATTATTAAGTTTAATCTCTAATTTATTAATAAGGTAATAATCATGATATACCGCGGTTTTACGGATTATTGGATAAAAATAATGTAATAATGCAAACCTTTGGAGTAACTTTTTCCGCAACGATAAAAACACTGCAATAATCAAAGCAATGATTACAACTAGCGAGATTGCTAGTAATATATATTCGGTTACTCCAAAGGCTAATACATTCATTATTCTGCGATTTCTAAGGCAATTTCCACCATTTGGGTTAAACCCACTTGCCGTTCTTCAACGGTGGCAATGCGGGAATGATCGGTGAAACTATCACTAACGGTTAATAAGCAGGCGGCTTTTTTTCCAAGTTTAGCGGCCGTGCTATAAAGGGCGTATGATTCCATTTCGACCCCTAAAACACCGAGTCGAGCCCACTTCTTCCATGAGTTTTTATCGTCATCATAAAAGACGTCAGCACTTAAAATGTTTCCAACGTGGACATTAATTCCTTTACGCCGAGCTTCATCCCGGGCTTTAACAGCAATATCAAAGTCACCGATTGCGCTATAAGTTCCGCCTAGTAAATTAAATTGCGCAGCCCAGTTTGAATCGGTTGAACTACCAATCGCGACGATAACATCAAAAAGTTTAATATGTGGTTGGTAAGAACCACAAGTACCAATCCGAATTATCGTTTCTACTCCGTAACCAGTGTAGAGTTCATGGCTATAAATACCGATGGAAGGATGACCCATTCCACTTGCCATAACGGAAATGCGTTTTCCTTTGTAATAACCGGTATAGCCCCATATATTGCGGACATCGGTTACTTTTTCTACATCAGTTAGAAAGGTGTTAGCAATCCATTCCGCTCTTTTTGGATCGCCTGGCATTAAAACAGTCTTTGCAAAAGCGCCATCTTTTGCGTTAATGTGAGGTGTTCCCATATATTTCTCCTTTTTCAGTTGTATTTATTATAACATTTTAAAATGTTAGCTTAAAGTTTAGGGGTTCTTTAATCAAAAATTACTTCACCACTTAAGGCCGCATTAATAATTCTATTTACTTCCCCAATATTTGTTGTATGGGAAAGAGCGGGAATATTTTCTTTACTAAACCACCGTACATCACTTATTTCATGATCATGATTATTAGTGAAACGAATAAAATTCCCTTTAAATACAACGACAAAATTTGGGGTTCCTACAACACCTTTATAAGGATTTCGACTTAATACGGCAACAAGACCCGTTAACTCAATATCAGCCCCTGCTTCTTCTTTTACTTCACGTAACGCCGCTTCACTTGGGGTATCGTAAATATCAACCCATCCACCAGGAAAACTATATTTATCATCGACTACTTCTTTAACCATTAGAAATTCATTATTGTCATTAAAAACAATCGTGCGAATACTAATATTGGGGGTTGGATAAACATCACGTTCAAAGTAATTATTCCGTTCCAAGGAAACATCTTCGAGTTCTTCAAGCATCGTTAAAGTAAGTGTTTGTAATTCTTCGTAATTTCGTAAAGCATACGGATCATTTGAATATAGTAAACCAATCTTTGTAATCGCTTGAATTTTCATTAGATAATCGTAAAGATTTTTTCTGTCCATAACAAAAATAAGTATAACATATTACAAAGTAATTATTAAGGTACATAAGCAATTTTTTAAAACTTTTAGGTATAATGTAAAGGGGGAAGAATATTATGTATAAATGGGAACAATTTAAAAATATTTTAGCTGTTACGACTTCACGTGAAGGGGGATTTTCAACTGGTGATTTTGCTTCACTTAACTTAGCGTTTCATGTCGGTGATGATAAAAAGATAGTTAAGAAAAATCGCGACCACTTCTTTCAGCGGGAGGATATTAACTTATTAGAGACAAACACTGTTTTTGTCGCGCAAAACCATTCTAAAATAACATTAAAGGTCACAAAAGACGATGTTGGACGAGGTTATCACGCTTTTGAAGATGGTTTAAACGCGGATGCTTTATACACAAAAGAAAAGGGTATTGCCTTAGCAATATATCACGCTAATTGTGTACCACTTTTCGTTTATGTTCCAAACCATGACATCGTCGGCATTATTCACGCTGGTGAACTTGGTAGTGTTGCTAATATTTCCGGACTCTTTGTAAAAAAACTTATAAAAGATGAAGGAGTTAAGCCGGAAGAAATTTATGTAAATATTGGTCCAAGCTTATCTTTTTCTCATCGCGTAATTACAAAGAAACGCGCTGAAGAATTAGCAGCGTTAGGAAATCCAATCCAAAAAGCGGTAAAAGCTACTTTACCGCAGTATTTCCTTGATTTACCACTTCTAAATATTTTACAACTACGTGAAGTTGGTGTTCCTTTCGAAAACATCACTTTTTCTAATATTTGCACTTATGAAAATAAGGACCGGTTCTACCATTATGAAAAAGGTAAACATACTGGTCGTAATATTTCCTTTATTCGCTTAAATAATTAACGCTTTTTAGCAAACATTTTATTAACGGGTTCGGGAACGAGCCGCGAAACATCAATGCCCCCAGCGACCATTTCTTTAATTGTGCTACTAGAAATAAACATAAACTCATGCTTAGCCATGAAAAAGATTGATTCTATTTGCTTATCAATGAATACATTTGCACTATTCATTTGAAACTCATATTCAAAGTCAGTTGCGGCGCGTAAACCACGAATCATCGCTTTAGCGCCTACTTTTTGTGCATAGTGAATCGTTAAACCACTTGTCGCTTCGACACTAACTTGGGGATAATCTTTTAAAGATTCTTTAATCATTGACACCCGTTCTTCTGTCGTAAAGAAATATTTCTTCGCCGGGTTAACGGCCACTAAAATAATAATACGATCAAAAACGCATAATGCTCTTTTGACAATATCAATATGTCCATTCGTAATCGGGTCAAAACTACCGGGATAGATTGCTAAAACATTCATAATGCACCTCTTAGGATTGTTAAATGGGTTAATCCGTATTTATACTTTCTAATTTTAACATTATTTAAGGAAAGGTTTGCTTCTTTATCAGTTTCAAGAACCATAATGTATTCTTTTTTTAGGATATTACTTTCAAAAACTTTTGAAACAATCGCTTCAATATCGTAATCATATGGGGGATCAATAAAGACAATATCAAGCGAGTTTTTCTCTATTTGCGCCAATTTGTTTTCGTAATCGCCCTTAAGTAATATTACCTCTTCTTCAACAATTTCAAGGTTTTTAGTTAGGATTTGCAAGGTTTTCAAACTATTTTCACAAAAAATTGCTTTTGTCGCCCCGCGGGATAAGGCTTCAATACCTAAAGCACCGGTCCCAGCAAAAAGGTCAAGCACAGTTGCATTTTTTAAGTCATTTCCTAGCGCCGAAAACATTGCTTCTTTTACCCGATCTTTAGTAGCCCGAGTATGACTATCAAAAAGGGTTAAAAGTTGCCGTGACTTATATTTTCCGGCAATAACTCTTCCTTTTATTGGCATGAGCACCCCCTTGGCTTACAAAAATCATCAAAGATTCTTTTTGATACATAATTATAAAGCTCACTTACTTTTTTATACTGCTTGTTGTAGGCACTTACTAAGGGGTTACTATCTAATAAATATTTTTGTGCAAATAACTGTTGTCGTAAAGATTTTACTTCATAATGTTCGATATCATAGTATTCTAATAAATTATTTATTTTATCTTGTAGGTTATTGCACACAGCGTGGAGTGCTCTTATTTCTTCATCAGCGGTAACTTTAAGTTCTAATTCCTTAAGTAAAACGACATCAACGTGTGCTTCCAGTGCACTATGTAAAGCAAAGGCCAACTCATAAATCTTTTTACTCATAGAATTATTATACAAAAAGTTCGCTCTTTACATAGTAAAAATGCGAAATATAAGAAAAGTTATGATAGAATAAGGACGGACAAAAATATTATGTTGAAGATATTTAAAGATAGTGAAAAAGTATTACGTGAACGGGCAAAGAAAGTTGTAGTCCCCCTTTCTAAGGAAGATGAAGATTTAGCCCACGCGATGTTTTTACATATTAAAGAAAGTCAAGACCCCGTACTTAGTAAAAAATATGGCTTAAGGGCGGGTGTTGGCTTAGCAGCGCCCCAAGTTGGGGTGAGCAAGCAAATAATCATCGTCCATATTCCTGATGATAAAGATGAAGAAAATAATTTTACATTTGTGCTAGCAAATCCGCAAATTGTTTCTTCTTCAGTTCGCCGCGCCTATTTACGCGGGGGCGAAGCTTGTCTATCAGTCGATGAAAAATATCCGGGTAACGTCTACCGTCACCACAAAATAAAAGTTAAAGCTTATGATATATTAAATAAAAGTCCAATTGAAATAACTGCTACTGGGTATGAGGCAATTGTATTACAGCATGAGATTGACCATTTAAATGGCATTCTCTTCTATGATCGCATTGATCCTTTAAACCGTTCTAAATTCCCCGATGCCGTTGTTATCTAATATTGTTAGCGATTTACATTTACTTTAGCGTTATGTTTTGGCATAATGGAATAAAGTTAAAGTAAATAATTTATAATTTAGGAGAAAGTTATGACATCCAATTCAAAATTTCAAATGCCGGTTTCTATTTATGCCTTGGGTGGTTTAGGAGAAGTTGGTAAAAACATGTACGTCGTCGAAAACGACAAAACCTTACTTATCTTTGATGCCGGGGTACTTTTTCCTGAACAAGATTTACCTGGCATCGATTATGTAATTCCTGATTTTACATATTTACGCGATAATGCCCGGAAAATTAAGGCACTTTTTATTACGCATGGCCACGAAGATCATATCGGTTCGATTCCATTTTTAATTCAAGTTGTCCATATCCCCATTATTTACGCGCCCCCGCTTGCCGCATCTTTAATTCGTTATAAATTACAAATGATGCGCATTAAAACTCCAGTCAACATTGTTGAATACACTGATGATACAGTCATTAAAATCGATGATATGACGGTTAGTTTCTTTGCGGTAACGCACTCGATTCCTGATTGTTATGGGTATTGTGTTGATACCGAACACGGGCGTATTGTGAGTACTGGAGACTTTAAGGTGGACTTAACACCTATCGGTAAAGATATTGATTTAGGTAAAATTGCTGCTTTAGGAAATGAAGGGGTTGATTTATTACTTAGTGACTCCACGAATAGTGAACATCCTGGTTACACTCCTAGTGAACGAAATGTCATTAGTGCAATTAATGAAATCTTCGCTAATGCCCAAGGGCGGCTTATTATTTCCACATTTTCAAGTAACATAAGCCGGATTCAACAAATTGTTGAAGCAACCGTTAACTATAAACGGAAAATAATTATTATTGGTCGGTCAATGGAAAAAGTTGTTAAGACTTCGCGGGAATTAGGCTATATTAAAATTCCTGACGCTAGTATTGTCGATGTAAGTAAATCAAGTCAACTTAAACCCGAAGAAACAGTCGTTTTATGTACTGGTTCGCAAGGTGAGCCAATGGCTGCTTTATCACGCATTGCCGACGGCACCCATAAAGAAATTAGCATTATTCCGGGCGATACCGTTGTCTTCTCAAGTTCACCGATTCCAGGTAATAGTGTCGGTATTGACCGCATTGTTAACCAATTAACAAGACTTGGGGCGAACGTTCTTACTAACTCAATTTTACGTAATATTCATAGTTCGGGACACCCTTCACAAGAAGAATTAAAACTAATGCTACGTCTTGTGCGCCCAAAATACTTTATGCCGATGCACGGTGAATATCGGATGCTTAAACTTCACGCTGAATTAGCGGCAACGGTCGGCGTACCACTTGAAAATTCCTTTGTCCTTAAAAACGGGGAAACATTAGAACTTCGTAACGGGAAAGTAACAAGAGGGCGCTCTTTCCCAGTTGCCGATATTTATTTAGACGGCAATTCCACTGAAGGTATGTCGCGCGCTGTCTTAAATGACCGCCGCCAATTAAATCAAGATGGCATGGTTGCTGTTTTAATTGCCGTTGATCCGAAACAAAATAAATTACTCGTCCCGGCCGAACTTTATAGTCGCGGCTTTATAAATTGGAACATTTCAAACTTATTACCAATGGCTGAAAAGCATATCAATCAAGTATTAACTAAGTTGTATGCTGAAAAAACAACAACCTTTGGTGAAGTTAAAAATGTGGTGCGTGATGAATTAGAACCATACTTCTTAGAAAAAACCGGTCGTAAACCGATGATTATTCCGGTTATTATGAGTTCGGGGTTATAATATGTTTATTTTAGCGTCAAAATCTCCACGCCGCCAGGAACTTTTAAAAAAGATTGTTCCCGAATTTAAAATTGTCGTTCCCGATATTGATGAAAACATATTAGTGAGTATTCCTAGTGATACCGCGAAAATTATTTCAAAGTTTAAAGCTTATAAAATATTTGCAAGTTATCCTGAGGCAACCGTTTTAGCGTGTGACACGATTGTTGTCATTGATGGCGAACTTTTAGGCAAACCAAAAGACGCTCGTGACGCGAAGCGAATGCTTAAAAAACTAAGCGGCAGAAAGCATCATGTTATAAGTGGCTTTACGCTTTTAGGACCTAATATTGAAATAAATAAAAACATCGTCACCGAAGTATATTTTAATGACTTAGGTGACGAATTAATTGATGAATATATTAAGACCGGTTCCCCATTTGATAAAGCTGGCGCTTACGGCATTCAAGACGAAGCCTTTGCCCTTGTGAGAAGTATTAAGGGGAGCTACTACAATGTCATGGGCTTACCAGTTGAAGCTTTACGTAAGGTGATTAAATAGTCTCGCTACTTCTTTATTAACAAGTAAGACAAGTTTAGATTGCATAACAATAACACGGTCCACCCCGTATTTTTTTAAAGCATCAAGGTCGATAATAGTTTGATCTTTTAAAGAGACACTTAAGCGCGACCCACGTAATGATATATCTAAAATATTATCAACACCACCCAAGAAATTTAAAAACTCTTCCTTATCAATGGTGTCTTGAGCACTCGGCGTTTCTTTTTTTAAACGGGGAATAAATAGAAAGAAAATTATTAATACCGTAATAACACTAAAGATGGTTAACGCGATAAAGAGGGCATATTTGCCAAGGAATTCATTAAAATTCATTGTTTATCCTCCTAGAAAGGTTTCATTTAAGATTTGTGTGTATGGGCGATCATCGCGATGCATAATTTTAACTTTTTTATTACTTAAGAAAATTTTAATCGTAAACGGGGCATCGTTTAATTTCTTCGTTAAACTATCATACCCAAAAAAGGTAAAGTTATTTTCCCCTTTAAAAGTTAATACATCTTTATCGCCAATAATAAGGGGGTTAACTAGCGGGCGATAAACACTATTAGCGATAGGGGCAATCTTTGTATATTCAAGTAACGGTAAATCACGATTTATAATCGCTCCTCCTAATGATTTATTATAGCCACTACTGCCAAGTTGCGTCGCCACAAGCACACCGTTACCCCGATATTTTTCCAGAAAGTCATCGTTTAATGTAACATCAAGCACTAAAGTATGATGCACATTTTCAATCCGGACTTCATTAACAGCGTAAAAATTACGCTTGCGGTTATTTTGAATTACTTCGGCTTTCACTAAGCGATACGTATTAAAACGCGCTTCTTGCATTTTTATCTTCGTAAACACAATATTTAAGTCATCAGGGCGAAAATCAGCAAAAAAGCCAAGTGACCCGGTATGAATACCAACAAAATTAATTTTACTTAGTTTACGTAAGTAAAGATGGACCGCCTTTAAGAAAGTACCGTCGCCCCCAATTGAAAAAACATAGTCAGGATTTTCTTCGTCATAGGTAAAACCGTAATGGCTCGCTAGACGATGGAGCGCCTCACTTACAGCCCGGCTTTGGGCGTCTTCTCTTACAATTACTCGATATTTTATTCCCATAACTTTATAAATCTTCCTATATATTGTATCATAATGGTAGATTGAGGTAATAACAATGGCAACAAGTATTGAAATTGAAGCAAAAGCACTATTAACAAGAGCGCAATATAATCAAGTTCTCCAACATTTTAATTTAGATGTGGCAGATGGTTATATTCAAAAAAACTATTATATTGACACTGAAAATCGTGATTTACGGAAACTAGGTTTAAGTTTAAGAATTAGGAAATTAAATGGCTATATTATGCAGTTTAAACTACCAATGGCCGAAGGATTATTAGAAAAATCCCAAAACTTAGTGCGGGATCAATTTGATTTATTCCAAAAAAAGCATGTATTCCCCGAAGGCGATATTAGTGATTTTATCGAAAGTTTATATATTAATCCGAGTGACTTAAAGATTATCGCTAGCCTTTCCACTTTACGAATTGAGAAAGAATATGAAGACTTAACGCTCGCTATTGATGAAAATCGTTATGGCGAACAACAAGATTATGAACTCGAAATGGAAGCAACTTCGATGCAAAAAGCAAAAGCACTTTTAAAGAAAATCTGTGATGAAGTCGGCATTCCATATAATGAAAATCTTGATAGTAAACAAAAAAGAGCAATTAATGCTCTTTCTAGTACAAAGTAATTAAAACTTAAATTAAGTTACTCAATATCGCAATCATCACCTTCGCAAGCTTCAAACTCGCTTGGTTTTACCATTAGTTCTTCTTCCATTTCCGCTCGTCTTTCGCGCGGGATGAAAGTCATAATTTCTTCGCTATTATAGCCAACTTGAATCCGATTGGTGTCGACCATAATCGGTCTTTTTAAAACTGATGGGTTTTCTTTGATGAATTTAACGACTTCAGACATCGTTAGGCTGTTAATATCAATATTTTTTTCTTTGATAACTTTGCTCCGCGTCGAAATGATATCTTCCGTACCGTTTTCAGACTTATATAATATTTCCTTTAGTTCTTCTTCACTTAAAGAAGCGGAAAAAATATTGTGCTCTTCGTATGGAATTTGTTGTTCATCAAACCATTGTTTAACTTTTCGACACGAAGAACAACTTGGTGATGTATATATCTTGATCATCTGCTACCTCCTTGTTTTCGCGTTTATAATATATCGTATTTTGCAAGTTAATGCAATACCTTCTGGCAATTTTAAAAAGATTTTTAAATACTCCTTGAAGTTGCTATTAGGAGTGTTTTAGATTATAATTTCTTAGGAGATATTATATTATGCGTATATTAAGTGGAATTAAACCAACGGGAAAACTAACGTTAGGCAATTATATTGGTGCCCTCAAAAACTTTGCAAAGTTCCAAGACGAAAATGAAGTTTATATTTTTATTGCGGATTTGCATGCTTTAACCTTACCAATTGACGCCGAAGAATTACGGAATAATATTAAACTCGTAACCGCTTTTTATTTAGCCGCTGGTTTAGACCCGGAAAGGGTTGTCATCTTTAAACAAAGTGATGTAAGTGCCCATTCAGAATTAAATGTTATCTTACAAAACTATTTATATATGGGTGAATTAAGTCGGATGACGCAATTTAAAGAAAAAAGTCAAAATATGGACCATAGCGCTATTGGTCTTGGCCTCTTTACTTATCCCGTCTTAATGGCAAGCGACATTTTACTTTATGAAGCTAATATCGTCCCAGTTGGCGAAGATCAAGTGCAACATATTGAAATTACTCGCGACCTCGTTACCCGCTTTAATAATCGCTATGGCAAAATCTTAGTGATGCCAGCGCCAGAAATTGCAAAAGTTGGCAAACGCATTATGTCGCTTAGTGAACCAACAAAGAAAATGAGTAAAAGCGCAAGTGATAAAGGCGATATTTTCTTAACCGATGATCTTAAAGTTATTCGTAAAAAGATTATGAGTGCAGTCACGGATAGTGGCAATGAAATTAAAGTCGACCCCGTAAATAAACCGGGAATTACGAACTTATTAACCATTTACGCTGCTTTAAATGATTTAAGTCTGGAAGAAGCAGAAAAAGCATTTGTCGGTTACCGCTATGGGGACTTTAAAAAAGCAGTCGCCGATAGCGTTATTAACGTTTTAGGTCCGTTCCAAGAAAAAGCATATGCAGTAATTAATAGCGGCCTTGTCGATAAAGTGCTTAAAGAAGGCGCCACGAAGGCTCGTTTAGTAGCAGACGCTACCTTAATAAAAGTAAAGAAAGCAGTAGGATTAAAGTAACAGTGCAAAAATATTTAATTGCGATCGACTTAGATGGCACCCTTTTAACAGACGATAAAAAAATAACCCCCAAAACTAGAGATTATTTACATGGTCTTGGCAAAGATGGCCACCATATTGTTATTGCGACAGGAAGACCGCTACGCGCCGCTTATTCTTTCCAACAAGAATTAGGCGTTAATGCTCCTATTGTCTCCTATAACGGCGCTTTAACATCATTTCCTGGTAATCCAAACTTCCCCAAAAGAGTGCAAACTTTTGACCGTAAAGTATTACGGGCGATTGTTGATGAAATCGGCTATGAAATATTAGGGAACTTAATGCTTGAAACGGAAGAGCACGTTTATTTATTACGCCATGATGAAGAGCTTAATACCTTTTTCTGGAATGACCGCGGAACAATCCACTATGGTGACCCTTTTACGAAGTTAAAAGAAGATCCATTAACGCTCATCTTCTTATTTAATAACTTAAATGATGAAATGAAAGCTTGTGTGCAAAAAGTTGTCGCAAAGTTTCCCGGTTATTACATTCGGTTTTGGCATTTATCAGGCTATGCCGAACTTTATCAAGATGATTCAACGAAAAAAGAAGGCATTGAATATATCGCAAAGTTATTAAATGTACCTTTAAGTCATGTTATTACAATTGGTGACGCCGAAAACGATAAACAAATGTTAGCGTGGGCGCCTAATAGTATTTGGATGATAAATGGCGTACCTAGTGTTGCCCAATATGCAAAAATGACCACCACTGAAGATAACAACAATGATGGTCTAATAAGTGCGATTGAACGAGTTATTAAATAAACTTAGCTTCTAAATCTTTCGCTAAAACTTCAAGGAGCGCTTGCGCTTCTTTTTTATTGTTCGCTAAGATACCGTAATAAATTTTACATTTTGGTTCAGTGCCACTTGGGCGAACAGAAATCGTAGTGCCGCCTTCTAAATAGTAACGAAGGACATCACTTTTTGGTAAGGTTAAAGTTTCTTCTTTACCGTTTTCATAACGTTTACCGACTAAATAGTCATCTCTTTTTAAAACTTTATGTCCCCCGACCGAAGTTAAGGGGTTTTCACGTAACGCTGTTAACTTTTCTTGCATATCTTTTTGTCCGGCAGCACCCGTGAACGCAAGGGAATGGGTCACATCAAGGTGGTAGCCATGCTTTTGATAAAGTTCTTCAAGTACGACATCAAGTGTCTTACCTTGTAAATGGTAATATAACGCCATTTCTGAATATAAGACAAGGGCTTGAATAGCGTCTTTATCTCTTACGAAAGGTGCGGCTAATAAACCATAACTTTCTTCATAACCAAAGAAAAAGTTATCAAGATTATTGCGTTCATCTTCGGCAATTTGCGCGCCAATAAATTTAAATCCAGTTAAAAATTCTTTGACTTTTAAACCGTAACTCAAGGCAACTTTCGGCCCTAAAGCACCGGTAACAATCGTTGTATATAAATATTTTCCCGCAATGTTTTCCCCTTGTTCGATGTGGCTTTTGCAAAGGTAATCAAGCAAAAGCGCTGCGCTTTCGTTACCGGTTAAGTAATCAAAGCCCCCTTCTTTATTGCGAGAGACAATACCTAAGCGGTCAGCGTCAGGGTCGGTGGTAATAATAAGTTGCGCCCCATTTGCACGCGCATTTTTAATTGCTTCAATATAGGCATCTTTTTCTTCGGGGTTTGGGTTTTTAGTATTTTTAAAGTTTGGATCTGGTTCCATTTGGTCTTGGACAGGAATGACATTATAGCCAATAACATTAAGGGCCCGCATTCCAAGTTTTTTACCGGTACCGTGTTGTGGGCTAAACACAATTTTAAAGCCGTTTTTTGGTTGTTCACGCCGTAATTGAATACGCATTACTTTAGCAAAATATGTTAATTCAACGTCATCACTAAGAAGGGCGTAATTATTTTGAACTTCTCCTAATTTAATATCGAGGAAGCCCGGAAGTTTTTTAATTTCCGCTAATATTAAGTCAACTTTTTCGGGTGTTAATTGGGCACCAGTTTCGTCATATACTTTAAATCCATTATAGTTTTTAGGATTATGCGAAGCGGTGATCATAATACCACCGATTGCGTTAAGATGGCGAACCGCATAACTTAAAAGCGGAGTCGGCTTTAATTCATCAAAGAGAAAGGTTTTAATACCAATACTACGTAAGGCATGACTTGCTTCTTGCGTGAATTCTTTATTCATATGCCGATTATCGTAAGCGATAACGACGCCGCGATTTTTCGCGTCACTAAAGTTATTAATTAAATAATGACCAAAGCCTAAGGCCGCTTTTCGAATGGTGAAAATGTTAAGGCGGTTCGTACCTGGTCCTAAAATACCACGCATGCCCGCGGTCCCAAATTCAACATCTTGATAAAAAGCATCGGTTTTCGCTTTTTCACTCATATGTTTTAATTCACGTAAAAGTTTTTTCGGCATTTCTTTATGATTTAGCCAAGCCGCATAAAGTTCATTGATATTTCTCATCTTAATCTCCTAAAGTTTTTAATAATTCGAAGGTATTGTCAGCAATAAATGTTTTCCCGTTTAAATATTCAAGCGGGGCCACTAATCCGTAGAAAGTAAGGGAGTAAGCATTAAGGGCAAGCGAGATGTTTTCATCTTTGCCATACTTCTTGTCCCCGACAATGGGATGACCTATACTTTGCATGTGCACCCTTATTTGGTGCTGACGCCCCGTTAAAAGGTGTACTTCAAGTAAGGACTTTGTGGATGTTTCTTTAATAACCCGATAAAAAGTTGTTGCCTCACTACCTTCATTATGTACAACAACTCTACCTTGTGTTTTTAAAAGTGACAAATTTATTGTCCCTTCACCATTATTCATTTTACCATATACGACCGCCTTATAAACCCTTTTTGTCGACTTTTCATTTAAAAAAGCGGTTGCAAGTATTTGGTGAACATTTTGCTTTTTTGCAAAAATAATAATTCCATTCGTATCTTGGTCAATTCTTGCGATCGGGGAAGGAATATAACCCCGTTCATGATCTTTAAACTCCCCTTTCCTTTTTAAATAAGTAAGAACCATATTCGTTAAGGTGTAATGCTTTTCTAAAGGTGAAGGGTGAACAAGGAGCCCACTTTTTTTATGTACGACTAAAATATTCTCATCTTCGTATATTAATTTAAAGTCTGGTTCTACTTCATTAAATGTATACGGAACGAAAAATTCTTCCGCTTGGGCTTCAGTGACATAGATTAAAACAACATCATCTTCTTGAATGATATAATCACCACTTACTTTTTTATTATTAACACGTACATCTTTTGTCCGTAACAATTTATATATCAAATTAGAGGGGGCTTTGGGCATTATTTTCTTTAAATACTTGTCAACCCGTTGAAAAGCATCTTTATCTGTAACTATAAACGTCATTTTTACCATGGTTATATTTTAACAAAAAATAGTGCTTATTATGATAAGATTAATAAAGGTAAGTAAGATTATGTTTGATAAAGTTGGTGTTCATCCTCCAGGTGGTATGTATAGCTTCGGGCATTTAGCCTTGCTACTTTTTTTTGGAATCGCCGCTTATCTTTTTGTAAGGTTCACAAAAAACTGGTCACAAGCGCAAATGATGATCTTTTTTAAAGTTTCTTCCATCTTTTTAGCGCTGCTTGAAATATTTAAAATTGCTTGGAATATTGCAATGTATGGCTTTTCGATTGAAATGCTCAATCGCTTTATGCCGCTTTATTATTGTTCTATATATATTTATGCTTTTTTATTACTTTCATGGACGAAAGGTTATGTTGCCGAAGCAAGTAAGTCATGGATTGTTTATGGCGGCATTATTGCCGGGCTTGCTTTTTTAATTTACCCTTCTAGTTCACTTCTTGAATATCCGGCCTTCCACTTCTTATCAATTCACTCGATTTTCTTTCACGCTGCACTTGTGCTTACTGGCTATTTACTTTTAAAGTTTTCATTTTATAGACCCCAAAGAAGAGATTTAGTGAAGTTTACTTATTTTTCTTTAGTGTTTATGGTTGCGGCTTTTATCATGAATAAAACCCTTGGCACGAACTTAATGTTTCTTGAAAAGCCACTGGCTATGCCAATCTTTACCGCATTAAATAATATTTCACCCCTCCTATTTCAAATATTAATGTTTCTAGGGCAACTTTTCTTACCCTTTGTATTTACGCACTTCATCTTTTTACTTTTAAAACAATCAAGACGTTTTAAAATATATGAAAATAACGAAAAAAGTGAAGAAATATCGACAAGTGAAAGCTAAGTTGCTATAATTACCAATGCGTTGGAGAAATACCCAAGTGGCTGAAGGGGCTGGCTTGGAAAGCTAGTAGACGTGTAACAGCGTGCGAGGGTTCAAATCCCTCTTTCTCCGCCATTTAAGGATAACGAGATTGATATAACGTTTTATACCAAATATCAGTCTTTTTTTATTCCTATATAATCTATTCACTATTTTACTCATTTTACATATATTTTTGATGATACAACACTTTCAACTACTTGCATATTTTTGTTGCTTGTGTGCCCATTATGTAATACAGTACTGGCACAGAGACAACAACAGGAGTGTTTTATGAAATATGACGATATAATAATTGAGTACATGAATAATCACGATGGATATATTACTAACAAAAAAACTAAAGAGTTAGGCGTTCCAACTATTTATTTACCTAGATTTGTAAATGATAAAAGGATTGCAAGAGTTTTAAGAGGAATATATGCACTCCCTAATATTTTTGAAGATGAATCATTTATTAATTTTTTAAGATATTCAAAAATAATCTACTCAGGCAATACCGCTCTAGTTTTAAATAAAATGTCTACAAAATCATTAAAGGTAATTGAAGCTAATGTACCCTCGAATTATAATACCCATAGGATTTATTCCATTGATGTAAAAAGAGTAAATAATGACAATTACAATATAGGAAAAACATTTCTTAAGACCGAATTTGGTAATTACGTTCCTACTTATAATAAAGAAAGGGTTCTTTGTGATGTTTTTAAAGATTACAACTTAGATAATGAAGAATTAAACTTTGCGGTAAAGACTGCTAAAGAAATAGGTATTAATTATGACAAACTTTATGAATACTCACGTGCACTAAATGTATATGAAAAAGTTAGATACCTCTTGGAAATAAGATAATGAGTATAGAAAGACTAAAAGCTAAAATTAAAGCTACCGCTAATGCAAAGAAGCAAACTATTCAAGAAACATGGGATAAATATTTCTTTTACCATTTTTTAATTAGACTTTCTAAAAGTAGTGAGAATTCGAACTTCATCTTAAAAGGTGGTTTTTTGTTAGAAAGTATTGTAGGAATTAAAAATAGAACAACACTAGACTTGGATTTTAGTTATCGTTTAACAAATATGAATCAAAATGTGATAAAAGACAAAATAATATTTTTTTATCATTTCTCGGTATATTATTACCGAATGGTTATATAATAAAACCATGGCGTTAATAAAAGATAAAAAACTGATGATTATAACTGGTGCATGTAGTAGCACGGGTGTTTTAGCAATCAAGCAATTTAAGAATGATTACAATTTACTTTTACTCGACACTTCAATTAAATCATTACGAAAAATTAAAAGTGAATTTGCACCGCATGCAAATATCCTAGCCTTCGATATTACAAGTACCGTCAGTCGCAGCGAATTAAACAAAACCTTACAAAAATTTGGTGGTTTTGATTATTTACTCCATTTCGCTAAGCGGGGCCCACAGACAAAAGACATAGGTTTAATCTATAAAGTTAACCTTATTGGTACCATCAAACTATTTAATAAACTATATCCGCACATTAATGAACAAGGAATTGTTATTAATTTAAGTGCGAGTCGTGCATATTTAACCCCCATTCCCGCGGTCGTTTTTGCCCTTTTAAACGACCCACTTCGCTCATCATTTTTAGATGAAATTCTACCCCATACCACGGATGCAGCCCTTGCGTATGAATGGTCAAAATTTGCAAGCGCTTGTTTTGCCAAAAGTGAAAGCCAGAAATGGGGGTTGAAAGAAGCTTCAATCGTCAACATCTTTCCTGATTTTATTGAAGATACAACTAAAATCAACGATGTAACCACATGTCGGCAAACGATTGAACTGCTACAAAAAAGTGAGTATAAAGAAACAAACAAAGTGGATTTACTCAATTTCATAAAAACATTACTAAAGGATGAAAGCCCCCAATACAATGGCAAAAATATTATTTTTGAAAGTCCTACTTCTATTCGTTATATTAATGAAATTTAACAATCTGCACTATAAAAGAACATCTTATAGGATAATGTTATAATTATTATATGCATAAAATGAAAGTTTATATCATTGGCATCAGCGGTTTACTTGGCAGCGAAAGCGCGAAGCTTTTACACCTTGATGGCCATGAAATACGTGGACTTTCGTTAGATGAAATACCAAGCGGATTAAATCTTGATTCTAATATCAAAATTGATATTGGCAATTATTTACAAATGAGTGAAGGGGAATTAGCGAAACTTTTTAATGGTTATGACGCTTTAATCTTTGCCTCCGGTCTTGATGAAAGAGTTAAAATTAAGCCCCCTGCTTTTGAAACTTTTAATAAGTATAATGTTGATCCATTACAAAAAATATTAAAGGTGGCAAAAAATGTCGGAGTTAAGCATACCGTTATTCTTGGCTCTTATTTTACATATTTTAATGAGACAAGACCGCAATTAAAACTAGCAAAATATCATCCCTATATTAAAAGTCGTGAACTCCAGAAAAAGGTCGCTTTTAGTTTTGTAAGTGATGACTTTAATGTAGCAATTGTGGAGCTGCCTTATATTTTTGGTGTGCAAGAAGGACGAAAACCAGTATGGACTTTTCTCATTGAAATGATTCATAAAATGGGTAAAACAACGTATTACCCTAAAGGCGGTAGCGCGATGATTACTGCCCGCCAAGCCGCGGAAGCAATTAAAGGAGCGCTTCTTATTAATAAAGGGGCTAATACCTATCCAATAAGCTATTACAATTTAACGTGGAAAGAAATGCTTACGATTATGCATAAAGCAATCGGTGAACCAAAACGAAAAATTATCGTCGTTCCAAAGTTTATTTATAAGTGGGTGATGCACCATATTTATAAAAAAGACTTAAAGAGAGGATTTGAAGGTGGTTTAAACCTCGGTAAATTTAGTGATATGCATTGCTCAAATCAGTTTATTAACAATGACACTGCCCTTTATCTTGGCGTTACTCCAGATGACATTAGCCAAGCAATCTATAATTCCGCCCGTTTAAGCCATGAAATATTAATAGACAATAAAAAAGTTGTAGAAATGAAAATAATTGAATGAGGTATATATTATGTTAGAACTACGCAATATTAGTCGTTATTACAAGCAAAAAAAAGGACCAACAGTTAAAGCACTCGATGGAGTTAATCTCACTTTTAATGAACGGGGAATGATTTTCGTTCTTGGTAAATCAGGTTCGGGAAAATCAACCTTACTTAACGTCATCGGTGGTCTTGATAAGTATACGGATGGTGATTTATTAATTAAAGGTAAATCAACAAAAACCTTCTCACAAAGTGAGTTTGACAGTTATCGCAATACGATGGTCGGGTTCATCTTCCAAGAATATAATGTCCTTGATGAATTTACAGTCGGACAAAACATTGGTATCGCCCTTGAATTACAAGGTAAAAAAGCAACGAACGAAGCAATTAATAAAATTTTAAACTTACTAGATATGCAAGGGTACGCTAAGCGGAAACCAAATACGTTATCCGGGGGTCAAAAACAAAGAGTGGCGATTGCCCGTGCTTTAGTTAAAAACCCGGAAATTATTATGGCCGACGAACCAACAGGCGCGCTTGATAGTGTTACCGGGCGGCAATTATTTGACACGCTTAAAAAGCTATCCGAAGAAAAACTTGTAATCATCGTTACGCACGACCAAGAGTTTGCCGAAACATACGGTGATCGCATCATTGAATTTAGTGATGGCAAAATTATTCGTGATGTTTCAAGAACGGAAAGCGAAAAAGTCGACCACGCAAAAATGTTTACTGAACAAGGTATAACTTTAAAAGCTGGTTATCAACTAACCGCGGAAGATCTTGAACAGATTAACCGCTATTTGCAAAGTAATACCGACAAAACCTTTATCAAAGTATTAAACGAGGTGTATGATTTTAAAGATACTCCAGAAATTAAACCGATACCGCAAACTGATAAATTACCGCTTATTAAATCTAAGATGCCCTTTTTATCAACCTTAAAAATGGGGGCTAGTGCCCTTAAGCATCGCACCGTTCGTTTAGTGTTATCAATTATCCTTGCTTCAACTGCCTTTGTCATGTTTGGGCTTACCGATACGATTGCAAATTTTAACCAAAAAAATACAGCAATTTCGACAATGCAAAAAGCTGAAATTGAAACATCAGTAGTGCAAAAAAGAAGACGCGATAAATATGAAACTTATCAAGTTGACCGCGAATTACGACTCACTAAGGAAGATATCGTCGCGCTTAATGATTTAGCGAGTGATATTGAAGCGACTCCGCTTACTTTTCAGTTTAGCATTTTCTTAAATCCACATTTTGGTAATCTTGAAGAATGGCAAAATAATAAAATATTTACCGCAGCGCCGCTTGCTGGCACCGTTAGTGTTGCCCCTGTAAAATTAAGCGCCTTTGGCCTTAAAATGCAAAGTGGAACGTTACCTTCTTTAGAAACCGAAGTTGCCCTTCCCGAATTTATCGCAATGTATTTTAAAGACCATGGCTATCGCAGTGACGTTTCCCAACAAGCGGTAACCATTAATTCTTATGATGAGCTTATTGGTAAAAAACTAGGAGAATACACGGTAACGGGTATTGTTGATACGAATCTTGATCTAACCCCCTTTAATGAATTACGGGATAATAACGAACCGCGTGATCTTTGGTCTTTACAAAACAAATTACGTAATTACTTACAAAGCGGTTTCCATAATACTTACTTCGTGAGTAATGCGCTCTTCTCAACTTACGACAACGTAACCCCTGCCTATCTCATGTCTGATTATTCTTACCCATTTAATTATGAAATCATTAATAGCGAGGAAGGTGAATTTCAACAAACAATTAGTGCTTTCTTATCGCTAAAAGCTTTAGAAAATAACGAGAAGACATACTTCTTATTTGACGAAAGTAAATCAATTACAACCTTAAGTGAGAATGAAATTATTTTTGATGGGAATAACTTACGCTCTTTAAAGCCTGAGATTACCGATGTGATTGAAAACTCAGTCTCTGCGATTAAAAGTGAATTCATTACGAGTGACGCTAATGATTTGGCGATTGAAGCATATTTAAAAGATTTCTACTATCGTTACCCCGAATTCCAAAGTAAAGGTGATGTCCCGGCGCACAGCACATGGACAACTGCCCAAAAGAATAAATATCGCACTTATTACGCTGATGCATTATTTAATCCGTTAATCCTTTATAAAGATAATATTTATCAACCGACAAAATATGGTGAAAAACTATTAGTAGATAAGCTAAAAGTAGAAATTCCGGCTTCGATTGATCCTTTAACCTTAAAGTTATCGAAACGAAGTTCGGACGGTATCATTAATTACCCAGAATTTAAAATCGTTGGCATGGATTTTGATTATAACGAATATTTACAAATGCCTGGTTTCATTTATTACAACAATATAATGTATATTTCAGACGAGGCCGCTGCTACTTTAGATTTAATTGTCGATGGTGTTTATGAATCGGCAATCGTCTATCACGGTCTTGATCGAGCGTCATTAAATAAGTTACTTAATTTAGAGTACAAAGTTGATAAAAAGTTTGTCGGTGAATATTTCATTTTCAATAACGAAGTATTAAATACCGTAGCTAGTGTGTCCTTTGTCTTAGAAATGATGCGTAGTGTCTTTACCGTTATCGGGGCGATATTTGCGGTATTTGCCGCATTACTCCTTATTAACTTTATCACGCTTAGTGTGTCCTTTAAAAAGCAAGAAATCGGCATCTTACGAGCCATTGGTGCGCGCGGCTTTGATGTCGCAGGTATCTTTATGAACGAAGCCGGGATTATTGCGGCGATAAATTACGTCTTAGCGGTCGCGGGCACTATTATTGCCACAATCTTAATCAATCAACGCTTCTCGCGCGAACTAGGAAGTGATATCGTTATCTTAATCTTTGGTGTCCGTCAATTCATTCTCTTATTGATTATTGCCTTTGGTATTGCAGCATTAAGTAGCTTTATTCCGGTAATAAGGCTCAGTCGTAAAACACCAATTGACGCGATACGCGGACAGTAAACATAATAAAAAAAGGCGGTTCTTCAACCGCCCTTTTTCGTTACATTATTTAATCGGACTTATATAAAACTTCCCAAATACTTGCCGTAATACACTGACGTTTACGAAAGCGCTTGTGTCGACTTGTTGAATAAGGCGCACTACTTCACTTACTTCGTTACTGGAAACGGTCATATAAATAATCGTTTTTTCATTATTACTATAAACACCGACTCCTTTAACGGTGGTCGCGCCATGGGGGAAGTTTGAAATAAGAATCTGCGCGAGTTCTTCATGATTTGTAATAACTTGCACTTGGGCTTTTTTATTGCGGACATTAATAAGATCAATTACAAACGACGTCATCACTAAATACGTCACACTGGAAATAAAGCTAGTGATGGCAACGTTAATTGATGTTACACTTGGATCAACAATGACATCTTGGGTCGTACTTGGTTTAATTAAGTTAAGAATAAAGTAGAATAAGACGACCGCAATATTAAAGGAAACGTTATATTTACCGACCCCTTCACTTTTTCGGTTTGCGAAGTAATAGGCGATAATATCCATCCCGCCACTACTGACATTGCCCTTAAAGGCAATGGCGGCACTAAAACCGGCTAAAATACCAGCGTATAACGTTCTAGTTAATTGTGAATCATATAAAACAGCGGTCTCCCAACTTTCCGGAATAATGGAAATAAAAAGCGACGCTAACATGACGTTAATTATTGAGAAAACAGTAAATCGTTTCCCAATTTTAAGCCATCCTAATATAAAGACCGGAATGTTTAAGACAAAGTAAAGAATTGATTGCAAAATATTACGGTCTAATGCTTGAATGCCAAAAATGTCATATATTAATTTAACAAAGTTTTGTGATAACCCGGAAACGCCACCGGCAACGAAAAGCACTTGGCGGCCGGAAACACTTGTTAAAGTTTCAAATGAGGGGTGAATAAAAAGGCGAAACGCTAATGCGTAAGTAAAAGCACTTAAGGTAACGATTCCTAATAAATAAAGCCATTCTAAGAATATTTTTAAACGCGGTCTTTTGACAAGCGCTTTTTTCAAATTACGAATAAAACTTAATCGATTGCCCATACTTTACCTCACTCACAAAGATTATATGAGTAATAAGTTAAAATATCAACGCAAATTGACTAAAAGTTATCTTTTTATTTAAAAGAGTTAATATATTTATGATATTATTAAAAATGTGCACGCATTTGCAATATTTCTATTATCTTTTGTTTGAAATTTAATTAACGTAGTGTTATTATTATACGTGCTCTATTATAAATAGAAGGAGGAAACATTTAATGAAAAAAGTATTAAGTGTTATAGGAGGTTTCTTTATTGGAATCTGGCGTTGGATTAAAGAAACCGCATGGGTCCAACCACTATTAATTGTTGGAATTATCTTCGGTGTTATTTTTGCAATCCCAAGTGTCGTTGACGGCATTAAGGCGATTGAAGATCGTAATAACAGCGCGGAAACATATTATAAAAAATATCAAGTATCGCTTGCCGGTGCCGAAAATAGCGCTGCTGATAAACTCTTTAAAGAAATCAAAAACAATAGCGAAGGAACAAGTACTTCGCTAAGTGGTCAAAAGTTCTTCTTAGTGTTTGTCCAAAAAGATAAAGCGTGTGCAGCGTGTACCGCTGCTAAAGAAGGCTTTGAATATTTAGCAGGCGATGGTAAAGCATTAATCCAAGGTGAAAAACTTGCCATCAAAACAATCTTCGTTGACCAAGAATTAACTGGTAAAGCAAAAGAAGATTGGAAAAAAGAAGGTGGATTTGCTGGTGACGATAGTGCAAGTAGCGCCTTTGAAGCGTTCTTACATCGTAACTTCTCAAGTTTTGAAGAATACGCTGGTGAAGCTTATGAAACGCACTTCTACTTAAATGGTGGTATTACGGAAACGCAAATCGATGATATTTATTCCGCCAGTAAAGAAAAGTTCCAAACCCCAACCATTTTCCAAGTTGACTTTACCGATGGTTATAACGGTGTTTCAAACGTCTTTATCGGGGTTAATGCCCAACAAGATACAAAACTTAGCAAAGCCCAATATCTTGCTAACGCTTGGAATTATCAAGGAATCTTTGGTCCTAATTACACTGCTTAATTAGTTCTTGATTACTTATAAAACTGACCCGAAAGGGTCTTTTTTTATTGTTAATTATCATTTACTTTAAAAAGTTCATTAGTAAAAGCGCAATTAAGAAATATGCTTGTAAGGCAAAGAAGTCATTAATAGTTGAGATTAAAGGACCAGACGCTGCTTTTTCATCAAACTTCATCGCCCGTAAAATAATCGGAGTTAAAACTCCAGCGACCGCACTAATAAGCATCGCAAAGATTAAAGCAAGGCCGACAACGATGCCGTAAGCAAAGGCATGCGGTTGCTTAATAACGATTAAGAAAAGATAGACAACGCCAAAACCAACAATACCAGAGATGACGCTATTAATAAGGCCAATTAAAAACTCACGGCCAACGTGGCGCTTCATTTTCATATTATCTTGATGAAGACCTAAGATGGTAACCCCCATCGATTGCGTACCAATATTCCCGGCCATCCCTAAAATCATCGGCTGGAATAACACTAAACCAACGAAAGCACTAATTAAGGCTTCAAAGGTTGTTAGCCCGCTCGCGATTACTAAGTTTAAAACAACGGAAAGTAAAAGCCACGGTAACCGGGTAAAGGCAGTACTTGTCGCACTTAAATTATCGTCATCTTCGGCAACCTTCACCATCTTCCGTAACGTGTTTTCATGGTTTTCGGCCATTAAGTTTAAAGCGTCCGTTTCGGATACAAAACCAATCATTTCATGATCACGCGTTAATACCGGAAGCATTAATAAGTCATAATCGCGAATTATACGTAAGGCTTTTGTAAATTTATCATCTTCATATACAAAGGGGAATTGTTCATCAATTACTTCTTCAATTGGTGTTGTCGAACGAGCAGCAATTAAATCTTTAATCGTCGTCGCTCCAACATACTTATTATTAGCGTCATGGAAGAAAATGACATCAATTTCATCATTTTCCGCCGCATTAGCAATTGTGTTGTATGTCGCCTCTTTTACTGTTGTTGTAATCGGGAAAGAAATAAAGTGCGGGGAACTAACGGCCGCGGCGCTATCTTCTTCATAAGAAAAGAGTTTAACAACGGCTAGGGCATTTTTTCGTTCCACTAGTTTAAAGAGTTCAATCCGCTTTCCTTCTTTATATAGACCAAGGAAAGTCTTTAAGTCATTAACACTTAAACTATTAAGTAGGTTTTGCTTTTCACTGCGTTTTAAAGTGTTAAAAAATTCAACTTGCATTTCGTCTTCTAAGAAGATGAAAACTTCACTAAATTTCTTGCTGCCAATTAAAAGGAAAATCCGATAACGTTGGTTTTTATTTTCTTCAAAGAGTTCGGCAAGATCACTTGTCGCGGCACTAAGTAAAACTGGTTTTAAATAACGATCAGTAGTGTCAAAATTAATGTCCATCGGTTATTCTCCTTTCTATAAGATTAAAAGCGCTAATGAGAAATAGACGAGCAAGCTCAAAATATCAATTGAGGTTGTAATAAACGGTCCACTAGCGACAGCAGGGTCAATTTTTATTTTATGTAATAAGATTGGCACTAAAAGGCCAAACATAAAACCAATAATAACGGTAATGATGAGCGAAACACTAACGACAGTCGCGAGTAATAAGGGGGCACTATATTTAGTCCACATTCCAAAAAGGTACGTAATAATAAAGGAAACGATTGAAAGACCGACTCCCGTTATTAAGCCGGAAATTACTTCTTTGCGGCCTGTTTTCTTTAAATCACTATCTTCTTTATTAAGCGCAATAAGCGTAACCGCTAAAGTTTGACTCGCTACGTCCCCTCCAACGTCTAAAATAAGTGGTTGGAAAAAGGCTAGGGCAACAGTAGCTTGAATTACAGCCTCAAATTGGGCGGTAATTAGGGCAATGATAATTGATAGGGCTAAAAGTCCTAAAAGCCACGGTAGCCTTTTAATTGCGCTTTTAAAGATGCCTTGCGTAAAGTCAATTTCCGGTAAGGCACTTAATTTTGAAAAGTCTTCGATCGCTTCAGCGTGGTACTCTTCAATAATGTCACTTGCCGTAATGATCCCAACTAACACACTTTCGGAATTAACAATTGCAATATCGTGATCACTAAACTCTTTCATAAAGGAGACGATATCATCAAGCGGGGTCGTATCTAAGAATGTTGTTTCATGGGTAATAATATCACTTACCCGTAGCGGGGGTTTCGCCTTTAATAATGTTTTAAGCGGAAATTGTCCAAGATATTCATCTTTTTCGTTCGTCACAAAGATCGTTTGAATTGAACTAACATCTCCGGCCATTTTAATAACTTTGCGTGTTGCTTCTTTAACGTCATCATTAAGACTCACCGTCACAAATAAGTTATTCATCATCGCCCCGGCTTGTTCTTCGTCATATTTAAGCAGGGCAACGGCTTTATTTTCTTCACCAAGCGAACTCACAAGTTCGGCACTGACGTCATCTGGTAATTCCGCAATAATATCGGCCGCATCGTCAGGATCAATTAAGTTTAAAAGTGATTGTTGGCGCGATAGCTCCATTCGTTCAATAAATAAAGCAGCGCGTTCTGGGTCTAAGAAACTTAAGACCGCCGCAAAAGTATCTTCACTTAGAAGGGTAATTAAATAATTTTGCGTTCTGATATCTAGACTTTCATATAATTCAACTAAGTCAAAAGGATGCATGTCATTTAAATATGCAATTTCTTCTTTTCCCATTTTATGGGATAATAATTTATCTTTAAATTCCATTTATGCAATCCTTTCCTACCTTTTTATTATATACAAAAAAGGGGCAATCTATACCCCTTTTAAATAATTTCGTTGATTATTTTCGTTATTTAACGAAAGTTGCTAAATGGTGGGCGGCGTTAAGAGCTTCTTCATTTGTCATTGCTTCAACCATGACACGCACTAATTGTTCAGTCCCGCTTGCCCGCACTAAAACACGGCCATGACCGCCAAGTTCTTGTTCGATTTTTTTAACTTCGGCAAGTAAAAGTGGGTCATTCATAGCTTTGTTTTTATCACTCACCTTAATGTTTAATAAACATTGCGGATACTTTTTAAATTCTTTCGTGTATTCACTAAAGGTTGTCTTTTCGGCAGCTAGGACATCAAGTACTTTCATTAGCGTATAAATACCGTCACCCGTTTTAATAAAACCATTAAAGATCGTGTGACCTGATTGCTCGCCCCCGATTAAATAATCGTTTGCCACCATCTCTCTTTGCACGTATTTATCACCGACCCCCGTAACTGCCATTTTAATATTTAAGGCGTTAAATGCAGCGTTTAAGCCGTAATTTGCCATTACGGTAATAACAACGGTATCATCTTTTAAAATACCAATTTTCTTATAGTGCTTACCGAGTAAATATAAAACATAATCACCATCAAACTCTTCACCATTCGCCCCTACAAATAAGACGCGATCAGCGTCGCCATCAAAAGCGACTCCTAAATCATACTTCCCAGGATTATCTTTTATTTCTTTTTGTAAGTTTGCAAGGTGGGTTGAACCACAATTTTCATTAATGTTAATACCGTCAGGAGTAATATGTTTAATCGTGGCTTTAAGTTTTAAACCAGCAAGAACATCTTTAATAACACTCGAAGCTGAACCATTAGCCCCATCGACTAAAAGATGAAGGTCCAAAGTATCACGATAAGCCTCACGGACATACGTAACATATTCGCTTAATAGTGCTTTATTATCATTTAAAACACCAATTTCTTTTCCAGTCTTAAGTGGTAATTCTTCGTTACTTGCAATATACTTTTCAATCGCTTCTTCAATAGTCTCACTTATCTTAAAGCCATTTGTATCAAAAATCTTAACACCGTTATCGGCGAAAGGATTGTGCGAAGCACTAATCATAATGCCGTAATCAAAGTTATGCTTTTTACAAATATAAGCTAAAGCGGGGGTCGGGGCAACACCAAGGACCGTTGCGTTACCGCCACTACTTAAAATACCAGCCACTAAACTATTTAAAATAACGGGACCACTTCTTCTTGTATCTTGGGCTAAAACGATATTATTACTTTTTAAATATTGTCCTAAAAAAGCCCCAACTTTAAAACTTAATGCGGGCGTAAGTAAAACATTGCCTTTCCCGCGAATGCCATCTGTACCAAATAATTTCATATATATACCTCTAATATTTTGGAAATAAGTAATCAATTAAAACTTTACGGAAGTCATCAGGATTAACTGGTTGTAAGTTGCCTTTATAGGCAAAGCTAATCCGTCCCGTTTCTTCACTAACGACAATAGTAACAGCATCAGTTACTTCACTAATGCCAAGAGCAGCGCGGTGTCTTGAACCAACTTTACCTGTTAATGGTTTGGTGGATGGCGTAAAGTAAACGCTTGCCGCTAAAATAGTATCTTCACGAATGACTACTGCGCCATCATGAAGTGTCGTTCCTTTATAGAAAATAGTTGTAAGTAAAGCTGCGGTAACTGGGGCGTTAATCATCGTGCCATTT
The DNA here is from genome assembly GCA_041654855.1 of Bacilli bacterium. GTDB lineage: Bacteria > Bacillota_I > Bacilli_A > RFN20 > CAG-826 > UBA1361. The sequence goes on along the minus strand of JBAZCS010000001.1, from coordinate 4,208 downwards.
TTTAAAAGATCCGTTAATTCATTTGATCTTTCGATTGTAATAAGGGCCCCCATCTTTGTTTTGGAAAGATTTAAGACGGCACTAACAAGTTGGTTAGCGATCTCTTCTTGGTCATAAATTTTCCGTTGTTCACGCCGGGGTCGCCGGTCTTTTGCCGCGACACTATTGGAAAATAACCATCTAAATTCTGACATGTTACCAAAGATAAAGAGCATGACACTACCAAAGTAAAAAAGGCCAAGGAAAATGGAAAGAATTTCTAAATCAAAGAGACTAGAAGCAATTAAAGCAAGGGAAGTAAAACTAAGAATAAGTTTAGGAAATAGCCGTTTTAAAAAGAAAAACAAAAAAATGTCAAGCGCGAGAATCGCTAGAAAAATAATAACAACTTGAATAATTTTTGTTACATCCGTAATAATCGACAAATACATATTTACCATAATATCTTTTTCCCTTACTTTTTGTATTGTCATTTTAACATGATTAACACCATTTTTACAATGTAAAATATGCAATTTTTCCCTTAAATGCCTTAAATTTCTTTTTACTCTATAAAAGAAGGCTTTTTTGCAATCCTATAGGCCTATAAAATAAAAAACACCCAATTAATGAGTGTTATTTTATTAATGGCGGAGTAGGTGAGACTCGAACTCACGCGCCAGTTACCCGACCTACTTCCTTAGCAGGGAAGCCCCTTCACCAACTTGGGTACTACTCCGTCTTGGTAAATAATAGCATAACCAAAATTATTTGTAAATAAATAAATTAGTAAGCTTTACCAACGATGACAACATATTTAGCTTTCTTGCCACTGACAAGGCACTTTTCACTAAATGGCGTTTGATTAAAAGGAAGCGCTCTTGCCGTTGCTTGGAACCGTTCTTTAATAATATCAAGGTGTTCTTGGTCCCCGCTCCACATCATTTTTGCGTATCCTAATTTATTGTTTAAGGCGTCTTCTAGTTCTTCCATTGTATGTACTTCAAAGGTGTGGTCTAGTAAGTAAGTTAAGGCTTTTTGATACATTGCATCATGAATATCATCAAGTAAAGTTTCCACTTTCGCTTCCAGTTCAGCGTCGGCGAAATTAAACTTTTCATGATTGTGACGAAGCGCGCCACTTACAAGCCCCGCTTTTAAGTCACGCGGACCAATTTCTAAACGTAATGGTACACCTTTCATTTCGTATTCGGCAAACTTCCAGCCTGGGGATTTATCACTACTATCGACTTTAACGCGAATGCCTTTTGCTTTTAGGCGTTTTTCTAGTTCATACGCTTTATTTAAAACGCCAGGTTGATTTTGTTGAATCGGGACGATTACAACTTGAATTGGGGCAACGCGGGGTGGTAAGTTAAGACCATTATCATCGCCATGGGCCATAATGACCGCACCAATAAGTCTTGTAGAAACACCAAAACTTGTTTGATGGACGTATTTCAATGTATTATTTTTATCTTGGAATTGAATATTAAAGACTTTGGCAAAACCTTGGCCAAAATAATGAGTGGTGCCACTTTGTAAAGCTTTACCGTCCGGCATTAAAGCTTCAATTGTAAATGTTTGTTCGGCGCCGGCAAATTTTTCTTTTTCCGTTTTATTACCAGTTAAAAAAGGAATCGCTAATAGGTCTTTCCCCATGTCTTCATAAACTTTTAACATTGTTAAAGCGTGGTTACGAGCTTCAACTTCACTTTCGTGGATTGTATGGCCTTCTTGCCATAAAAATTCACTGCCGCGTAAGAAAGGACGGGTTGTTTTTTCCCAGCGAACAACCGAACACCATTGGTTATATAGTTTTGGTAAGTCACGATGCGAGCTAACAATCTTTGCAAAATGATCACAAAATAATACTTCACTCGTTGGGCGAATAATTAATGGATCTTCAATCTTTTGATTACCGCCTAATGTTGCGACTAAAGTTTCCGGGGCAAAGCCTTCAATATGATCTTTTTCTTTTTGGAATAAACTTGTCGGAATTACAAGCGGCATATATACGTTTTCATGGCCTTTTTCTTTAAAGCGGCCATCTAAATATTTTTGAATATTTTCCCAAATCGCATAGCCATAAGGCCGATAAATAATAAAGCCTTTAACGTCACTATAGTCCATAAGTTCGGCTTTACGGCAAACATCGGTATACCATTGGGCAAAGTCTTCTTTTTGCGTTGTAATAGCATCGATTTTAATTTTACTCATCTTTATTTCCTCTTACTAAAACTAATAATTCTTAGTGCTTTCTTCTTATCAATTGTTCCTAATGTAAAGTCTTTTTTGCTTATTTCGTCACTAGCGACATAATCAGCGCCCGCGCGAATATAATATTCAATCTCACTCCATTTTGGTAAATCAATGAAAGTGATTGGTCGTTTATGCCGTAATAATTTACCAAGTGACGAAAGTAAATATAATCTTTCCCGCTCACTACCTTCGGTTCGTGATAATATTTGTTCATTGACCATAAAGTAATCAACTTCACCATAGATTTTATCGGGCAATGTAAGTTCGGTGTTACTAATAATAAGGGCAATACCATAGCCCATCTTTTTAATCTTTTTATTAATGGCACTCATTTCTTCGCCTAAATCAAAACTATGGGCGTAATCTTGTTCTTCTAACATAAAGACAATTTTTAAATCACTAGCGAACGGTTGGGTGCTAAATGTTTCACTTAAAAAACCAACATCGTCAATGGAAATTGGAATAAATAATAAATGACGGTTATTACGTTTAACATTATGATAAGTCGCTGCTGTTTTTCGTAATACCATCTTCATTAGTAATTCATTTTGTTTGTTTTCTCGCGCAAAAGTCGTTAAATCTTTGTAACTTGCGAAAAGCGAACCACTTATTTGGAAACTAGTTAAATAACCAAGAATCTCAACACTCCGACTATCGATAAGCGGTTGAAATAATGGTTCAACACTTTTCTTCCGCACGATGCTCATTAACTCATTGCGATATAAACTAAGGTCTAATGCTTTTACTTCTTGCGCTGGATCATAAATGAGCATTTTTATATCACCAATTTCGCGGTGAGCAAACATACTTAATTCTTCCGCGGTTTTAAAGTGCATTTTCATATCATCAAATTGGCGGGCTCTGGCAATACCAATCGCTATAGAAAAATTATGATAACCATTCTTTTCTAAAAAAGCGCCCACCCGTGTGTATATTTTTTTCATAATATCAATAAGCGGGGTGATATCATTACGGCGCGGCATATAAATACCGACTGTATTATTATCTAAAAATCGAATAATCCGATTCTTCGCCCGGTAAAAAGCAGCTTGGTTTTGCAATTCATACCAAATATGCGGCGGTATTTCGATTTTTTGACTTTGTTTTGGTAATGTCGAGACAATATTAATCGCCCCATAAACGCCTCGTCCTCGTCCACGTTGTCTTTTATATAAACGAGCGAGCGCGACACTTGATAAATAACCAATATCTTCTTTTTTCTTCACAGTTAAATTTGATTGGTCATTTGGTTTTAAATATCGATATAAGTATGATTCGAGGTGAATAACCTTTTTATCATAATCAATCTTTTTAACTTCTAAAATCGAAGCATAAGAACGGCGCATCGAACGGACAAAGACATCCACTTTATAAGAAAGCGAAACTTGACTTTTCTTTTCTAAGAGACGATTAATCCAATGGTCGAGTTCTTCAACTTCTTTCGCTGTAAATTGTTCAAAAAATTGCGGAATCGGGCCTTTTTTACGATTCGCATAGTTGCCACGATCAAAATACGTTACTTCTTCTTCTAAAAAATCAAGTACAAAAATACGCGGCGTTGTTAAGTTATCAATAATAATGCTGTCATCTTTAACATCTTTTTTATTTAAGCGCAGCACCATAATAAAAAGAACAATTAGAAAAAGAACAATTGCCGCTCCAATTGTGAATAGTAGTGTGTTTTCTTTCATAAAATTAATAATATCGTTCATGATTTACCTGTGTATATTATACACAAAAATAATATAATTACGGAATTATTGCGAATAAATCATAACTTTTTACGCAATTTTGTTATAATAATCCATACGGAGAAATACCCAAGCGGCTGAAGGGGTCGGTCTCGAAAACCGATAGGAGGAGCAATCCTCGCGAGGGTTCAAATCCCTCTTTCTCCGCCAGTAAAGGAAAAAGATACAATGGCAGAAAGATTATTAGTGGTCGTCGATTATCAAAATGACTTCGTA